>NZ_JBVVQH010000002.1:0-394701 GCF_055811115.1 Mesorhizobium sp. WSM4832 | reverse complement strand
CTCGGCGCTGCTCGGGGTGGGGGGGGGGGCGTTGGTGGTTGTCTCGTCGTGGCCCCCCGCCCTCCTCAAATCATAGTAGGGCGGGGGGGGGGGGGCCCCCCCCCGGCCGCGGAGCGGATTATTTCAGGTCATCCAGCGCGAGGTTCAGCGCCAGAACGTTGACCACCTGCTCGCCCATGAAGCCGAGCTTGCGATCCTCGACATGGCTGTCGACGAGCGCCTTCACCTTGGCCTCGTCCACGCCACGGGCCTTGGCGACACGCGGCACCTGGAAATAGGCGGCGTCGGGGCTGATGTCGGGATCGAGGCCGCTGCCGGAAGTCGTGACGAGGTCCATCGGCACCGGCGCATTCGGATTTTCCGCTTTCAGTCTCCCGGCATCGCCCTTGATGCGCTCGATCAGCTTGGGATTGGTTGGGCCGAGATTGGAGCCGCTGGAGGCGCTGGCGTCGTAGCCATTGCCGGCTGCCGACGGCCTGCCGTGGAAATAGCGGTCGCTGGCGAAGGCCTGGCCGATCAGGCTGGAACCGATCACCTTGCCATCCCTGGCGATCAGGCTGCCATTGGCCTGGTTGGGGAACAGCGCCTGGGCGATGCCGGTCATGCCGATCGGATAGATGAGGCCGGTCAGCACCGTGAAGAAGACGATCATGACAAAAGCGGGCCTGAGTTGCTTGAACATCGGGACAATCCTTATGCGAGGCCGAGGGCCGTGACGATCAGGTCGATCGCCTTGATGCCGACGAACGGCACGATGATGCCGCCAAGGCCGTAGACGAGCAGGTTGCGGGTGAGCAGCGCGCCGGCGCCGATGGCCCGATATCTGACGCCTTTCAGCGACAGCGGGATCAGCGCGATGATGATCAGCGCGTTGAAGATGATGGCCGACAGGATGGCGCTCTGCGGCGTCGCCAGATGCATGACGTTGAGCGCCTGCAACGGACCGGTGGACTGGCCGGGCGCGACATAGAAGACGGCGAACATCGCCGGAATGATGGCGAAATATTTGGCCACGTCGTTGGCGATCGAGAAGGTGGTCAGCGAGCCGCGCGTCATCAGCAGCGCCTTGCCGATCTCGACGATCTCGATCAGCTTGGTCGGGTCGGAGTCGAGGTCGACCATGTTGCCGGCTTCGCGCGCGGCGACCGTGCCGGTGTTCATGGCGACACCGACATCGGCCTGGGCGAGCGCCGGCGCGTCATTGGTGCCGTCGCCGCACATGGCCACCAGCTTGCCCTTGGCCTGCTCCTCGCGGATCAGCGACAGCTTGTTCTCCGGCGTCGCCTGGGCAAGGAAGTCGTCGACGCCAGCTTCAGCGGCAATCGCCGCGGCCGTCAGCGGGTTGTCGCCGGTGATCATCACCGTGCGGATGCCCATCTTGCGCAGTTCGGCGAAACGCTCGCGGATGCCGCCCTTGACGATGTCCTTGAGGTGAACGACGCCGAGCAGGCGTCCGTCGCGTTCGACCGCCAGCGGCGTGCCGCCAGCCTTGGCGATCTCGTCGGCGATCGCCTGCAGGTCCCGGATCGTCTCGCTGGCCGGGCGTGCGCCATGCGCGGCGGACGTCGCCTGGTTGACATGGGCGAGCACCGCATCGACCGCGCCCTTGCGCACCGACGAGCCGTCGATATCGACGCCGCTCATGCGGGTCTGCGCGGTGAAGGGCACAAAGGTCGCGTGCAACGTCGCCATGTCGCGGGCGCGGATGCCATATTTCTCCTTGGCGAGAACCACGATCGAGCGGCCTTCCGGGGTCTCGTCGGCCAGTGAGGCAAGCTGGGCCGCATCGGCCAGCTCCTGCTCGGCGACGCCCTTGACCGGGCGGAACTCGGTCGCCTGGCGGTTGCCCAGCGTGATGGTGCCGGTCTTGTCGAGCAGCAGCGTGTCGACGTCGCCGGCTGCCTCGACGGCGCGACCGGACATGGCAAGCACGTTGAAGCGCACCAGGCGGTCCATGCCGGCGATGCCGATGGCCGACAGCAGCGCGCCGATCGTGGTCGGGATCAGCGTCACGAACAGCGCGACGAGGATCGTCACCGGGATATAGCCGCCGGAATAGGAGGCGAAGCTCGGGATGGTCGCTGTCGCCAGCACGAAGATCAGCGTCATGCCGACGAGCAGGATGTTGAGCGCGATCTCGTTCGGCGTCTTCTGGCGCTCGGCGCCCTCGACCAGCGAGATCATGCGGTCGAGGAAGGTGTGGCCGGAAGCGGCGGAAATGCGCACGCGGATCCAGTCGGACAGCACTTGCGTGCCGCCGGTGACGGCGGAGCGGTCGCCGCCGGATTCGCGGATGACGGGCGCGGATTCGCCGGTGATCGCGGCCTCGTTGACTGAAGCCACGCCTTCGATGACCTCGCCATCGGAGGGGATGATGTCGCCAGCCTCGACCAGTACGATGTCGCCGACCTTCAGGCTGGTGCCCGGCACCAGCTTGAACTTCGAACGATCGCCATTGGCGAGCAGCTTGGCCTGGGTCTCGGTGCGCGCCTTGCGCAGCGAGTCGGCTTGCGCCTTGCCGCGGCCCTCGGCCACGGCTTCGGCGAAGTTGGCGAACAGAACCGTGAACCACAGCCAGATGATGATCTGCAGGGTGAAGCCGAGATCGCCGCCACCGGTGACCAGATCCTTGACGAACAGCACTGTCGTAAGCGCCGAGACGATGGCGACGACGAACATCACCGGATTTTTGATCAGCGTGCGCGGGTCGAGCTTGCGGAACGCGCCGCCGATGGCGGGCACCAGGATGCGGGCATCCAGAATGCTCGCTGATTTGGACTGGCTCATTTCGTAGCTCCAGTATCGGTGATGTTGGACGGCGCCGGGTGCTCGGTCTTCGGGAACAGATGCGGAAGGCCGGAGGCCAGCAGCCAGATGACGAAGAGCACGGCCGCTATCCCCAGGAAGGTCGACAGGGTCGGGAAAGGACGAGGTCTCTCGTCCCCTCCGTCGTCGGGCGTTCCGCCACCGGGCTGGTGGCGGTCGTGCCGACGTATGTAATTGAACCAAGGCATGGTCATCTCAGAAAGTCTGTCCGTGGATCATCGCCAGGTGCTCGATGATCGGACCGACAGCGAGTGAGGGGAAGAAGGTGAGGCCGCCGACGATGACGATGACGCCGACCAGCAGGCCGACGAACAGCGTGCCGTCGGTCGGGAAGGTGCCGGCCGAGGCAGGCACGGTCTTCTTGGCCGCCAGCGAGCCGGCAATTGCAAGCGCAGGGATGATGACCAGGAAACGGCCCATCAGCATACCGATTGCCATGGTCATGTTGTACCAGGGCGTGTTGCCGGTGAGGCCGCCGAAGGCGGAGCCGTTGTTCGCGGCCGCCGAGGTATAGGCATAGAGCACTTCGGTGAAGCCGTGCGGGCCGCCATTGGCCATCGAGGCCACGGCGCTCGGCAGCACAACGGCGATGGCCGTGAAGACCAGCATCGCCAGCGGCAGGCAAAGGATGGCGAGCATCGCCATCTTGACCTCCCTGGCCTCGATCTTCTTGCCGAGATATTCCGGCGTGCGGCCGACCATCAGGCCGGCGACGAAGACCGCGATCACGACGAACATCAATATGCCGTAGAAACCGGCGCCGACACCGCCGACGATGACCTCGCCGAGCTGCATGTTGATCAGCGGGATCATGCCGCCAAGCGCGGTGAAACTGTCATGCATGGCGTTGACGGCGCCGCAGGAGGCGGCGGTGGTGATGACGGCGAACAGGGCCGACAAGGCGATGCCGAAGCGGCTCTCCTTGCCTTCCATGTTGCCGCCGTCGATGCCGAGCGCATGCACCAGCGGGTTGCCGGCGGCCTCGGCCCAGTAGCAGACGGCGACGCCGGCGAGGAACAGCACGCCCATCGAGGCGAGGATCGCCCAGCCCTGGCGCTGGTTGCCGACCATGCGGCCGAAGACGTTGGTGAGAGCGGCACCCAGCGCGAAGATCGATAGCATCTGGATCAGGTTGGAAATCGCGTCCGGATTCTCGAACGGATGCGCGGCGTTGGCGTTGAAGAAGCCGCCGCCATTGGTACCGAGCATCTTGATGGCGACCTGCGAGGCGACCGGCCCGAGTGCGATGGTCTGCTTGGCGCCTTCCAGCGTGGTGGCGTCGACATACGGCCCAAGCGTCTGCGGGATGCCCAGCCAGACATAGACCAGCGTCAGCACGATGCAGAGCGGCAGGAGCACATAGAGCGTGCAGCGGGTGAGATCGACCCAGAAATTGCCGATCGATTTGCCGGAAGCGCGGGCAAAGCCGCGGACCAAAGCGATGGCGATGGCGATGCCGGTGGCGGCCGAGACGAAGTTCTGGACGGTGAGGCCGGCCATCTGCACGAGATAGGACATCGTGCTTTCGCCGCCGTAGTTCTGCCAGTTGGTGTTGGTGACGAAGCTGGCGGCCGTGTTGAAGGCAAGCTGAGGGTCGACCGCGCTCATGCCGGCGGGATTGTAGGGCAGGGCGCCCTGCAGCCGCTGCAGCGCGTAAAGGACCAGGAAGCCGGCGAGATTGAAGAGCAGCATGGCGGTCGCGTAGACGGCCCAATGCTGCTCTTCCTTCTCGCTCGTACCGGCGAGGCGATAGAGGCCGCGCTCGACCGGGGCGAGCACGGGCGACAGCAAGGTGCGGTCGCCGCTGAAGACGCGGTACATGTAGCCGCCGAGCGGCTTCACGAGCAAAAGCAGGACCCCGCAATAGAGGAGGATCTGTATCCAGCCATTTATGGTCATGATGAGTTCTCCGCGCGCCGGTCAGAAGCGCTCTGGGCGGATGAGGGCGTAGGTGAGATAGGCAAGCAGGAACAAGGTCACCGCGCCGCCGAGGATGTAGTCGAAAAGCATGATCCGGCCCTCCGCTCAGATTCTGTCGCAGGCTTTGACGTAGGCCAAGGACAGGGCGAAGAACAAAACCCCGATCCCGAGAACAATGAGGTCCATGGCAGAATTTCCTTGTTTTCCACTTTGTGTTCGTGTCCCGCATCGGCGGGATCAAAACTGCACGCGGACGCGCATCACCTTGCCGGTGATGGCAATCAAAGCGTTTTTCGAATGGAAATATGGACCCGATCGCCATAAAGGTTCGAGACGGGGTGGGGAGGAAAGATATAGGAATTCTATAGGGGTTTTGGCGATCCCGTCCGAAGTCCGGTTGGTTAATGTGCGTGGGCAGGTTCCACGCCTTGGCGACTGGCCGAGACACCTCCCGCGGTCGTCATCCACGGGCGGAGCAAGGAGCGAAGCGACGCGCGCAGACCCGAGGATCCATGCCGTGACTTGGAGGCGCCGCGGCGGTCCAGAATTCTGCACCGATGCACACTTCGGTCCAGGTAACGGCATGGATTCCAGGGTCTGCGCGCGTCGCTTCGCTCCTTGCTCCGCCCTGGAATGACGAGGTTCATGAGCCTTCAGCTCATCACCGGCGTTTGCGATGACTACCCCAACGGACGTCGATAGCCTTGCCCGACAAGGTGATCGCCTAGAGCGCCGGCCGCCTATCCCTCCACGGCATCTCCTCTTCCAACTGCGTGGAAAGCGCCAGCACCGTCGCCTCGTCGCCGTAGCGGCCGACGAGCTGGACGCCGATCGGCACGCCGCCGGCGGACTGCCCGAGCGGCAGCGAGATCGCCGGCAGGCCGGAGATGTTGAAGGGGAAGTTGAAGACCGCGTCGCCCCATTTGGCATTGTAGCGGTCGAGGTCCGTCTCCGACATGTCGTAGTAGCCGAAGGGGCGCGGCAGCTCAGTTAGCGTTGGGGTGATGAAGATGTCGTATGCGTTGAGGTCGCCGACGATGTCGCGGCCGATCAGCCTCAATTGCTCGACATCGGAGACATGCTTGATGCCGCTGGTCGCGCGGCCGCGCTCGATGACCGCCCAGGTCACCGGCTCGACATCGTTTGGCGTGACTGGCTTGCCGACCAGCGTCTCGAGAAAACCGAAAGTGGCGGCCGTCTGCACATTGGTCATGTCGGTGTAGGTTCTCCACGCCGCGTCGGCGTCGAGCGGCATGTCGTGCTCCTCGACATCATGGCCGAGGCGTTCGAGCGCGGTGACCGTGGAGCGCACCGTTGCCTTGACTTCAGGATCTATCGCCGCGCCATGGGGTGGCGTGACGGTAAAGCCGATGCGCAGTTTCTTCGGCGCCCGTGCGGAAAGGTTCAGCCAGCTGTCCGCGGGAACCGGCGGCGTGTAGGCATCGCCAGGCAGGGCGCCGGCCACCGCGTCGAGATAGGCGGCGGTGTCGCGCACCGTGCGCGAGCAGCAGAGGAAGTAGGCCCCGCCATACCAATAGTCGCCGAAGGGCGCCAGGCTGACGCGACCGCGCGACGGCTTCAGGCCGATGATGCCGCAGCAGGAGGCCGGCACGCGGATCGAGCCAGCGCCGTCGCTGGCTTCGGCGATCGGCACCATGCACGCAGCAATCGCGGCGGCGGCGCCGCCGCTCGAGCCACCCGGCGTGATGCCTTCCTTCCACGGGTTCTTCGTCGTGCCGTAGAGTTTTGGCTCGGTGGTGATCGACCAGCCGTTCTCGGGCGCGTTGGATTTGCCGACGAGCACCAGGCCAGCCGCCTTGATGCGGCGTACGACCTCGCTGTCGGAATCGGCGACGAAGTCCTTCAGGTAGCGGCAGGAGTTGGTGAGCGGCGCGCCCTTCCAGGACGAAGCGAGCTCCTTGAGCAGAAAGGGAACGCCGGCGAAGGACGCCGTCTTGTCGACCGTTTTCGCCTGAGCGCGCGCCATATCGTAGAGGCGGTGGACGACCGCGTTGAGCGAGGGGTTGAGGCGCTCGATCATGGTGATCGCCGCTTCGACCAGCTCGGCAGGAGAAACCTCGCCGCGCTTGACGAGGCTTGCCAGGCCCAGGGCGTCGGAACTGGTGTAGGTCTCGAGAAGGCTCTCGGAAATCGCGGCCATGTCTTCCTCCTCCATGATGCAGTGAGAGCCAAGAAAGGCTCGGCGGACTCACCCTCACCCAGCCTCCGCTTCGCTCGGCTGACCTCTCCCCGGCGGGGAGAGGAGGTTTTCGGCGCTAGCGCCAATCTCTTCTCCCCGCCGGGGAGAAGATGGCCGCGAAGCGGCCGGGTGAGGGGGCCTGGCGCGGCCTCAGGCCAGCTCGACGGTGCGCTTTTCCACGATGCTCTGCTCGGCGGCCAGCACGATGCGCAGGCTGTTGACGGCGGCATCCATCTGCTCGGTCAGATCGAGGTCCTCCCGGATGGCGCGCAGGAAGAAGGCCTGCTCGCGGTCGCAAAGCTCCTGGTGGCCTGGCTCGTCCTCCATGCTGACGATCTCGTCGGGCTTGGAAAAGTTCTTGTCGCCGTCGACCTGCGCGTAATGGATCTTCAGCGCGTCGGTCTTGGTGTGGCGGTCGATGTCGGCGGAATCCGAGACTTCTTCGGCGTCTTTGGCGCTGCTCCCCGACTGGCCGGCGACGATCGAGACGGCGCCTTTCGGGCCGACCACGTCCTTCACGAAATAGGCGGTTTCGCTCATCATCGGACCCCAGCCCGCCTCGTACCAGCCGACCGAGCCGTCGTCGAAGGTGACATGCAGGTGGCCGTAATTCTGCTTGTCGGCCTCGGCCCATAGCTTGGCGCCGATGCCGTGTACGCGCACCGGCTTGGCGCCGGTAAGCTGGCACATGACATCGACATAGTGCACGCCGCAGTCGACGATCGGGATCAGCGAGTCGATCAGGTTCTTGTGCCAGTGCCAGGCCGTGCCGCTGCTCTGCTGGTTGAGGTTGAGGCGCATCACCAGCGGCTTGCCGAGCGTCTTGCCGACCTCGATGAATTTGATCCAGGAGGGGTGGACGCGCAGGATGTAGCCGAGCACCAGCTTGCGGTTCTTCGCCCGCGCCGCGGCCACCACCTTCTCGGCGTCCTCGATGTTGGTGGCCAAGGGTTTTTCCATGAAGACATGGCAGTTGGCGGCGATTGCCTTCAACGCATATTCCGCGTGCGTGTTCGGCCAGCTGTTGATCGAGACCGCATCAGGCTTCGTCTCCTTCAGAGCCAGGTCAAAATCCTCGTAGAGCGGATAGCCGGCGAGTTCCTTGGGGATCTTCTTGCTGCTCTTGATCGAGCGGCTCATGATGCCGACGATCTCGAAGCCGTCGGAGCGATGATAGGCGCTGGCATGCGAAGCGCCCATATTGCCCAGACCAACCACCAATATTTTTACCCTGTCGGCCACTGCAGCCTCCCGCATTTCGTTGATTGGGGGCGGCGATTCAGTCGCCGCCCGTTTGTCGCTAATGTCCGTCGCCGGGCTACTTCACGGCGGAGTCGAACAGGTGCGCCTTGATCTTGTCGACGTCGAGCGCGGCAAAGCCTTCCGACAGTTTCACGCCATCGGCGTCGGCCTTGACGTTGGCCTTGTCGAAGTCGTTGGCGGCCGGGATCAGGTCGTTGGTGCAGACGTCCTCGGCCTTAACCGGCGCGGAGATCTGGCCGATCTTGAGGATCTCGTCGAAGAAGCCCTGCCAACTCGCCATGTCGTGCGAGCCCCAGCCCCCGCGCTTGTCCATGTCGCCGCGGAAGACGTTGATCTGCTGCAGGATCGAGGTCGTGCCGAGTTCGGGGCCGAGGTTCTTGGCCAAGGTCGGGAACTGCTCGAACACGGCCTCGACCGCAGCGCGCGGGTTCTGGTAGCCGAATTCGAGACCCATCGCCCAGCCGCGCAGATACTTCTCCAGGAATGCCTTCTTGTCGGCGTCCTCGAGGTCGGCGGCGCGCACGACGAAGGTGTTGGCCGGCAATTTGGAGTTCTTCACGCCGAGCCAGTATTCGAAGTCGAGCCCCTTGGCGATCCATTCGGCGCGCAGACCCTCCCAGGAGAGCGCCGCATCGCCCTGGCCGCCGGCGAGCGCGGTGCCCCAGGTCGGCCAGCCGGCCTCGACATATTTCACCTTCTTGATGTCGACGCCTTGCGCTGCCAGCAGCGGATCGGTGATCGACTGCCAGGCGGCGGAGCCGAGCAGGACGGTCTTGCCCTCAAGCTTCTTAAGGTCGTTCGACCCCTCGCCCTTGCGGAAGGCGATGCTGAACGTGTCGCGCGCGCCCATATGGAACACCGACTTCAGCTTCATGCCGTTCTGGATGGCGAAGGAGAACACGCCGGGCGAGGGGAAGCCCATATCGGCCTGGCCGACGTCGACGAACTTCACTGTCGCGGTGCCGTCCGACGGCCCGGGCTGCATGTCGGTGGCGAGGTCGCCGAAATAGCCGGCCTTCTTGGCCGACCAGTAGGGATAATCGTCCAGCACTTCGAGCGTGCCGCGCGGCGAGATCCAGGTGAATTTCTCATAAGCCGCCGCCCTGGCCCTCAGGCCGGACGCGCCGAGCGCGGTGGCGGTGACGACGCCGGCCGCAGTCACCTGCAGGAAATAGCGGCGGCTGATGCCGGCCGGAGCACTGGAATGGATCGGATTTTCGTTTGTCATGGCACTCCCCTTTTGTTGATTGCTTGCCTTGCCTTTTTCGCCCGCCTCCCGGGCGACTTCATCCTTTCGCTATCACGTCTCCCAGCTCGCCCATTTCTTGCCGATCAGGAAGAACAGCACGTAGATCAGGATGCCGAGCGTCGAGAGGATCAGCACGACCGCGAAGAACTGCGGCATCTGGATCATCGACGAATAGGAGGTGAGGCGGTTGCCGAGACCGAAGCCGCCGCCGACCATCTCGGCGCCGACGGCGGTGAGCAGTCCGAAAATCGCGCCGATCATCAGGCCGACCAGGATCATCGGCAGCGCCATAGGGGCGCGGATCTTCCAGAAGATCTGCAACGTGCTCGCGCCATAGGAGCGGGCTAAAGCGATCTTGGCGCTGTCGACGCGACGGAAGCCGGTCGCGGCATTGATCATCACCATCGGGCCGGCGGCCAAAGCCACGGCAATGATGCGCGGCGTGTAGCCGAAGCCGAAGCGCAGGATCAGCAGCGGCACCAGCGCCAGCATCGGCGTGGTGACGAGGATCAGGATGTAGGGTGCGACGATCTTTTCGGCAAAAGGGAATTGCGTGATGACAGCCGCCATCACCAGGCCGACGATGGCGCCGATGGCAAAGCCGGAAACGAGCTCGACAAGCGTGTAGCCGAGATGCGGCGCGATCAGCGGGAATTCGTCGAACAAAGCGTAAGCGATCGAGCTCGGCGGCGGCATAATGTATTGCGGCACATGGAAGATGCGCAGCGCCAGTTCGATGCCGCCGATGATCACCACGGCGACGGCGAGGATCGCAACCACTTCGGCGCCGGATTTGATGCCGGGTCCGCTGGCAAAAGCCGAAAGATTGGTCAGGCTGACATCCTGGCCATCGCCGGATTTGGCCTTTGAGAATTCCGGAATGGCGTCGCCCCCGCTCACGGCCTGATCCTCACGATTTCAGCTGACGGCCGCTCCGGCGTGCTCGGCCGGACGCGCTCGCCAACAATGTCCATCTTGATCTTGTTGGTGAGATCGAAGACCTCTTTCGTCGCCATGATCTCCAGCGAACGCGGCCGTGGAAACGGCACGTCGTAGACCTTAGCGACACGGCCTGGCCTTGTCGTCAGCACCACCACGCGGTCCGACAGGAAGATCGCTTCCTCGATGCTGTGGGTGATGAAGACGATGGTGGTCTTGGTATCGAGCCAGATCTCCTCGACAAGGCGGTTCATCTCCTCGCGGGTGAAACTGTCGAGCGCGCCGAAGGGCTCGTCCATCAACAGCACGGAAGGTTTCAGCGCCAGCGCGCGCACGATTGCCGCCCGTTGCTGCATGCCGCCGGAAAGCTCGCGCGGGAACTTGCCGCCGAAGCCTTCGAGCCCGACGCGGTTGAGCAGATGCGCGATCCAGGCGCGATCGGGTTTTTCGCCCTTGATCTCGAACGGGAAGTTGATGTTGGCGTCGAGGTTGCGCCAGGGCAAAAGGTTCGCTTCTTGGAAGACGATGCCGATCTCGGGGCGCGGTCCGGTGATCTCCTTTCCGTCGAGCACGATGGAGCCGCCGGTCAGCCGGTGCAGGCCCGACATCGACCACAACAGCGTGGTCTTGCCGCAGCCGGAGGGGCCGACGATCGAAACGATTTCATTGGGTTGGACATCCAGGCTGCAGCGATCCAGCGCCAGAAGATCGCCGGAGGCCGTTTGATAGACCTTGGTCGCTGCCTGCACGCCGAGCTTCGGCGTTCTTGCGCTTGCCGTACTCATGCTCCCCCTCGGAGACTGCGCGATGCGTTGCCGGAGGCCTCATCTGTCCGCAAAATCAGTCTGTAACTATCCTACTTTACTGTCAAGCGGCGACAAAGAACGGAAGCAATCAGGTTCAATCAATACTTGGATAAGCATTTGATTTTGCGTTATTTTTTGCCAGCTTGCGATGCGTGTTACTTTCCTACATACTCGGCTCGGTTGATTGCCTATGGCCAGCGAGCGGATAATCGCGAAGATAATGGTTCGGAAGCGGGCTGGGGAGGATTGGCTAATGACCGAAGCTGACAGTCAGGCATTGCGAACCACGGACGAGGACGGCGACCGTCACGACCATGTCAGGCGTATTCCTGATATCATCTCGCAGGTGAAGGACAGCTACGCGGAGCTGCGTCCGGCCGAGCGCCGCGTCGCCGATGTCGTGCTCGACAACGTCAAATATGCCGTCGATGCTTCCAATGCCGCGCTTGCCCAGCGAGCAGGGGTAAGCGAGCCGACCGTCACCCGGTTCTGCCGCGCCATCGGCTGCGACGGCGTGCGTGATTTCAAGCTGAAACTGGCGCAGAGCCTCGTCGTCGGCGCGCTCTATCTCAGCACCAAGCCGCAACCCGCGAACAGCGACAGCGGCATGCCGTTCTGGAACGCCGTGTTCGGCGAAGCGCGGCGCGCGCTGCAGGAAGCGGAGCGGCAGATCGATCCGGGACAGTTGCAGAAGGCGGCGGAGCTGATCGCCAAGGCGCGCCAGGTGACGGTGTTCGGCCTCGGCGGCAGTTCGTCTGCGCTGGCGCAGGAGACGCAATACCGGCTGTTCCGCTACGGCATCACCATCAGCGCGCAATGCGATCCCTACCTGATGCGCATGACGGCCTCGACGCTGAAGCCGGGCGATCTGGTGATCGCGATCTCGGCCACCGGGCGCACGCGCGAGGTGATCGAAGCGGTGGAACTCGCCAAGCACTACCGCGCCAACGCGATCTGCGTGACTGCGCCCGACACCGAGCTGACGCAGGTCTGCGATGTGCGGCTGACGATGGCTGTTCCCGAATACCCTGATACGCTGAAGCCGACCGCGTCGCGCTACGCTTTCCTCGCGGCCATCGATCTTCTTGCGGTGGCGACCGCTTACCGGATCGACGGACCGGCGCGAGAGACTGTACGCCGGATAAAGTACAACGCCCAGATCCATCGGACGGGGAAAGAGATGGAGCCGTTGGGAGATTAGCGACTATTCCTTCTCCCCTTGTGGGAGAAGGTGGCCTCGCGAAGCGAGGTCGGATGAGGGGTGTTCCAGGGAAAGCCGGCGTCTCACTCCGCTGGAACACCCCTCAACCGTCTCGGCGCTGACGCGCCGATCCACCTTCTCCCACAAGGGGAGAAGGGAAAGTCGGCGGCGCCGGCCTCGATGGAGGAATTCGAACTGACAATGGGAAGGACAAAATGCTCGATATCGCACCATCGCAACAGGCGGCAACATGGCTCGGCGCTTTCGGCCGCGCGCTCGAGGCCGGCGACATCGAGGCGGTGGCCAACCTTTTCGCCGAGGATTGCTATTGGCGCGATCTGCTGACCTTCACATGGAACATCAAGACGATGGAGGGACAGGCGGCGATCCGCGAGATGCTGAAGGCGACGCTGCCCGCGGCACAACCGTCGCATTGGCGGCCGTCCGGGGAGCCAAGCGTCGATGACGGCATCATCGAAACCTGGTTCACCTTCGAGACGGCGGTCGCCCGCGGCGAAGGGATCTTGCGGCTCAAGGACGGCCGCTGCCGTACGCTGTTCACGGCGATGAGCGAGCTCAAGGGTTTCGAGGAGCGGAAAGGCCCGGCACGGCCGCTCGGCATCCGTCACAAGGCCGACCCCAAGCGCGAGACCTGGGCCGAAGCACGAGCGCGCGAAGCGCGCGATCTCGGCGTGCAGGAGCAGCCCTATTGCCTGGTGATCGGCGGGGGGCAGGGCGGCATCATGCTGGGCGCCCGGCTGCGGCAGCTCGGCGTCCCCACGCTCGTCATCGAAAAGAACGCGCGCGCCGGCGATTCCTGGCGCAACCGCTATCGTTCGCTCGTGCTGCACGATCCGGTCTGGTACGACCATCTGCCCTACATTCCGTTCCCGGAGAACTGGCCGGTCTTCACGCCCAAGGACAAGATGGGCGACTGGCTGGAAATGTATACCCGCGTCATGGAGCTGAACTATTGGGTCGCCACCAAATGCGTCAGCGCCGCCTTTGACGAGGCCGAAAAGGTCTGGACGGTGGTGGTTGACCGCGTCGGCCAGCGCATCACGCTGAAGCCGAAGCATATCGTCTTCGCCACCGGCGCCTATGGGCCGCCGCGGCAGATCGAGTTGCCGGGCGCGGACAGCTTCAAGGGCGAGCTTTTGCATTCCAGCCAGTATTCCACCGGCGAGAAGTTCCGCGGCAAACGCGTCGCGGTGATCGGCGCCGCAAGCTCAGGCCATGATGTCAGCGTCGACCTCTGGGAAGCAGGCGCGAAGGTCACCATGGTCCAGCGCTCGCCGACGACCGTGGTGAAGTCAGACACGCTGATGGATGTCGGCTTCGAGATCTTTTCGGAGAAGGCGTTGGCGCGCGGCATCACCACCGACAAGGCCGATATGATCGTCGCCTCGACGCCCTTCGCGCTGGTGCCGAAGGGCCAGCGCGCGCTCTACAATGTGATCAGGGCGCGCGACGCGGACTTCTACCAGCGCCTCAGCGACAGCGGCTTTGCCATCGACTTCGGCGAGGACGAGACCGGGCTGTTGATGAAAGCCTACCGCACAGGTTCGGGCTACTACATCGATGTCGGCGCCTGCGAGCTGATCCTGAACGGCGAGATCAAGGTGAAGAGCGGCGCCGGCATCACGTCGCTGACGCCGAGCGGCATCCTGTTCGAGGACGGCAGCGAGCTCGCCGTCGACGCGATCGTCTGCTGCACCGGCTACCAGTCGATGAACGAGACGGTTGCTGCGATCGTCTCGCGCGAGGTCGCCGACAAGGTCGGCCCGTGCTGGGGCCTCGGCTCCGGCGTGAAGGGCGATCCCGGACCCTGGCAGGGCGAATTGCGCAACATGTGGAAGCCGACGGCGCAGGAAGCGCTGTGGTTCCATGGCGGCAACCTGGCGCTGTCGCGCTTTTATTCGAAGTTCGTGGCGCTGCAGCTCAAGGCGAGGATGGAAGGGATTGCGACGCCGGTTTACGGCGAGCCAAGTAACGCCGCGTAAGGTCGCCCCCCACTCTGTCGAGCTTCGCTCGACACCTCTCCCCGATCGACGGGGGAGAGGAAAAGCGCCAGTTTGCCGGCCTTGGCGCCCTTCCTCTCCCTCCGGAGGGGGAGAGGTGGTGCTGCGAAGCAGCGACGGAGTGAGGGAAGCCATTCGCCAAACGCGCCGCCGCCGCAAGGCGGGCCAGCCCTGCCGAGATCGGCTAATCGTGCCCATGCCCGAAATGCCTGGCCGCCACATCTACATGCGTGTGACGCGCGTGCGGCTCAAAACGCTCCGTCTCATTGTGGTCGGGCTCCTCGTTCGGCCACCACTTGCCGCCGATAACGATGCCGTTCGAGACCAGCCGCCGATCCGCAGCCAGCGCAGCGCCCATGGCATCGACGAAGGTGAACCGTCCCGGCTGCAACTTCAGCACCGCGACATCACCGATGCCGCCTACCTTCAGCGCGCCAAGCTCCGGCCTGGCAATTGCCTGCGCCGGGGCCACGGTCGCCGCGCGCAGCACCTCGACCAGCGGCATGCCGAGCGCCAGTAGCTTTGACATGCAGACCAGGATGTCGAAGGCGGGGCCGTCGACGCAGTAGAGATGCACGTCGCTCGAGATGACGTCGGGCGCCAGCCCTTCGGCGAGCATCGCCTTCGCCACCTCGAAGTCGAAGGAGCCCATGCCGTGGCCGATGTCGAAGATGACGCCGCGCTCGCGCGCCAGCCGCATGTCCGGCCGCACCGCGCCGGAGGCGAAGACCGGGGCGTTGGGGAACGGCCGGAAGCAGTGGGTGAGAATGTCGCCCCGGCGCAGGCGCGGCAGCACTTCCGAGCGACCGGGCGGCGGCTCGTCGATATGCGCCATCAGCGGCAGGCCTGCCTTGTCGGCGGCTTCGAGCGCAAGGTCGACCGGCGCGATGCCGCTGGTGCCGCCGGCATGCTTGCCGGAACGCACCTTGATGCCGACGACGACATCGGCGTGCTCACGCACCGCGGCCACCGTCTCGCGCGGCTCGCAGAGCCTGAGATCGCTGCATTCGCCGACCGACACGGTGTTCGAGAAGCCGAATATGCCAGCAAAGGAGATGTTGACGTAGGCCAGGATGCGCACCTTTGAGCGCTCGATGACATGGCGGCGGAAGCCGAGGAAGTTGCCGGCGCCGGCGCTGCCGGCGTCGATGAAGGTGGTGGTGGCGCTCTTGGCCGCCAGTCGGTCGGCATCGACGCCGAGCGAGGTGCCGCCCCAATAGACGTGGCTGTGCAGGTCGACGAGGCCGGGCGTAACGATGCAATCCCTGGCGTCGACGACTTCACCCGCCACCTCGGCATCGATGGCTGCGTCGATCGCAGCGACGCGGCCGTCGGCAATGGCAACGTCGCGTTGCGCATCTAGGCCCGATGCGGGATCGATGACACGCCCGCCCTTGATCAGGAGATCGAACTGCATCGGTGCCTTCCTTTGTGTGGTCGCGATCAGGCCGGCCGGTAGGCGACGGCTTCGATCTCGATCTTGATGTCGATCATCAGGCGTGACTCCACCGTGGTGCGCGCCGGTGGGTCCTTGGGGAAATGCTTTGCATAGACGGCGTTGAAAGTGCCGAAATCACGCGCGTCCTCCAGCCAGACGGTAGTCTTCACCACATCGTCCATGGTGCAGTCGGCGAGCGCCAGCGCCGCCTTGACGTTCTGCAGCACCTGCTCGGCCTGTTCGGCGATGCCGCCCTTCACCACAAGCCCGTCGCTGCCCACCGGCACCTGGCCGGAGACATAGACGAAATCGCCCGCGCGCACGGCGGGCGAGAGCGGAACATGCGATTTTCCAAAGCATTGCTTGGGCAAGTGAGCCTCCATCTTGTCGACCGACGGGAACCGGGTCGCATAGCCGTCTACCCCTGTCGGCATGATCCTCATAGAGGCAATGTCGGAAAGCAACATTTTTTCGAAATCCATGTTGCTTTATTACAGAAGCCTGAGCATCTTGCGCTCGACGCCGCTGCAGCGACAGGTGGGCGACCGCCGGCGGCCGGCGCGCGCTGTTTTTGTTTTACGCAATTCCGGACGGAAAACCGCTACGCACTTTTCCTGGAATTGCTTGCGAGAGGGGAGATCCAGCATGACCTTCGACAATAATCCGTTTCCGCAAGGCGATGCCGACCGCCACGCGCTTTGGGAAATGCTGGTGCGGCGCGACATCGATGCCTTCCTCGGACAAGACTGGTCGATGGTCGAGGACGATTTCATCGCGGAAAGTTTCTTCGGCATGCATGCGCATTTCCTTGCCAATGCCGATGCCTGGCGGCTGCAGTTTCCCAGGCTGGACGTCTATCGCGACGAATGGCTGCGGCAGGCCAAGGAAACCGCGGCGACGAAATTCGCCGAACCGCTGCGCGAGGCGCTGTTCCGCGTCACCAACATGCGCGACATCGATGTCGATGGCGACCGCGCGGTGCTGCACAAGAAATTCGACGGTTCGGTCGCCAAGGCCGATGGTGGTGTCGACCGGCTCAAATGGCAGACGCTCTACTTCTGCCGCAAGGTCGGCGGCCGCTGGAAGATCTCTGGCTTCGTCGGCTACATGCCGCATCCGCTAGGAAGCTAGTGGTCAGAATCTGACACTTTGGTACCAGGTTGGGAGTCGGTTCAGGGGTTCAGGGCGGTTAGCGAATCCTGAGTGGAGCGCGGAGCAACGCGGCTTCGCTAGGGAGTGCCGGAACTGCCCGAAGCGGATCGTGCCTGGAACGGGTCTTCGGCTTCCGCGTTGCGATATGGAGGTGACGGCGGGCGTGCATCACGACGCGTGGTTGGGTCCCATCCAATTTGTTGCCGCGATCGGATATGCGAAGCGCGCCGCAGTCATCGAAGAAACGCCCATACATTCGTCATGTCCGCTGCGATGGGAGTGGCTGGGCACGACGTCGATCCAAAGGAAAGTAGATGAGTGCATTCTCTCTTTCATCGGACGGGAAACTTGCGATAACGGCGAGCGAGACATCGTCCAAAAATGATTTCGACTATTTGGTGGGCAACTGGAACATCAGGAATCGTACGTTGAAGGAACCGCTGGCCGGCAGCGACGAGTGGGAGGAATTCGACGCGACCCAGGAGTGCCGCCAAATCCTGGTGGGTTTGGGCAACTTCGACATTTTTCATACGGAGTTGGGAGGAAAGCCGTTCGAGGGCCTCACCGTGCGATTGTTCGATCCAAAGACGCGTCTCTGGACGATCTACTGGGCCGACAGCAACGCGGGCAAACTCGACGACGGCAAGGTGGGCTCGTTCAATGGCGACGAAGGCGAATTCTTCGGCCGTGAGGTTGTGGCCGGCAAGGACGTTATCGTGAAATTCCACTGGGATAAGCGCAACCCGAAAACCCCGATTTACAGCCGTGCGTTCTCCGCCGATGCAGGTAGAACGTGGGAATGGAATTGGTACTCGAGCTTTTCACGACGGTGACTGACTGAGTTGGCTAAACAAAATGCCACTCCTTCGCGTGCAAAGGCACGCTAGAGATGCGGCAACCGTTCGTCCGGGGAACGGTGATCGAACACGACCCCCATGGTCTTACCAACGGCGGCCATCACAATCAGTTCGACCAGATGGTCATCGCTGTCCTCGCAGGACGGGTCGGCATGGCGTACGGCATCGAGCATGGCGCGTGTCGACACGGTGTCGCCGGCGCGAAATTTCGAAAGAGCAGACGAAACAAGACCTTGCACCGTCGAGTCCATGACGGGCATTTCCGCAGCGACGTTCATCGGCCTCCTCCTGCCATGAACCCTCCCTGGAAAGATGATACGCCAATGGTTGAATAGCGCCAGCAAAATGGTGGTCCGACCAGTGCTCGAAAGCATGATGTGGTCCGAAACCGCTTCACACTTTTCGGCATCATGCCCTAGAGGCTTCGATCAGCGTCTCGACCAATTCAAGGAAACGCCTGCCGCTGGCCGATAGCGACGGCTCGCGCCAGGCGGCTGCCATCGGCAGGGCTGGCGGGCGCGGAACGACCGGGCGATAGACCACGCCCGGGCGCGCCGCCCGGGCGATGCCGGCCGTGACGAATCCCACGCCTGCGCCTGCCGCGACCAGACCCACCAGCGTCGTCATCGGTGTTACTTCCTGGACGACGCGCGGGCTGAGGCCTTCAGCCTGGAACAATGCGATCACGCGATCATAGATGCTTGGGCCTATGGCGCGGGGCGCCAGCAGGAAAGGCTCGTTGTCGAGGTCCGCCACGCGGATCGTCGCCTGTCCGGCAAGCCGGTGTGCCGAAGGGAGTGCCAGCACCAACGGTTCGTCAGGTAAAGCGTGAACGACAAGATCCGGCGTCGATAATGGCGGGTGCAGCACACCGAGGTCGATCTCTCCCGCTGCAAGCGCTGACTCCAGCAGTGGCGAATTCATTTCGATCAGATCCACATCGACATCAGGATGGCGGCTTCGAAAGTTTCGCACCGCCTCCGGCAGCACGCCGTAGAAGGCGATGACGGTGAAGCCGAGCCGCAGGCGGCCGACTTCGCCGCGAACGGCCCTGAGCGCCTGGGTCGTGGCGGCATTGGCGTGCTCGACCGCCTTTCGGGCGGGGCCGAGAAAGGCAAGTCCAGCCGGCGTGAGCGCGACGCCGCGGCGATCCCGTTCGAACAACTGGGCGCCTACCTCGATTTCCAGGGCACGGATGCGCTGACTGAGCGATGGCTGGGTCAGGTTCATTCGCTCGGCCGCACGGCGAAAATGCAAGTCCTCTGCCACGGCGACGAAGCAGGCAAGCGTGCGAATGTCCATGGCGTCTCCTGATGCGAATTGCCTATCACAGATGGTGGCATTCTAATTGGATCGCAATCAACCTTGTTGCTATTTTCCGAGGCGCAAGCAGTTCAACTGACCGTAGGGAAACCGATCATGATCAGACCTGTCCTCAGTTCCATCGCTCTCTCCATTGCACTGTCCGCCGCCGCGCCGTCGGTAACGGCGGCACAGCCGCTCGACCTTGCCGGGCGGATTTCAGCCTCGCGGATCGCAGTGATCTCCGACGGCGATTTCAGCGCCCAGACCTACGCGACGGGACGGCTTTCGCCGCGCGATTCGGGTTTTCGCGACATGTTGACGGTGCTGTCCGTTGCCGACGGCAAGGTGGTGAAAGGAACGATTGCGGTCTCGAATTCAGTCACAGCGGCGCCGGAAATCCTGCAACTGACCAAGGACGGGCGAACCGCATTCGTCACCGAAAGGCTGGGGGAGCGACCGGCGGCGGGCGACACAATCAACGACCTCCCGCCAGGGCGACGCCTGTTCGCGGTCGACCTGTTGGACGCCGCCACGCCTCGCCTAGCGGACACAGTCGAGATCGCCGCCTTTCCCGAAGGCCTGTCGGTCAGCCCGGATGGACGCCGCGTTGCCGTGGTATCGAACACGCCGGAGGCAAGTCTCGTCCAGATCGTCGGCTATGCCGACGGTCGCTTCGGCCCCGTCGCCCGGTTCGATCTCGCCGATGTCGGGATATCGGGGTCAGCCGCCACGCCTCGCGGAGGTGTCACAGCTACCAACGTCCATTGGCATCCGGGCGGCCGGTTCATCGCCGTAAACATCAACACGCAGAACCGCGTCGCCTTCTTCGCTGTCGGCGAGGAGAATGGTGCGCCCCGCCTGCGCCCGTGGGGTAATATCGTCAATGTGGGCGCCGATCCTTTCGTCGGCCGATTCACGCCGGACGGACGCCATTACCTGACCTCCAACTGGGGACGCGACCTTGCAGCCGCCAACCTTGAAGGCCGCATCCCAGAGACGCCTTCGACCATCAGCGTCGTGCGTCTTGCCGATCCCGCGGCGCCGATGGGCCGCCATGAGGTTGTCGCCGCCATCGAGAGCGACCTGTCGGCCGAGGGAATCGCGGTGAGCCCCGATGGCCGGCTGGTGGCGACCGTCAACATGCGGGGCACCGCTCTCCCAACACAGTCCGCCCGCTTTCAGCGCCAGGCCTCCGTCAGCCTGATGAGTCTCGATCCGGCGACCGGCGGCATCGCCAAGATTGCCGACTACCCTTTCGAGGGCTCGTTGCCGGAAGGCGGCACCTTCGACCGAACGGGGGATCATTTCCTCGCCACTGTGTTTCAGGGCCATGAGGGCGCCGGACCGGAAGCCGGCGCGGGGCTTGAAGTGTTCCGTGTCGTCAAGGGCGACCAGCCCGCCCTCGAACGGATCGGCCGAATCCCGCTGCCGCATGGCGCACATCACGTCGATCTTGCGGGATAGGCCGCGCCATACCGGAGATAGCCCGCACTCTTGTGCAGAATACCGGGGCGGCCAGCGATCGTATGCTCGACGCGCCGCGCTCAGGTTGGTAAGCCCGTCGCTCGCAGGGATCCGAGTCGAGACATGACCGTTGCAATCGAGATGGGGCAGACGTCGGCCGGCGCGCCCGCCGCCCTCGACCTTGAGGAACTGCTGGCGACCCGCCTGCTGGTGCAGGGCAATTCGGGCTCCGGCAAGTCGCATCTGTTGCGCCGACTGCTCGAACAGAGCGCGCCTTGGGTCCAGCAAACCATCATCGACCCAGAAGGTGATTTCGTGTCGCTCGGCGAACGCTACGGCCATCTGGTGATCGATGCCGAGGAGCATACCGAGCGCGGCCTGCAGGCGGCGGGCGAGCGGGCGCGCATCCACCGTGTCTCGACGGTGCTCAACCTCGAAGGGCTCGACGCCGAGAACCAGATGCGGCGCGCCGCCGCCTTCCTCGGCGGGTTGTTCGAGGTGGCGCGCGACCATTGGTATCCGATGCTGGTGGTGGTCGACGAGGCGCAGCTCTTCGCGCCCGCTGTCGCCGGTGAGGTTTCGGACGAGGCGCGCAAGCTCTCGCTGGGCGCCATGACCAACCTGATGTGCCGTGGCCGCAAGCGCGGGCTTGCCGGCATCATCGCCACGCAGCGGCTGGCGAAGCTTGCCAAGAACGTCGCGGCGGAAGCCTCCAACTTCCTGATGGGCCGCACCTTCCTCGACATCGACATGGCGCGCGCGGCCGACCTGCTCGGCATGGAGCGGCGCCAGGCCGAAGCGTTTCGCGACCTGGAGCGTGGGCATTTCATGGCGCTCGGTCCTGCCTTGTCGCGTCGCCCGCTAGGCGTGCGCATCGGCCAGACCGAAACCAGCCCGCGCAACGGCACGCCGCGGCTGATGCCGATGCCTGGGGCTGCGCTTGAAGATGCGCGCGCGATCATTCTTGCCGCGCCGCCGCCGGAGACAATGCGGCCGCAGCGCAGGTCTTCGCCCGATCTGCTCGACCAACTGATGGCGGCCAAGGCCGCGTCGCTGGACATCCGCCCCGAGCCGGCCGAGCCGCAGCCGAGCGCCGAGGACCTGGCCGAGCGGCGCGTGCGGATGGACCGTATCCTGCGCGCCATCCTGGCCGAGCCGGATGCAGGTTTCCGCGTCATCGGCGTGCTCTATCAGGAGTTCGTGGTCCGCTGCCGGATCGAAGGGCTCGCTTCCGTGGTGCCCGATCTTTCGGAATTCCGCCGCATGCTGACGCGGGCCCGCGCCGGCGTCGGCTCCGACATGGCCGAGGACGATGCATGGCGGGACGTGTCCGTGCGCGCCTCGCTGCTGCCCGAGGACATGCAAGGCGTGTTCATGATGATCGCCCGCGCCGCGAAGGAGGGCTGGCCATGCCCGAGCGACGCGGCGATCGCGCGGGCCTATGGCTCGCATTCGCTGCGCCGCGCGCGGCGGCTGCTCGACTATATCGAGGAGCAGGGCCTCATCGTCTGCCAGGTCGACGGCGCCGGCCGGCGCACGGTGACGCTGGTCGAGCTCGCCTGGGCGACGGCGCCGGGCGATCCCAACGCCGCAGAGCAGGACAGTTCGGCGGCGTGACCGGATCGATGGCCGGTGCTGATCCAAGATTCAACCAAGGCGCCGCACAACGGGAGCCTGAATCTCACCTCCAGCCGACTACCGCATTGCACAATTGCCCACCGGCTGCACAATAGGCGCATGTCCTCCGGTTCGTTGACCATCCTTGTTATCGACGAGAACCGCATCCGTGCCTCGATCATCGAGGCCGGATTGCGGGAGGCCGGCCATCGCCACGTCACGGTCGTCCATGACGTCGCGGGCATCGCCAAGCGCATCGCCGAGATCGAGCCGGATGTCATCGTCATCGATCTCGAAAATCCGAACCGCGACATGCTGGAGAACATGTTCCAGCTCTCGCGCGCGGTAAAACGGCCGATCGCCATGTTCGTCGACCGCTCCGACCAGGCCTCGATCGAGGCGGCCGTAGATGCCGGCGTGTCCGCCTATGTCGTCGACGGGCTGAAGAAGGAACGCATCAAGCCGATCCTCGACATGGCGATCAGCCGCTTCAACGCCTTTTCGCGCATGGCGCGCGAGCTGGAGGAGGCACGCAGCGAACTCGAGAACCGCAAGGTCATCGACCGGGCCAAGGGCATCTTGATGAAGTCGCGCGGCCTGGGCGAGGAAGCGGCTTACGCGCTGCTGCGGAAGACCGCCATGAACCAGAACCGCAAGATCGCCGATATCGCCCAAAGCCTGGTGACGGCAGCGGGATTGCTGGGGCCTCTGGAGGGCGAATGAGCATGGACGCGCCGTATGAGATCACCGCCGGTTTCATGCCGCTCTTCGACAGCGCCGTCCTGATCGCGGCCGGTGAGATGGGCTTTGCCGCCCGCGAGGACCTCGAGCTCAAGCTACATCGCGAGACCTCCTGGGCCAATATCCGCGACCGTATCGCCATCGGTCATTTCGACGTCGCCCACATGCTGGGGCCGATGCCGCTCGCCTGCAGCCTCGGTCTCACGCCGATTGCCTCCGAGACCATCGTGCCCTTCTCGCTCGGGCTCGGCGGCAACTGCGTCACCGTCTCCAATGCGGTGTGGGAGGGCATGGCGGCGCACGGGGCTGCGCCCGACCTCGAGCCCGCGCGGGCCGGTACCGCCCTTGGCGCACTGATCCGCGAGCGGGCGGCGGCCGGCCGCGAACCGCTGCGCTTTGCGGTCGTGCATCCGCATTCCGGACATAATTACGAACTGCGCTACTGGCTCGCCGCCTGCGGCGTCGATCCCGACCGCGACATCGAGATCGTCATCGTGCCGCCGCCCTTCATGGCCGACGCGCTGGCCGCCGGCCGCATCGACGGCTATTGCGTCGGCGAGCCTTGGAACAGCGCTGCCGTCGCCGCCGGCATCGGCCGTATCGTCACGGTCAAGGCGTTGTTGTGGCGCAACAGCCCGGAAAAGGTGATCGGCGCGCGCAGGGCGTGGGCAGAGGAAAACCCGGACGCCCTGGCCGCCTTGCTGAGAGCGCTGCATCATTCCGCCCGGTGGTGCCAGGAGCCGGCAAATCGCGGCGAACTGGCCGCATTGATGGCGAGGCCCGCTTTCCTCGGCCAGCCGGAGGCGATTCAGATGCCGATCCTGACCGGACAGCTTCAACTCGGCGGCGGCGCGGAACGGCACGTCGAGGATTTCTTCCTGCCCTTCGACAAGGCGGCAAATTTCCCCTGGAAGAGCCATGCGCTGTGGTTCTACACGCAGATGGTGCGCTGGGGCCAGTTGCCGCATACGCCGCAGAACCTGGCCATCGCCCGCGACTGCTATCGGCCCGATCTCTACCGCTCGGCGCTGAAACCGCTCGGCGTGGCGCTGCCTGGCGCCAATGCCAAGGTCGAGGGCGCGCTGAAGGTCGCGACGCCGGTCGGCTCCGCCGGGGCGAGTCTCGTGCTTGGTCCTGACGGATTCTTCGACGGCCAGATCTTCGACCCGGATCGGATCGATGCCTACATCGCGGGCCAGAAACGCGCCTGATCGTTTGCGCGCCATTCTTGTGCATTGCACAAGAATTATGCGTGCGCTTGCGCTAATGAGCAATCTTTGTCCTGCTCGCCTTGCCGGCCGGCGCGCGGATCATTGTCGCATATAATTGAATTAATTGATGTTTTTCATTCGGTTCGAAACTGGCACAGTTCCTGCTTCGCAATAGGCAGGCTCCTCAGGAGTCACGGAACAGGCGTCCAATGGCGGGCGCCACAGGCAAAGCTGCCGCTCAGGTCGATACGCGATCCCGGATGGACGGACGCGCGCGGCCTGGCCGGCAGCTTTTTTGTTTTGACCGACCACGAAATCGACGCGTCCCAAGCGGCGCCCAATGGAGATGACGATGACGAAACGGATCGGAACTGGAACGACGCTGAAGGGCATGACGCGGCGCGACTTCCTCGCCAGCAGCGCCATGGCGGCCGGGCTGCTCATGGCGGCACGCGAGCTGTTTCCCTCCGGCGCCTATGCGGCGACCACCGCGCCCGAGGTGACCGGCGCCAAGCTCGGCTTCATCGCCCTGACCGATGCAGCACCCCTGATGATCGCCAAGGAGAGGGGGCTGTTCGCCAAATACGGCATGCCCGACGTCGAGGTGCTGAAGCAGGCCTCCTGGGGCGCGACGCGCGACAATCTGGTGCTCGGCGGCGAGGCCAACGGCATCGACGGCGCCCACATCCTGACGCCGATGCCTTACCTCATGCACACCGGCAAGGTGACGCAGAACAAGCAGCCGCTGCCGATGGCGATCGTGGCGCGGCTGAACTACGACTGCCAGGGCATTTCGGTGGCACAGGAATACGCCGCAACCGGCGTCGGCCTCGACGCCTCCAAACTGAAGGAAGCCTTCGCCGCCAAGAAGGCGGCCGGCAAGGAAGTCAAGGCCGCGATGACCTTCCCGGGCGGCACGCATGACCTGTGGCTGCGCTACTGGCTGGCCGCCGGCGGCATCGACCCCGACAAGGACGTCTCGACGATCGTCGTGCCGCCGCCGCAGATGGTGGCCAACATGAAGGTCGGCAACATGGACGTGTTCTGTGTTGGCGAGCCGTGGAACGAGCAACTCGTCCACCAAGGCATCGGCTTCACCGCCGCGACCACGGGCGAGCTCTGGAAGGGCCATCCGGAAAAAGCGCTCGGCCTGCGCGCCGCCTTCATCGAGAAATACCCCAACGCAACCAAGGCGATCCTGATGGCCGTGATGGAAGCCCAGCAATGGTGCGAGGCCATGGAGAACAAAGACGAGATGGCCTCGATCATCGGCAAACGACAATGGATGAACGTGCCTGTCGCCGACATCATCGGTCGCCTCAAGGGCGATATCAACTACGGCAACGACCGCGTCGCCAAGGGCACCGACCTCTATATGAAGTTCTGGAAGGACGGGGTCTCCTATCCCTTCAAGAGCCACGACGCCTGGTTCCTCGCCGAGAACATCCGCTGGGGCAAGTTCGCGCCGACCACCGACATCAAGGCGCTGGTCGACCAGGTGAACCGCGAGGATCTGTGGCGCGAGGCGGCGAAGGATCTGGGCGTCGCCGCGAGCGATATCCCGGCATCGCCTTCGCGCGGCATCGAGACCTTCTTCGACGGCAAGACCTTCGATCCGGCCAACCCGTCCGCCTATCTCAACAGCCTGAAGATCAAGGCTTCGGCTTAAGCGCAGACGGCGCCGAAGGTGCCGTTTGTCGCCATCGGCGCAAGCGCAGCAAAGCGCGACGGCGCCTTCGCGCCGTCGTCGCCAACACCGCCCACGGAGTTTTTCTGCGACATGTCCATCCAATCCGTCGAGGACACCAAGGTGAAGGCGTTTCCGGCAAAGCCCGCCGAGGTCGTCGCCTTCGCCGCCAAGGCGAGGCGCCGCATCAACCCGCTCGCCATTGCCCGCCGGTTGGCGACGGCGCTGGTGCCGCCGGCCGTCGTCATCCTCATCCTGCTCGTCGTCTGGCAGGTGGCTTGCTCGTCGCCGACGGCCAGCCTGCCGCCGCCAAGCCAGGTGTGGAACGAGGCGTATGACCTGATCGCCCATCCGTTCTTCGACAACGGGCCGCAGGATATCGGTCTGGCCTGGCGCGTGCTGATCTCGCTGCAGCGCGTCGCCATCGGCTTCGGCATGGCGGCGGCGGTCGGCGTGGCGCTTGGCGCGCTCGTCGGCCAGTCGGTCTGGGCGATGCGCGGCCTCGACCCAGTGTTCCAGATCCTGCGCACCGTGCCGCCACTCGCCTGGCTGCCGCTGTCGCTCGCCGCCTTCCGCGACTCCAACCCGTCGGCGCTGTTCGTGATCTTCATCACCTCGATCTGGCCGGTGATCATCAACACCGCCGTTGGTGTCCGCAACATCCCCGAGGACTACCGCAACGTCGCCCGCATCCTGCGGCTCAACCAGCTCGAATTCTTCATCAAGATCATGGTGCCGGCCGCCGCGCCGTACATCTTCACGGGTCTCAGGATCGGCATCGGGCTGTCCTGGCTCGCCATCGTGGCCGCCGAGATGCTCACAGGCGGCGTCGGCATAGGCTTCTTCATCTGGGACGCCTGGAACTCGTCGCGGCTGCCCGACATCATCGTCGCCCTCGCCTATATCGGCGTCACCGGCTTCTGCCTCGACCGGCTGGTCGCAGCGGCCGGCGCCTTCGTCACCCGTGGCACAACGGCAAAGTGAGGAGGGCAGGATGGCCGCCTATCTGAAGCTCGACCATATCGACAAATCCTTCGTCCGTGGCGGCCAGGTCAGCGAGGTGCTGAAGGACATCAGGCTCACCATCGACGCCGGCGAGTTCGTCTCCATCATCGGCCATTCTGGCTGCGGCAAGTCGACCTTGCTCAACCTGATCGCCGGGCTGACCAAGGTTTCCAAGGGTGCCGTGCTGCTTGAGGACAAGGAGGTCGACTGCCCCGGCCCGGAGCGCGCCGTGGTGTTCCAGAACCACTCGCTGCTGCCCTGGCTCACTGTCTACGAGAACGTCAACCTTGCCGTGTCCAAGGTCTTTGGCCGGACAAAAAGCCGGGCAGAGCGGCATGGCTGGATCATGCGCAACCTCGACCTCGTGCAGATAGCGCATGCCAAGGACAAGCGTCCGGCCGAGATTTCCGGCGGCATGAAGCAGCGCGTGGGCATCGCCCGCGCTCTCGCCATGGAACCGAAGATCCTTCTGCTCGACGAGCCGTTCGGCGCGCTCGACGCGCTGACCCGCGCTCACCTCCAGGATGCGGTGATGGACATCCATGCCAGACTGGGCTCGACCATGATCATGATCACCCACGACGTCGACGAGGCGGTGCTTCTGTCCGACCGCATCGTGATGATGACCAACGGTCCGGCGGCCACCATCGGCGAGGTGCTTTCAGTGCCGCTCGCCCGCCCGCGCCGGCGCATCGAGCTTGCATCCGACCGCACCTTTCTGCGCTGCCGCGAGGCCGTGCTGAAGTTCCTCTATGAACGCCATCGCTTCGTCGAAGCTGCGCAGTAGCGCCACGACCGAAAAACTCGCCGTCATCGGCAACGGGACGATCTGCATCGACAATGAGCAATATACCGCACTGCACAAATATTATGCTGCCATGCGAGCATTCTGACTAATCTTTGATCCATCGCCGGGCCTGACCAATAGCCGTGCGGCTACCGTTTCGCGTTGATTTTATTCGGTTATTTCGAGAGCTGCCAAATTGGCACGCTTCTTGATTGTCAGAGTGTAGACCCGCAAGGGTCAAGAGACACGGCGTCCAATGGCGGGCGCCCCAGGCAAAGCTGCCGCTCAGGTCACCACGCGATCCCGGATGTACGGACGCGACAGGCCTGGACGGCAGCTTTTTTGTTTTGGACCCGAAACGCAATCGATGGCGCCAATCCCGCGCGGTGCCAACCGGAGACGACGATGACGAAACGGATCAGACCCTCGCTCAAGGATTTCGCCCGCCGCGATTTCCTGGCGAGCAGCATCCTGACGGCGGTGCTGTTCGCTGCGGCACTGCTCTTGTTCCCCGTCAGTCACGAGGCCGAGGGCAAGGGGCCGCAAGTGACCGCGCAAGTCCCGCCGCGCTTGATCAACAAAACATGCGGCGCCTCCCACGCCGCAAATCGGAGCCGACCATGACCGCAAACCTCCCAGCCGCGCCCAGCCAGGACAGTGCTCCCCGGCAGGCGCTCGTTATATCCACCATCGCCTTCACCGTCTGCTTCGCGGTGTGGACGATCTTTTCCATCATCGGCGTGCGCATCAAGCAGGAGCTCGGCCTGAACGAAACCGAGTTCGGCCTGCTGGTCGGCACGCCGATCCTGACAGGCTCGCTCGTGCGCATGGTGCTCGGCGTCTGGACCGACCGCTATGGCGGCCGCATCGTCTACACCATGACCATGCTCGCCGCGGCGGTGGCGACGTTCCTGCTCGCTTTCGCGCATACCTATGGGCAGATGCTGATCGCGGCGCTCGGCGTCGGGCTTGCCGGCGGCTCCTTCGCCGTCGGCGTCGCCTATGTCTCGCGCTTCTTCCCGGCTGGAAAACAGGGCACCGCGCTCGGCATCTTCGGTGTCGGCAATGTCGGCGCCGCAGTCACCAAGTTCCTGGCGCCGTTCGTGCTGCTTTCCTGGGGCTGGCAGTCGGTCGCGCTGATCTGGGCCGCTGCATTGGTGGTCATGGCCGCCGTGTTCTGGTTCATGACCGACGACGATCCCGTCATTCGCGAGCGCCGCGCCGGCAAGGCAACGCCGGCAAGAAGCTTCTGGCAGGAGTTCGCGCCGCTGAAGAACCTGCGGGTCTGGCGCTTCGCCTTCTACTACTTCTTCTCCTTCGGCGCGTTCGTGGCGCTGTCGCTCTGGCTGCCGCGCTACCTGATCGGCGTCTACGGCTTCGGCATCGCCACCGCCGGCATGATCGGCGCCGCCTATTCAATTCCGGCGAGCATCTTCCGCGCCTATGGCGGCGTGCTTTCCGACCGCATCGGCGCGCGTACCGTGCTGTACTGGACTTTCACCGTCTGTGCCGTCGCGACGCTCGTTCTGTCTCTCCCCTCGGCAGACTACGTCGTGCGCGGCATCAGCGGGCCGATCGCATTCCATTTCGAGATCGGCCCGCTTGCCTTCATCGCCGTCGCCTGCGTGCTCGGCTTTTTCATGAGCCTCGGCAAGGCCGCCGTCTACAAGCACATCCCGGTCTACTATCCGGGCAATGTCGGCGCGGTCGGCGGCGTGGTCGGGATGATCGGCGGGCTTGGCGGTTTCATCCTGCCGATCGCCTTCGGCGCGCTGAACGACTTCACCGGCGTCTGGTCGAGCTGCTTCATGCTGCTGTTCCTGCTCGTCGTCTCCTGCCTGGTCTGGATGCATCTCGCCGTCCGCCGGATGGAGCGCGCGGCCGAGGTCGAGACGCCGTCCCTTTCCTATGCCCCCGCCGAATAGACCGGAGCAGACCGACATGACCGAGAAACTCGTCATCATAGGCAATGGCATGGCGCCGGGCAGGATGCTCGAGCACCTGCTGGAGGCGGCCCCTGACCGCTATGCCGTCACCATCTTCAACGCCGAGCCGCGCGTGAACTACGACCGCATCATGCTCTCGCCGGTGCTGTCGGGCGAGAAGGCGTTCGAGGAAATCGTCATCCATGGCGACGGCTGGTACATCAAGCATGGCATCACCCTCTACAAGGGGCACAGGATCGTCGCCGTCGACCGGGAAGCCAAGACCGTCACCTCGGACCACGGCGTGACCGAAAGCTACGACAGGCTCGTCATCGCTACCGGCTCGGTGCCGTTCATCATCCCGGTGCCGGGCAAGGACTTGCCCGGCGTGCTCACCTACCGCGACCTCGACGACGTCGAGGCCATGCTGCTCGCCGCGCAGTCGCGCGCCAAAGCGGTCGTCATCGGCGGCGGCCTGCTCGGCCTGGAAGCCGCAGCCGGGCTCAAGGAACGCGGCATGGACGTCACCGTGCTGCACGTCATGCCGACACTGATGGAACGCCAGCTCGATCCGGCCGCCGGCTACCTGCTGCAGAAGGCCGTCGAGGCGCGCGGCATCAAGGTCGTGACCAAGGCCAACACCAAGGCAATCTTCGGCAACGGCAAGGTCGAGGGCGTCGAGCTCATGGACGGCACGATCATCCCGGCAACGCTGGTGGTGATGGCGGTCGGTATCCGCCCTAGCACTGCCCTGGCCAAAGAGGCCGGGCTGGAGGTCAATCGCGGCATTGTCGTCAACGACCGCATGGAAACCTCGGATGCGGCGATCATGGCGCTCGGCGAATGCGCGGAGGTCGGCGGCCATGTCTATGGGCTGGTCGCGCCCCTCTATGAGATGGCTCGGGTGGCGGCAGCCAGACTGGCGGACGGCGAGGACAAGCGCTTCGTCCATTCGGATACGCCGACCAAGCTCAAGGTCACCGGCATCGACCTCTACTCGCTGGGCGACTTCGCGGACGGCGACGACCGCGAGGAGATCATCCTGCGCGATGCATCAGCGGGCATCTACAAGCGCGTCGTGCTGCAGGACAACCGCATCATCGGCACGGTGCTGTTCGGCGAGACGGCCGACGGCGCCTGGTTCAACGACCTCAAGAAGAAGGCGACCGACATCTCGGAGATGCGCGACACGCTGATCTTCGGACAGGCATTCCAGGGGGGCGCTTCCTCGGACCCTTTGGCGGCCGTTGCAGCACTGGCGGATGATGCGGAAATCTGCGGCTGCAACGGCGTCTGCAAGGGCAAGATCACCGGCGCGATCACGGGCAAGGGGCTGACCGGGCTCGACGACGTGCGCGCCCACACCAAGGCCTCGGCCTCATGCGGCTCATGCACGGGCCTCGTCGAGCAGTTGCTGAAGCTCACGCTGGGCGAGGCCTACAATCCGGCGGCGGTGCAGCCCATGTGCTCCTGCACGAGCCTCGGCCACGACGACGTGCGCCGCCTGATCAAGGCGAAGGGATTGAAGTCGATTCCCGCCGTCATGCAGGAGCTCGAATGGAAGACCTCCTGCGGCTGCGCCAAGTGCCGCCCGGCGCTCAACTACTATCTCGTCTGCGACTGGCCGGACCAATATGCCGACGACTATCAGTCGCGCTTCATCAACGAGCGCGTGCATGCCAACATCCAGAAGGACGGCACCTATTCGGTCGTGCCGCGCATGTGGGGCGGGGTTACCAGCGCCGGTGAATTGCGCGCCATCGCAGACGTCGTCGACAAGTTCGAAATCCCGATGGTCAAGGTGACCGGTGGCCAGCGCATCGACATGCTGGGCATCCGCAAGGAAGACCTGCCGGCGGTGTGGGCCGATCTCGGCAAGGCCGGTTTCGTCTCCGGCCATGCCTATGCCAAGGGCCTGCGCACCGTGAAGACCTGCGTCGGCTCCGACTGGTGCCGTTTCGGCACGCAGGATTCGACGGGGCTGGGCATCCGCATCGAGAAGTTCATGTGGGGCTCCTGGACGCCGGCCAAGGTGAAGATGGCGGTATCGGGATGTCCGCGCAACTGCGCGGAAGCGACCTGCAAGGATGTCGGCGTGGTCTGCGTCGACTCTGGCTACGAGATCCACTTCGCGGGCGCCGCCGGCCTCGACATCAAGGGCACCGAAGTGCTCGGCATGGTGAAGACCGAGGACGAGGCGCTGGAGGTGATCGTGGCGCTCGTCCAGATGTATCGCGAGCAGGCCCGATATCTCGAGCGTATCTACAAATGGGCCAAGCGCGTCGGCACCGCTGAGATCAAACGCCAGATCCTCGACGACGCCGAGCGCCGCGGGAGCCTCTTCGAGCGCTTCGTCTTCTCGCAGAAATTCGCGCAGGTCGATCCCTGGTCCGAACGCGTCTCCGGCAAGGACAAGCACGAGTTCCGGCCGATGGCGTCGGTCGGGTTTGCGGAGGCGGCGGAGTGAGCCGAGCGGAAAGAAACAACATGAACTGGATCGCAATCGGCTCCATCGCCGACATTCCACCACGCGGCGCGCGCTGTGTCGAAACCCCGCAAGGCAAGATCGCTGTCTTCCGAACTGCGGACAACCAGGTCTTCGCCATCGACGATCACTGCCCGCATAAGGGCGGACCGCTCAGCCAGGGCATCGTCCATGGCGCGGCAGTGACCTGCCCGCTGCACAACTGGGTGATCTCGCTGGACACGGGCAAGGCGCTGGGCGCGGACGAAGGCTCGGTCAGGACGATCCCGGTTAAGCTCGAGGGCGAACGGCTCTACATCGCGCTTGAAGCGCTGGCCTCGTCGAAAGCGGCCTGAGGCATGGAAGAAGCACGCGAGGTGAGGACCACCTGCCCCTATTGCGGGGTCGGATGCGGCGTGCTGGCCGAGGTGGGGGGGGGGGGCGGGGCGCGCCGCCCCGCCCCCCCCCCCCCCCCCCCCCCCCCCCACCCCGATCATCCGGCCAATTTCGGGCGCCTCTGCTCGAAAGGTGCCGCGCTTGGCGAGACGCTCGGCCTTGAAGGCCGCTTGCTCCAGCCGGAAATCCGCGGCAGGCAGACCGATTGGGACGAAGCGCTCGACCTCGTCGCCGCGAAATTCTCGCAGGCGATTGCCGAGCACGGGCCGGACTCAGTCGCATTCTATGTCTCCGGCCAGTTGCTCACCGAGGATTACTACGTCGCCAACAAGCTGATGAAGGGCTTCATCGGCTCGGCCAATATCGACACCAATTCGCGGCTCTGCATGGCCTCGTCCGTCGCCGGCCACCGCCGCGCGTTCGGCGAGGACATCGTTCCCGGCGTCTATGAGGATTTCGACTGCGCCGATCTCATCGTGCTGACCGGCTCCAACACCGCCTGGTGCCATCCCGTGCTCTATCAGCGCATGCTCGCGGCGCGCAGGGAACGCGGGACCAGGATCGTCGTCATCGATCCGCGCCGCACCGCCACGGCCGACGAGTGCGACCTGCATCTGGCGCTCGATCCCGGCACGGATGTGCTCTTGTTCAACGGGCTGCTCGCGCATCTCGTCCAGGCCGGAAAGACCGATGCCGGCTTCATCCGCGACCATACGTCGGGCTTCGACGCGGCAGCCTCGCTCGCCGGCGCCGATGCGCCGTCGATCGCGCGTGTCGCGAAAGGCTGCGGCCTGGCAGCCGCCGATGTCGAAGCCTTCTACGATCTTTTTGCCGGCACCGAGCGAGCGGTCACCGTCTACAGCCAGGGCGTCAACCAATCGGCGCATGGCACCGACAAGGTCAATGCCATCATCAACTGCCATCTCGCCACCGGCCGCATCGGCAAGCCCGGCACGGGACCATTCTCGGTCACCGGCCAGCCGAATGCCATGGGCGGGCGCGAGGTGGGAGGCCTGGCCAACCAGCTCGCCGCGCATATGGACTTCACGGATCAGTCGGCTATCGACCGCGTCTCCCGCTTCTGGAAGGCGCCCAGCATCACGCGCCGCGGCGGCCTGAAGGCGGTGGATATGTTCCAGGCGGTCGCCGATGGCCGCATCAAGGCGCTGTGGGTCATGGGTACAAACCCGGCCGTCAGCATGCCCGACGCTTCACGCGTTCGGGCCGCCATGTCCAAATGCGATTTCGTCGCGGTCTCGGACGTGACCCGCACCGACACGACGCGCTATGCCGACGTGCTGTTGCCGGCAGCCGGTTGGGGCGAGAAGGACGGCACGGTCACCAATTCGGAACGGCGCCTCTCGCGTCAGCGGCCGTTCCTGCCGACGCCGGGCGAGGCGAGGGCCGACTGGCGCATCGTCTGCGATGTGGCCGAACGTATGGGCTACGGCGACGCCTTCGGCTATCAGTCACCGGCCGAAATCTTCCGCGAACATGCCGCGCTCTCCGCTTTCGAGAATGACGGCGGGCGCCTGTTCGACCTCGGCGGCGTGGCTGCTCTCAGCGACGAAGACTATTCGGCCTTCGCGCCGCGCCACTGGCCCGCGCCGCACCGAAACCAACGCCAGGCGAGGTTGTTCGCCGCCGGTCGTTTCCCGACCCCCGATGGTCGCGCTCGTTTCGTGCCGGTGCGACAGGAGGCGACGGCCTTCACGGTCGACGCGGACTATCCGCTTGCCCTGAACACCGGCCGGCTGCGCGACCAATGGCACACCATGACGCGCACCGGAAACGTGCCGCGCCTGATGGCGAACGCGCCGGAGCCCGCGGTCGACCTCAATCCGGCGGATGCGGCCGCCCATCATCTCAAGGATGGCGACCTAGCGCATCTTTCGACGCGCTTCGGCTTCGCCCGCGTAAGGGTGCGCATGACGGAGGCGCAGCGGCGCGGCCACGCCTTCATGTCCATGCACTGGAGCGGCCAGTTCGCGGCCAGGGCTGCGGCCGGCCTGTTGTCCTCGCCGGTGACCGACCCGCATTCCGGCCAGCCGGAACTCAAACACGTTCCGGCGAGGATCGTGCGGGAAGAGACCGGCTGGGCCGGCGTGCTCATCACGCGGCGCGATCTCAGGCCAACGGGTTTCGTCCATTGGAGCCGACAGGCGGTCGAGGGCGGCTGGGTCTACGAACTGACCGGGACCGAGCCGCCGGACCAGGGCATCCTCCTGGCGCGCAAGCTGCTCGGCGTCCAGCGGCAGGACCAACTCCTGGAATACACCGACCGCCGCGGGCTCGCCTATCGCGCCGCAGCCGTCGACGATGCCGGCGCCATGGCCGAAGCCCTGCTTGTCGCCGCTCCGGACCAGTTGCCGGTGCGGGACTGGCTGGTGTCGCTGCTTGCCACGCGCCAGCCGCTGTCAACTGCCGATCGCCACGCGCTCCTGTCCGGCCGCTCGCCGGTGCCGATGCCGGCCATCGGGCGCGTCGTATGCGCGTGCTTCCATGTCGGCGCCAATCAGCTTGCCTCGGCGGTTGCCGCCGGATGCGACAGTCTGGAAGCGATCGGGTCGACGCTGCGTGCCGGCACCAATTGCGGCTCGTGCCGCTCGGAGATCAGGGCGATCATCGATGCACGTCATGTGCAGGCGGCCGAGTAACCCATATGTGTCGCGGTCGCCGGCTTCGAAATGTTCTATTTCGACCTTCGCTCCGCTTGTTCCGATCCGGCGTAGGCCATAGTGCGTTTTGGCTCAGACGCCCGCGATTGCCAAAAGCCAGGCCAGAATATCGAGCAACAGAAAGAGCAGCGCTATCTGCAAGGCCGCCCGCAGGCGCTGGATAATTCGCCAGTTGCCGGCCATGTCTGCCGTGATGCGAAGGGCAAGCGCGCGGTGCATCGCCGTCATCGTTGTCGGCCCATCGCCATCGACATATTCACGGAGCAGTTCTTCCGGATCGAAGCGGAATGAGTATTGGTGGTAGGGCCAAAGCATGAAGACGATCAGCCCGCCGATGCTGAACAGCAGGGCCACCGCAATCCATTCCCAAAGCCCGAGCCCGTCGGAAAGGGCCGCGCCGCCGAGCAGCGAGTTCGCGAATGCGGTGGCGAAGATCAGGCTGCCGGCGCGGGTGCTCATGTTCTCCACCACGGTCTGCTGATGGGTGAGACCTCTCACCGCCTCCTGATAGATGAAGGCAAGGCGGGGATCGTCGTCGGCAAGGTCGCTTGCGGCGGTTCTGTTGGTTTCGCTCCCCCTCGGACGTTCTGCCATAGGCGTGACTCTCTGATACGGCAGGATGGGCAAACTTGGCTCAAATCCTTCGGCAACGGGTCAAAGCGGCCATTCGTTTAAGCACTTCCGCCTACCGGTCCTCGACGATCCGCAGATATGCCGCAGTCACGAACAGCACGATGAAGCCGAACAGGATGCGGCGGCCGCCTTCGGGCATCTGCAGGATGGTAAGCAGCGTCGTCAACACGGTCAGGATCAGAGCGCCGACGATGGTGCCCATGTAGCCGCCGCGGCCGCCGAAGATCGAGGTGCCGCCAATGACGGCGGCAGCCACCGAAGGCAACACCAGCGGCTCGGCGAGCGACAGCGAGGGGGCCTTGATCAGGCCGATATAAAGCAGGCCGGTGATGCCGGCGAGCAAGCTGGAGAGGACGTAGAGCGCCGTGATCACCTGCCAGTAGCGGACGCCGGAGAGTCTCGCAGCGTGCTCATTGTCGCCGACGGCGTAGAGCAGGCGGCCGAAGCCGGTGCGGTTGAGCATAAAGACGATCAGCACAGCCACCGGCACGAACAGGAAAAGCGCATTGGGAAAGCCGTAGGTGACGCCGGTGCCCAGCCAGCTCAGGAAATCCGGAATCTTGGCGCCGGAAGCGATCACGGTGCGCTGGTAGACCTGCAGGAAGCCGGTGCCGATCAGGCTGGTGCCAAGCGTCATGATCAGCGGATGGACGCGGAACACGCCGACGCCGATGCCGTTGACGAGGCCGATCAGCACCGCCGGCAGCATGGCCAGCAGGAAAGCCACCGCCGGATCCTGGTTGACGATCTGGGTCGCCATGATGAAGGCGCTCATGGTCGCCACCGTGCCGACGGAAAGGTCTATGCCGCCGGTCAGCATGGTCATGGTCTGGCAGCCGGCGAGGATCGCCAGCGGGATGGCGAACTTCGCCGTGTTGGCGAGCCAGCGCTCGTTGACGATGCCGGGGCGCAGGATCTGCAGGATCACCACAAGAATGATCAGCAGGATGATCAGCGGAATGAGCGGCCGATCGGCCATGAAGCGCTTGATGCGGCGGCCGAACGAGACAGGCTGGGGCATGGTCGCGGTGTCGGTCATGGCGTTGCTCCCACCGGGCGGCTTCGCATGGTGATGAAGGCGCCGAACATCACGACCGCGACCATGATGGCGCCCTCGATGATGGCGGTGACGTTGGGATCGATGGCCAAGAGCGTCAGGTCGGTACGCACCAGCCTCAGCACGAAGACGGCGATGATCGGCCCAAGCAGGCCGCCCTTGCCGCCGCCGAGCGCGACGCCGCCGAGCACCACCGCGGCGACGCTGGCGAGCAGGTAAGGCCCGGGGATCGGTGCGCCTATTCCGGTGCTGATGGTGAGCGACAATCCGCCCATCGCGCCGAACAGGCCGGAGAGCGCATAGGCAATGATCCTGGTGCGCGCCACCGGCACGCCGCTGCGGAAAGCGGCGAGCTCATTGCTGCCGATGGCGTAGATGGAGAGGCCGAGGCGTGAGCGCCTGAGCGGAATCCAGACGATGCAGAGACAGACGGCGAGCAGCACCAGCGCCTTGGGAACCCAGGCGTCGGCCCAATCCGGCAGGCCGGGGATCGGCGCGGTGCCGACAACGCTCGCCTTCAGCCATTCTGCGGCGGCGCCGCCCGGAGCGCCAAGCACAAGCAGCGCCGCGCCCTGCAGCACGAACAATGTCGCCAAAGTGACCACGATGTCCGGCACGCGGGTGACGACGATGAGGACGCCGTTCAGCGCGCCGAGCACCAGCCCCATGGCGAGCACGAAGGGTACGACGAACAGCGCATATTCCTCGCTGGCGCCGTTCATCATCGAGGCGGCCGTCACGCTGGTCAGCGCCATCATCGCGGCGACCGAAAGGTCGATGCCGCCGGCGATGACGACGACGGTCTGGGCTGCGACGGCAAAGGCGTAAGGCAGAACCGCCCGTGCCAGCGAGCCGAAGTCGCCGCTGCCATAGCCCGGCTGGATCAGCCTGGTGATGACGAAGACGAAGATCAGCAGGGCGAGCAGGCCGGCGACCCAGCCCTGATTGCGGAAGAAGCGGCTCATGACGCGGCCTCCGCACTGGAACCGGGTTTGACTTCCGCAAGAATGCCGACATCCGTCCTGGCGCCGCGCGGCAGGCCGTAGGCGGCCCGCATCAGCGCCGGCTCGTCAGCTTGCTCCACCGGGAAGGTATCGACGACGCGACCGCCGAAGATGACGATGACGCGGTCGCAGACACGCTGCACCTCTTCCATTTCGGATGTGTAGAACAGCACCGACTTGGCCTGGCCGGCGAGCTCGCGCAGCAGCTTGTAGATCTCCTGCTTGGTGCCGACGTCGATGCCGCGCGTCGCGTCGAAGCAAAGGATGGTGCGGGCATTCGCCGCTATCCAGCGGGCAATGGTCACCTTCTGCTGGTTGCCGCCGGAGAGGCGCTGCACTTCGCCCTGCGCTCGCGTGTCGATCTGCAATCGGGCGATGGCGCTGGAAACCACCACCTGCTCCCGGCGCATGCGGATCGGCCCCCATTTGCGAAGCGCGGCGCTGAACGGGAGCGCGATGTTCTCACGCACCGAGCGCTGCATGGCGAGAGCCTCGGTGCGGTCGCCAGGCACATAGGCGATGCCGGCCTGGATGGCGTCGCTCGGATGCGAGAATTTGACCGGCGCGCCATCGACGTCGATGGTGCCGCCCGTCGGGCGGATCGAGCCGGCAAGGGCGGCGAAGAGCTCGTCCTGGCCCTGTCCCTCCAGCGCAAACACGCCGACGACCTCGCCGTTGGCGAGATCGAAGGAGACGTCGTTGAGCTTGGTGCCGAGTTGCAGGTTGCGGACCGACAGCCGCGGGCGGCTGCCGTCGGCAACCGCGACATCGCTTGCCCCGCGCGCTGCGACACGGGTCTTCTCGATGCGGGTTCCGAGCATCATCTCGACGATTTTTTCCTCGATGCCCGGTTGGATGTCGACGACACCGACGGTGGAGCCGTCGCGCAGAACGGTCGCCCGGTCGCAAAGCGCGGAGATCTCGACGAAACGATGCGAGATGAAGATGACGGAACGGCCGGCGTCGCCTTGGCGGCGCACGACTTCAAGCACCTTCTCGGCGAGGTTCGCCGGCAACGCCGCGGTCATCTCGTCGAGCAGAAGCACGTCGGGTTCGACGGCAAGCGCGCGCGCCAGGTCGAGCACGCGCAGGATGGCCAAAGGGATATGGCGCGCGGTCTCGCGGATATCGAGGTCGGGAATGCCGAGCTCGCGCACCCAGGCGCGGAACGGCTCGACCGGCGTGCCGGTCAGCCGCAAATTGGACAAGACATCGAGATCGGGAATCAGCGACGGTTCCTGATAGACTGGCAGCAGGCCGGCGCGGCGGGCGGCGGCCGGCGAGCGGACATCAAGCTGCTCGCCGCGGATCAGGATGCGGCCGGCATCGGCGCGGAGCGCCCCGGTGAGGATCTTCACCAGTGTCGACTTGCCCGCGCCGTTGGCGCCCATCAGCGCGTGCACTTCGCCCGGCAGCACGGACAGCGAGGCGTTGCGCAGCGCGGCAACCGCGCCATAGTTCTTCGCTACGCCGGTGGCGTCGAGGAGTAGGTTGGTGGTCAAAGCGTTCTCGATCTAACGGCTCAAAATTATGCGTGCCAAATGAAATGGCAAGGACGCCAGACCTTGGTCCGGCGTCCTCGCGCTTTCGTTCAGATCAGGCGCTTATTCGCCCGGGCCCTTGCAGGCGACGATCTGATCCTTGGTGTAGGTTGTCCAATCGGGGATCGAAATCGACACCGGCCATTCGGGGCTGAGCGAGGGATCGACGACGCTCTTCAGCTTGGCCTTGCCTTCGTCGGTGGCGTTTTCCCAGAGCTGCGGCTCCACCAGCACGGTCTGCTGCGCCGGCTTCTTGCCGTCGAGGATCTGCAAGGCGAGCGTCACGCCGGCGCCGCCGATCGAGCCGGGATTGGTGACGGCCGCGCCGACCAGGTCCTTGACCGAGCTGAGCTGGCCGACAAAGCCGGCATTGTCGGCGCCGACGACCGGCACCATAGGGGCCTGCTGCTCGACCAGCGCATCGACGATGACGTTGTCGATGCCCGAGGTCCAGATGCCGTTGATCGGGGTGCCGGTGGCGAGGAAGGACAGGATCTGCTGCTTGGCCTGATCCTGCTGCCAGCCGGTGAACACTTCCTGCGCGACCTTCACGTCGGGGAATTCGGCCAGCGCCTTCTTGAAGCCTTTGTCGCGGTCGCTATCGGCCGAAGCGCCGGCGGCACCCCGCATATAGAACACCTCGCCCTTGCCGCCCATCTGCTGGAACAGCCACTTGGCGCCGAGATAGGCATATTGTTCCTGGTTGTTGGAAATGATGTAAGCGGACGGCTCGGTCACAGCCTGGTCGACGGCGACGACGACGATGCCAGCCTTGGTGGCTTCCTCGAGGCCGGCCTTGATGCCTGCCGGATCGGCCGGGTTGACGACGATGGCGTCGACCTTGGCGCTGATCAGGTTACGGATGTCCTCGAGCTGGCCGGCGGCGTCGGTGTTGCGGTGGGCGATGTTGAGCTTGGCCACCTCGCCGGAAGCGAGCGCCTGCGCCTTCATCGCGCAGATCATCTCCTCGCGCCAGCCATTGCCCTGCACGGTGTTGGAAATGCCGATCGTGTACTTGCCGGCGGCGACCGAGACGCCCACCGAGGCAAGCAAGGCGGCACCGGCAAGCAGCGAGGCGATGGTCAGTTGTTTCTTCATTTCTGTATTCCTCCACATTGATCTTTCAGTTCAGTTCCAGGGCTCCGATGCAATCGGAGCCAAGCCTTATTTGATGAAAGGGCGCAGCACATCGCGGGCAAGCAGGAAGCCGCGCTTGACCTTTTCGTCCGTCCCCTCGAAGCGGCGGTCCTCATGTTCGATGATGACCGGTCCGTCATATCCGGCCCGGTAAAGGCCGGAAAAGATCCTGCTCCAATCGATATCCCCAAGCCCCGGCATGCGCGGCACCTGCCAGCCTATGCCAGCCGAAAGGATTCCGCGCTCGTACAAACCATCATGATCAATCATCAGATCCTTGGCATGGACATGCAGCATGTGCTTGCCGAACTCGCGGATGAAGCGCTCCTTGTCGATCATCTGCCAGACAAGATGCGAAGGGTCGAAGTTCATGCCGACATCGCCGCCCCAGGCTTCGAGGATGCGGCGCCAGACATAAGGCGAATAGGCGATGTTGTGCCCCCCCGGCCATTCGTCATAGCTGAAGATCATAGGGCAGTTCTCGAAGGCGAGCTTCACGCCGTGGTCGCGCGCATGGGCGATGATCGCCGGCCAGACTTTCTGCGCGTCTTCCCAATTGGCATCGACGGTCTTCGATGCATCGCCGCCGCAGAAGGTGTTGACCAGCGGCACGCCCATATGGCTGGCCAGCACGATCACCTTCTTCAGATGGTCGATCACCGCTTCGCGATGCGCCCGGTCGGGATGCAAGGGATTGGGGTAGAAGCCTAGGCCGGAGATGGTTATGCCCCTGCCGGCAAGCTCGGCGGCAATGTCCCTGGCCTGCGAGGCCGAAGTGCCGGCGGCATCGATGTGGCTGGTGCCGGCATAGCGGCGGCTGTCGCCTGACGTTTTCGGCCAGCAGGCTATTTCCAGCGCTTCGAAACCGACCGAGCGCGCCCAGTCGACGACCTCGCCGAGCGGCGCATCCGGAAACGGTGCGGTGAGCAGTCCAAGCTTCATAGTCCCTCCCAGTTTCCTAACTATGCAGATCGCGCCGGCTGCTTCAACCGCGCATCTGTTGGCTCAGCGCAGACTTGCCCGACAAAGCCCATCGGATCGCCTGAAAGCAAGCCGTCGAGCCCGGCCACGACATGCGTGCGGAATGTCGCGTTGGCGGCCAAAGACGGGTCGAAAATGGCGTCGATGGCCAGGATCGCGTCAACAAGTGCCTTGCTGTCCTGGCCGATGCGGTCGGCGATTTCCGCAATTCTTCCGGCAAAGGGATCCGACACCTGCCAGGCGCGGCCGAACTGCGCGGAAGCCTTGATCAGATAGGCCATCCAGCCGGCGACCGGCACCGAGAGAAGCCTGATGCTTTCACCCTTCGCCAGACGGTCGCGGATCGGGTTGAGCAGGCGCTGTACGATCTTCTGCGAGCCGTCGGTGGCGATCTGGTGGTTGCGGTGACGGATCGCCGTGTTGGTGAGGCGTGAAAGGCTCTGCTCGACATAGGCGGTCGGCGCGATGCCGGGCACCGCATGAAGTGTCGGCAGGGTTTCCTCGGTCAGCATGCGGCGGACGAAGCCTGCCAGAAGCGGGTCGGCGATCGTCTCGAAAGTGTGCTCGAAGCCGCCGAGCACGCCAAGATAGCTGAGCGTCGTCTGGGCGCCGTTCAGCACCCGCATCTTGAGATGCTCGAATGGCGTGACATCGTCGACGAAGGTCGCACCGACGAGATCCCATCGCGGCACGCGGCCGGCGAAGCGGTTCTCGATCACCCATTGGCGGAAGCGCTCGCCGACGACCACGGCGCTGTCATGGTAGCCGAAGCGTTTTGCGACGGTTTCGATGTCAGTTCCGGTCGTCGCCGGCGCGATGCGGTCGACCATGGCCGACGGGAAGGCGACGTTGGCTTCGATCCAGTCCGCCAAAGCGGCGCCGCGGCGTTCGGCGAATGTCCGCACGACATTGCCGAGGATGATGCCGTTGGCCGGGATGTTGTCGCAGGAAAGCAGCGTCACCGGCCGCCCATGCGAAGCCATGCGCAGTTCCAGAGCTCTTGCCATGATGCCGGGCACGCTTCGCGGCGTCTCGGGATTGGCGAGGTCGTGGACGATATCAGGGTGATCGAGGTCGAGGGCGCCGCTCGACGGGACGTGGCAATAGCCTTTCTCGGTCACTGTCATGGTGACCATCTCGATCTCCGGCGAGGCGAGCACGGACAGCGCCGGCGCAGCATTTTCCTGGCTGTCGACGGTGCGGACGATGCTGCCGATGATGCGCGCCTCGACCTCGTCGCTCTGGCGGATGAGCCGCGTGTAGAGACCGTCCTGCCGGCCAAGCGACCGGCCAAGCAAAGGCGGCCGTATGTTGATGCCGACCAGTCCCCAGTGGTCGAAATGGTTTGCCAAGAGATCGTCGGTATATTCGGCCTGATGGCAGCGATGGAAGGCGCCGACGCCGATATGGGCGATGCCCGGCTTCAGCGCGGCGCGATCGTAAGCCGGCTTGAGGACCTCTGACGGCAAGCGGTCGAGCAGGTGAGGGCCGAGGTTTTCGGGCCTCACCGGTTGGCTCCGATGACCCATTGCTCCTGGTCGACCAGCGTTCCGGTCATCGGGCCGGCCGCATCGGAAAGCAGGAAGACGGCAAGGTTGGCGATGTCGGTAACGGAGAACAACCGGCCGAAGGGTTGCGTCGCATTGGCCGCGTCGAGCCAACCCGGACCATGGCCGAGCGTGTCGGCCTGCATGACGCGCTCGGCCGGCGTGTCGGTCCAGCCGACATTGATGCCGTTGACACGGATGCGGTCGAAGCGGTGGGCGTTGGCGGCGTTCTTGGTCAGCGTCGCCAGCGCGCCCTTGGTCGCGGAATAGACGGCAAGCTCCGGCGAGCCGCAATGCGCGTTGATCGACAGGATGTTGACGATGGCGCCGCCCTGTCCGCGCTTCTTCATGTCGGCGATCGCCGCCTGCATCAGGAAGAAGGGGGCGCGCGCGTTGACGGCAAACAGCGACGACCAATCGTCGAGCGTGGCATCGCCGAAGGAGGCGCGGTCTGTCAGGCCGGCGGCGTTGACCAGGCCGTCGATGCGGCCGAAGCGTTCGATGCAGGCCTGCGCCAGCCGCGCTGGAGCTTCGGGATCGCCGAGGTCGGCGGAAGCGAAGGCGGTGGCGGTGCCCATGGCCGAGATCTCCGCGGCGACAGCGTCGCCGCGTTTTTGATCGCGGCCGGTGATCAGCAGTCCGGCGGCGCCGGAGCGCGCGGCGATCTTGGCGACCGCGCGGCCTATGCCTTGCGTCGCGCCGGTGACCAGCACCACCTTGCCGTCGAGACGAACCTCCATTCCTCCTCCCGGAACAAAGTTTCCATTTTTTCAAATATGGAACGGCAGTTCTTTTTAGTCAATCGTTCTCGTCAGCCTGTCCGCCGCGCGACGACGCCGTGGACCAAGGCCATGCCGACCGCCAGCGAGGCGGCGAGCGAGCGGAAGCCCGCGAAATCCTGCTCGACCACTTCCAGCCAAGTGTCGGAGAGCTTCACAAGCGGTGAAAAGGTGCTGTCGGTGATGGTGACAATGCGCGCCTTGCGCTCATGCGCGACGGCGACGAGATCGGGCGTGATCGAATTGTAAGGACTGAAGGAGACGGCAAGCACCGCGTCGCGCTGGCCTATGCAGCCGACCTGGTCGAGCGCGGTCGATCCAACATTGTCGACCAGCACGTTGCGCACGCCCTGCTGCGAGAGCGTGAGCGACAGATAGGCGGTGACGGGGAAGGCGCGCTTGCTGCCGATGACATAGATCAGTTCCGCCGCCGCCAGATGGCCGACCATCGTCTCGAAACGGTCGATGTCGAATGTATTGCCGACGCGGCCGAGCGAGGCTTGGCAGGCACCGACCATGCCGTTGAGGAAATGCAGGTTCGCATTCGGTTCGGCGGCCTTTTCCTGGCTGCCTTTATCCGGCCAGGAACCTTTCATCCGGTCCTTGAACAGGACCTGGAAATCGGAAAAGCCGGAATAGCCGAAGATCTGGGCGAAGCGCACCAGGGTCGAAGGCTGCACGCCGGCCTGGTCCGCCACCTGCGCGATCGTGCCCAGCGCGACTTCGCTCGGATGCTGCCACAGGAAGATCGCGACCTGGCGAAGCCGCTTCGGGAAATGCACGGTGCCTGACGAAAGCACCGCGCGCAGCTCTTCATAGGTTTGCGGCTTGGTGTAGCCCAGCGCCGCCAGCGAACGGCTTCGCTTTCTCGCCGCCGTCTCCAGGCTATGCGCGGACGGTTCGTCGACCGCTCCACGACGGCCGCTCATAGGATATGCCTCATTGTGACCCCAACCATCGGATGCTTCATCCGATCGCTGCCCTCCGGATGCGGTTCCTTTTGAAGCATGATCTTTTCCGAAAACCGGTTCCCACTTTTCGGGATCATGCTCTAGCCGGACCTGTGCAAAAGCTAACGCGGCACAATCGTTTTACAAAACAAAAAATAGAAATATCATTCGAAAACAATGGCTGTCGGTCACGACAGGCATCCGCGCCGGCCGGTACATCGAACCTTAGGGAGAATAATCGCAATCATGGTCTATGCAACCGCCGATGGTATGTCGCGTCAACGTCTTCGGGTCGGCATGGTCGGGGGCGGCCGCAATGCCTTCATCGGCGCCGTGCATCGGCTGGCCATGCGGCTCGACGACCAGATCGCGCTTGTCGCCGGCGCGCTGTCCTCGGATCCCGACAATGCCGCGGCCTCCGCCGCGGAAATCGGGATCGCGCCCGAGCGCAGCTATGCCGACTACCATGCCATGGCGAAGGCCGAGGCAGCACGGCCGGACGGCATCGAGGCGGTTGTCATCGTCACGCCCAACCATCTGCACGCGCCGATCGCGACCGCTTTCCTCGAAGCCGGCATCGACGTGATCTGCGACAAGCCGCTATCGACGACGCTTGCCGAGGCTGAAGCGCTGGTGGCGCTGACAAAGGCGAGGAAGCGCCGTTTCGTCGTGACGCTCAACAACACCGGCTATGCCATGGTCCGCCAGGCGCGCGAAATGGTCGAGGCGGGCGAGCTCGGCCGCATCGTGTCGGTGCATGGCGCCTATATCCAGGACTGGCTGACCAAGCCGATCGACGCCGAGGGCCAGAAGCAGGCGCAATGGCGCACCGACCCGGCGCGCGCCGGCCAGTCGGCGGTGCTCGCCGATATCGGCGTGCATGCCTTCAACCTGGCGAGTTTCATCTCCGGCTTCGAAGCCGAGGCGGTTTCCGCCGACCTCTTCACCGCCGTGCCCGCGCGGCGCCTCGACGACAACGCGCATGTGCTGATGCGCTGGACCGGCGGGGCGCGCGGCACCATCCTGGCCAGCCAGACCTCGCCCGGCCACTACAACGACCTCTCGGTGCGCATCTATGGCGAGAAGGCCGGGCTTGAATGGTTTGGTTCGCGGCCGGAGGAACTGCGCTTCTCGCCCTATGGCGAGGAAACGCGCACGCTGGTGCGCGGCGGCCATGGCTCGACGGCGGAGGCCCGGCGCGTCTCGCGCATGCCGGCTGCGCATCCTGAAGGCTACATCGAGGCCTTCGCCAATTTCTACCGCGACGCCGCCGACATCATCCGCGCGCATCGCTCGGGCGCCGCGGTCGATCCAGCGCGCGTGGCGCAGGTGCCCGACGTGGTCGACGGTGCGCGCGGCGTGAAATTCGTGGCGGCGGCGGTGGAGTCGAACGCGGGGGGTGGGGCGTGGACTCGGGCGCGGTTTGGCTGACGCGGGGCGAAGCCTTGCCGCGACAGAATGCATGCCGGAGTTTCAATTGGACTAGCTTGCGACGCGGAACCGACGAGATCGAACAAACCTTCTCAGGCTATCGGAATCCATTGCGCGCCCGAATGCATAGCCTTGCAGTATGTCGCAGCCCAGCCCCCTGAGCAGACGTGCGTGCTCCATTGTCTCGACACCTTCGGCAATGATCTCGATGCCCAAGGATTTGCCAATCTCGATGATCGAGGAGACGATCTGCCTTTGCTGGGGTGAGTTCACGATGGGATCCACCAATTGGCGATCTATCTTCAGGCGGCGCGGCTGCAGTTTGAGCAGACTGACAATGGACGCATAGCCGGTGCCAAAATCGTCAATTTCGATGTCGATGCCGAGTTGCTTGATCTGCTCAACGTTCCATGTGACCAGATCGTCGTTGTCGTCGAGGAAGATCGACTCGACGAGCTCAAATGAAAAAGTTCCCTTGCCGATATTGAGGTCGCGCAAACTCTTCAGGAGTTCCTCATCGCGAAGGCGCCGCGCCGAGACGTTGACTGACACGCGCGGAATGCCAATCTTCTCGGCAGACCACGCCTCGAAATCCAAAAGCGCTTGCTGGAGGACCTTCTGGTCTATCATCGAGACGACGTTCAGTTCTTCGGCGGTCTTCAGGAAAACGTCAGGAGCCAGAATACCCTTCTGTGGGTGCTTCCACCGCACCAGTGCTTCAACGCCCACAATTTCCAGTGTCTTCGCGTCGAATTGAGGCTGGTAGAATACGATGAATTCGTTTCGCTCGAGGCCGGCCAGAATCTCGTCGGCAATCCTCTTCGTGTTGACGATTTCGCTTTGCAGCTCTCCACTGAAGAATTCATGCCGATTGCGACCCCGCCTCTTTGCCCGGTAAAGCGCGATATCGGCGTTCACCAGCAACTGCTTGGCATCGGTGTCTCTGTCATTGTCGATTGCTATTCCGACGCTGACGCCAAAACGGCATTGATGACCGTGGTAATACACGGGTCGGCGCATCTGCTCGATAATACGGTCGGCAAGCGTGGCTGCCTGGCCGACATCATCATGCACCGTGCAGAGCACGATGAATTCATCTCCCCCAATCCGGGCGACGAAACCGCGGTCGCCGACGTTGGACTGGAGAACGGATGACGCATGCACCAGCATTGCGTCGCCTGCCGCGTGGCCGAGCGTATCGTTGATGTGCTTGAAGCGGTCCAGATCTACGTGAAGCAGCGCTGCGTAACCGCCGTCGAGCCTGGCCTTTGCCGCGTAATCCTCCAGCACCTGGTCCAGGTAACGCCTATTGGGCAAATCCGTCAGCGAATCGTGCAGGGCGATGTGTTCTATGCGCGCCCTGGCAGACTCGAGTTCCACATTTTTCGACTCGGTCAGCTGTTTTGCACGAACCAGATCGTTGTTCAGCAAAACGTCTGCCGTTACGTCCCACTCCGCGCCGACCATTCGAGGCGAATTGCTTGCAGTCTGGTAAAACATTGCCCTGGACCGGACGTGACGAATTTCGCCGTTGGGGCGAACGACGCGGTATTCCGAGGAATATGTGCTCCGCCCGGCGACGGCTTTGTCGAAGTCCGCAAGCGCGCCAGGCAGATCGGCAGGATGAATGGCTGCGGCCCAGTCGGTATATCCGCGCGGCCCGCCGTCAGCCTCTCTGCCGTATATCTCATTGACGCGATCGTCCCAACCAAGATGGTTGGTTTCGAGATCGTGCTCCCATACTCCGATGGCCGACGCCTCCAAAGCAAGTTCCAGCCGTCGCGACAGCCGTTGCAGTTCCCAATAGTTTCGCTGTCTTTCATCAATGAGGCGGCCTGCCGCCAGGAAAGGAAGCAAGATCAACGCCGCCGCCGCCGCCATGATCGTCCGCAGCAGCCATGCATTGGCGGGAGTGGTGGGCCAACCGTTCTTGGGAATGGCAGCAATCTGCCAGGAGCCCGACGGAACCAGAACGTCTGCCGTCACCGGATTGCTCTTGACGACCCGTTCGTCACCGAAGAATTGGAGTCCCTTCGCGCCAAGGGCGTCACTGCCGGTGAGGGCGACGTCAATTCCAAGATCCTTGTCGAGAAGACCGCTCGCCCGGTAAAGGCGCTGCACGTCGACTACAGCGGAAACGATGCCCCAGAATCGGTCCGTGTTGCCTGCGCTTTTTACAAATACCGGAAATCGACCGACGAAGGCCTGTCCTCCCTGCTGCAAATCGATCGGACCGGCGAGAATGGGCTTGCGCTCGTCGCGCGCGCGCAGGGCAGCCGCACGCTGCTGGTCGTTTTTGCGGTAATCAAGCCCGATGGCCTTCTCGTTGCCGGCCATTGGGTACATCAAGGAAATGACCAGGTCGGGCGCGCCTGCAATGTTGCGAAGTTGTGACTCTTCGTTGAACAGCCGGCTGGCAAGCTCAGCAAAACGTTGCTGTCCCATGTAGGGTTCGGTCGTGACTGCCGCGACCAGTCCTCGAGTCAGCTGAAGGTTGCCGTTGATGTTGCCTTCGAGCTTGGCGCGAATGACACTGACCTTGGCCAGAACGTCCGCGCGGGTGGCCTGGTCGGAGACGATTTTATTCTGATGGTCCGCGAACATCGCGCAAACGGCAATGACCACAATCGCGATCGCCGCCGGAATCCTTGCCGGTGAAAAGACCCCCTTCAGGCGGCCGAACCTGCTGGCGAAAAGAGCCAATAGGGCGAGTTTCCCTGTGCTTCTCAGGCTCTCCGGGCGAACCTGACCAAGGGAATATTAGTTCGCAATAACTTAATATTAGCCTTCACAATCTTTAAAATTTTTGAGCCTTCCGACCGTTCGGGGCCGTTGCGCGCGCAATCGCACCAGAACCCGTACATGGCGAAGCTAGTGGCTATCGACCTTCTGTGGCATGATCCGATATGTCCCGGCGCCGCGCTTGGTCGCTCCGATTGAATAGGCCATCGGAATCTTGGGGGCGTTTTCGGGCAGGCCGTACATATCCCTGCCGGCCCTCACTGCGAAGGAAAAGTGCTGCCACGAAACCGCGTCGTGCTCGTTGAGAAAATCGAGCGATAGTCCCGCTGCGATCAGCGCGTTCACCACGTCGCTGATCGGATGGATCCATTCATAATATCGAGGATGCTTCAAGGTGCGCTCATCGCCGGTGTAGGTCAGATCCTCGTTCCAGACGAGCGGCCGCGTCAGTGGCGTGCGCCAGTCGTGCTTCAACTCGAGCGCCGCAGCCTTGCGATTGCACTGGAACATCAAGGGATGGCCCTCGGCCAAATAGAGCCGGCCGCCGGGCCGCAGAAGATCGGCGACCACACGGGCCCAACGGAAGGCGTCGTCAAGCCAGTTTACCGATCCCCAGGTGACGTAGACGATGTCGTAGGTCCGGTCGAGTGCTTCGACAGCTTCATACAGCGGCGCTTCCACAAAGCGAACGTCGCTGCCCGCCTTGGAGGCGAAATCCCGCGCTGCAGCGATTGCTTTTGGTGAAAAGTCCAGGCCGGTCACGCTGCCCGCGCCGAGGTTCCTCAGACTGATCGTGTCGAGCCCGATGTGACATTGCAGATGGACGATGTCCTTGCCGAGAATGTCACCGACCTCGCGCGTTTCCAGCTCATAGAGATTGGATCCGCCAGCCAGTACATTCTCGATGCGGTAGCTGCCTGTTCTGTCGGTCGCATGCAGCTCGGCCCGATCATCCCAGTTCAGGAGGTTCGCGTCCAAAAACGGTTCCAAATCGCCCCCGATCTTCAGCCGCCGCATGGTAAACAGCTGGTTAATGCACATTGCAGTGCGCGGGCATGCCCGTCAATCCTGGATGTCGCAATGGCGCAGGGGCGTGCGGCTCGACAAAGATGCTCAGGTGCTACTACGCCTGAGGGGAATTGCCGACCGGTACCTGAATGCCGCGAGAGCTAGCCCTTGATTGCGGAACCCACGATCGAATCGACGAAGAAGCGCTGCAGGAAGACGAACAGGACCAGCGGCGGCAGCACGGCGAGCGTCGCGCCGGCCATCACCAGGCCGGTGTTCATGGCGCCGCGGTTGTAGCTGAGCAGCCGGCTCAGGCTGATGACGATCGGATAGGCGTCGGCATTGCCCTGCAGCACGGTAAGCGGCCAGAGATAGCTGTTCCAGTGATAGACGAAGGCGAACAGCGCCAACGCGGCGATCGCGGGAGCGATACTGGGCGCCACGATCTTGAACAGAATGAGCAGCTCGGAGGCGCCGTCCATGCGCGCGGCGTCGATCAAATCGTCAGGCACGCCGGCGATGAACTGGCGCATCAGGAAGATGCCGAAGGCGTTGGCCAGATTGGGCACGATGATACCGGCCAGGCTGGCATTCAGCCCGAGCGAGCCGACCATGCGGTAGAGCGGGATCAGCGTCACGATCGGCGGCAGAAACATGGTGGCGATCAGCAGCGAAAACAGCAGCGAGCGGCCAGGGAACGAATATTTGGCGAAGGCGTAGCCGGCCATCATGCTGGTGACCAGAATGCCGGCCGTGGTGATAGTGGCGATGACCAAGGAATTCCACATCGAGCGGCCGACATGGATGACGCCCGCGACCTTTTCGTAGGCATCGAGGGTCGGCGTGCGCGGGATCCAGACCGGCGGCACCTGCATCGTCTCGGCTGGCGTCTTCAGGCTGGAGAGCACCATCCAGGCAAGAGGGAAAGCGGAGGCCACGGCGACCAGGAGCATCAGTGTCGCAACCAGCGCCTTGCGCCCTGACGGGCGCTTGCGGACGAGCGACCGGGTTGCCGCGCTCATTCGCTGTCCTTGTGGTTGACGAAGGCAAACAGCGCCGAAACGCAGACGATCAGCGACAGCATCAGCATCACCGCCATGGCCGAGCCCAACCCGCCTTGCGCGCGTTCGATGCCGACGCGGCGGATATGGTAGGTGAGCACATTGGTCGAGCCGACCGGCCCGCCTTGCGTGATCAGCGCCACCGGCTCGAACACCTGAACGGCGTTGATGATGGCGATGACGGCGCTGAACAAAAGCGTGCGGCGAAGCAGGGGCAGCGTGATGAAGCGGAACTGCTCGCGACGGTTGGCGCCGTCGAGCGTCGCCGCCTCATAGAGGCTGCCGGGGATCTGCGTCAGTCCGGCGATCGCGAGCACCGTGAAATAGCCGACCTGCTGCCAGACATTGAGGAAAACGATCGAGACCAGCGCCGAGCGCGGCGAGGAGAGCCAGGGCTGCGGGCCGATGCCGACCAGGCCGAGCAACTGGTTGAGCGGGCCCTCGCTTGGCGAATAGAGTTTCGACCAGACGAGCGCCACAGCGATCATCGGCACCATGTAGGTGGAAAACAGCACCGTGCGCAGCGCCGTGCCGCCCACGACCTCGCGCTGATAGACCAGCAGGCCGAAGACGACCGAAAGCGGCAGGATGAGAACGACCGAGAGCGCTGTGTAGATCGCCGTGTTGAGGAGCGCGGTCTTGAAATCGCGCCCGACGGATGTTGCGCCAAAAATCTCATGGAAATTGCCAAGCCCGACAAAGCTCGCGTCGGAAAAGGGCGTCTGCGTCGACCAGTCCTGGAAGGATAGCCAGATGGTGAGCAGCATCGGCAGCAGCACGAACACGCCGATCAACGTCGCGGCGGGCGCAAGCATGATGCCCGCCGAGGCACGAAAAGCTTTCGCCATTCTTCGGTCCCGAAAAGCGCTGGGATCTCCCAGCGTTACTTCGCGGCGCGCTCCAGGATCGAGGTCGCGTCGGTCTCAGCGTTCGCCTGCGCATCCTTGGCCGAGACCTGGCCATACTGCAACGCCTCGAGCGTCTGCTGCAGCGATTCCGAGAACTCCTGGCCACCGAGCACGACCGGGAAGGGCCGCGCATCGGCAAGTACGCTGACATAGCCGGACAGGAACTCGGAGCCGAGCTTGTCCTTGTGCGCCTCGATGTCGGAGTTGCGTGACGGCAGGATGCCCATCGACATCAGGATATCAGACATGGCCGAGGCGCCGTTCTTGCCCGATTTCGGGCTGTTCAGCCAGGCGAGGAACTCCCAGGCCGCCTTCTGCTCTGACTCGCCTGCCTTGGCGTTGACGACGGTCATCCAGGAATAGGAGATCGAATGCGGCTTGTCGCCGCTCGGACCCACCGGGATCGGCGCGGTGGCGACATTAGTGAACTTGTCGCCCATGCCGGACTTCAGCGCGCTTTCCCACCAGTTCGCCATGATGATCATGCCGGTCTTGCCGGACACGAAATTGTCGAGGAACGGACCGGTGGTGTTGGCGTCGGCCGTCGCCATCGCCGGATTGCTCGCGCCGGACTTTATCAAGTCTTCGTAGAGCGCGAAGGTTTCGCCGGCCTGGGGACTGTCCAGCGCCGGCTTGCCATCCTTGACCAGGTTGCCACCATTGGAGACGAGCAGCGAGGCAAAGGGATGGACCACGCCCGCCGCCCATGAGTTGATCATGCCGAAGCCCTGCTGGCCCTTGTCCTTGTTGGTCAGCTTGGCGGCGGCTTCCTTGAATTCGGCCCATGTTTTCGGAGGCGCGGCGACGCCTGCTTCCTTGAACAGTTCCTTGTTGTAGTTCAGCGCGTAGACGTCGATCTCATTCGGGATGCCATAGAGCGTGCCGCCGACCGACGCGGCGCTGACGACGCCGGCCGGCCAGGCGCTTTTCACCTCGGCAGCCACCGGTTCGGGGGCAGGGGCGACGAGCTTGTCCCTTGCGAGTTCCGGCAGCCACAAATCATAGATGCCGCCGATCGTCGGACCGTCGGAGGAGCCGCCTTGCGACCGCAACGTGGTCAGCAGATCGCCGAAGGGAACGGCGCGAACGGTGATGGCGACATCCGGATTGGCCTTGGAAAAATCCTTGGCCGCCGCTTCGAGCAGCGCGACCGTCTCCGGCGACCAATGTGTCAGATAGGAAATGTTAACCGATTGCGCCCAGCCGGTTGCGGGGAGGACGATGAGCCCCGCGGCGAGAGCGAGCTTCGAAATCCAGGCAAGCGACATCCGCATCCTCCACATAGCCGTACGAGAGCAAACGACGTTATGACAAGTTTGAGCAAAGGCGCAAGCCCTTGCACGCGAACGTTTTGATTACGCTTGTGGATCAAAAATCCCCGGCAATGCCGATCGCATTAAATTATTCATATAACTCAGATGATTATGACATCTCTTCCCGTCTGACTTCCGATCGACTGTCGGCAGTCAGCATCTTCATAGCTCTTGCGGATGGCATCATGTCGTTATAATGACTTTGCGGAAAAGCAGACAACTGCCTTCGGCCTGTTGCCGCGCGAGCCTCAAAACCGAAAAATGGGAGAACTGGCAATGAGCATGTTTTCAATCCATCGGCGCGCCGCGCTCGGTCTGATCGGCGGTATCGCGGCGGCCTGTGCCGGCGTCGTCACGACGCTGCCGGCCCGCGCCGACTCGACGGTGACGCTATGGAGCTGGCGCACCGAGGACGAGGCCGCCATGCGCCGCATCTTCGAGGCCTTCGAGAAGAAGAACCCTGATATCAAGGTCGACATCCAGTTCACGCCGGACGCCGATTACCAGAACCGCCTGAGCACGGCGCTGCGTGGCGGCCGCGGGCCCGACATCGCGCAGCTCAAGGCCTATGGCGAATTGCAGCCTTTCATCGAGGGTGGCTATCTCGACGCGCTCGACGACAGCGTGGCGGAATTGAAGAACATGCCGGACGCAGCCCTTGGCGGCGCGCGCGGCCGCGCCGACGGCAAGATCTACGGCGTGCCCTATTCGGTGCCGATGATGGGCGTCTTCTACGACGAGGACATTTTTTCCGCGCAAGGCATCGAGATCCCGAGGACCTACAAGGACTTCGTCGCCGCCTGCGAGAAGCTCAAGGCGGCCGGCATCACGCCGATCGCCAATGGCGGCGCCAACGGTTCGGCCTGGGAGCTAGAGATCGGGGTCGGCGTTATCGGCCCGACGCTTTACGGCTCCGGTTTCTATGACGAGATGATGAGCGGCAAGGCGAGTTTCGAGGATCCGCGCTATGTCGCGGCGCTGAAGCGTTTCGCCGAGCTCAAGCCATACTATTCCGACGGTTTCGCCGGCATCGACTACACCACCGCGACGCAGCAGTTCATCGGTGGCAAGGCGGCTATGTTCTTCGGCGGTTCGTTCGAGAACGGCAGCTTCAAGTCGCAGAACCCGAAGCTGAAATTCTCGATCTTCCCGTTCCCGGCCGACGACGCCTCGACCAAGCTCTACACCTCGGCCTTCTCGGATGGCTCCTACGGCCTGGTCTCGGAAAGCCAGAACAAGGAAGCAGCGACCAGGGTATTGAACTACATGGCCTCGGCCGAATTCGCCCAGGCCTTCGCCGACGAGCTCGGCTGGCCGCCGGCCCGCACCGACGTCACCGTCAAGGACCCGGTGCTTGCCAAGATGATGGAGATGTCGAAAAACTCGACGCCCTACCTGACACTCGTCGGCTTCCGCTGGCAGACGCCGACCGCGTCGTCGGTGCTGCAATCCGAGATCATCGACATGGTCGAAGGCAATGTCGCGCCGGAGAAGCTGGCGGCCGACATGCAGGCGGCCGTCGCCACATGGTTCAAGCCAAAGCAGTAAGGTGTGCCGCCGGACGCTCTTATCAGAGAGACGGGGCATGATGTCGTCCGAAAACCGCTTCACACTTTTCGGCATCATGCCCCGGTCGACCGGCGCTTTACCTCGATAGAATGCAGCGCATGACCAAGTTTCGCCACACGACCAGCCTCCAGCGCACGCAGCAGCGCATGGCGGTGCTGTTCATCCTGCCGGCTTTGGCCGTCTACGGGCTGTTCGTGCTCTATCCGCTGCTGTTGTCGCTGTGGGGCAGCTTCTTCACCTGGAAGGGGCTGCGCATGCAGGAGTTCGCGGGGCTGGCGAACTTCTCGCGGCTGTTCGTGTTCCCAAGCGGCGCGCGGCTCTACGGGGCGCTCTGGCATAACGTCGCGTGGTTCTTCGGCATCATGGTGCTGCAGAACGGTCTCGGCCTTTTGTTCGCCTGGCTGCTCTTCCTGCGCGGCAGGGGCGCCGCCTTCTTCCAGTCGGTGTTCTTCTTCCCGGCAGTGCTCAGCCCCGTCATCGTCGGTGCGCTGTGGCGGCTGCTGCTGGCGCCCGGCGGCATCGTCGAATGGGCGCTCAACGGCCTTGGCCTGCATCAGGGCAGCCTGACCGTGCTCGGCAACAGCCACACCGCGCTTGGCATGCTGATCGCCGTCGACGCCTGGAACTGGATGGGCCTGCCGGTGCTGATCTACACGGCGGGCCTCAGGCAGATCTCGCCGCAGGTGTTCGAGGCGGCGAAACTCGACGGCGCCGGCAATGCGCGCATGCTTTATTCCGTCGCGCTGCCGCTGTTGATGCCGGCGCTCGGCACTCTGACGACGCTCTCCTTCATCAACACCTTCAACCAGTTCGACATCGTCTATGTGATGCAGGGCGTGCAGGGCAATCCGAGCTATTCCACCGATACGCTGGTGACCTATTTCTACCGGCTGGCCTTCGGCGCCGAGGGTGCGGTCGGCATCACCGACATCGGGCTGGCGCTGGCGCTCGGCACCATGCTGTTCCTTGTCCTCAGCTTCGGCACGCTTCTGATGCTGCGCTTCTTCGACAAGCGGACGGTCGAGCTATGAGCGCGCCATCCCTCCAGCGAAGATTGTCCCTCCAGCAAGGATTGGCTATCCCGCAGCGACTGGCGCGGCTGCCCGGCTGGGCCATCCTGGTGCTTTGGACAGCGGCGGTGCTGTTGCCGCTCTATATTCTCGTCGTCTCCTGCTTCAAGACGACGGCGGAAATCTACGACAACCGGCTTGGCCTGCCGCAAAGCTGGGCGTTCGACAATTTCGTGCGCGCCTGGACGCGCGCCGATCTCGGCCAGAATTTCATCAACAGCCTGATCGTCACCGGCGGCGCGGTGATCCTCACCATCGTCGTCTCGGCGATGGCCGCCTATCCGCTCAGCCGCTACAGGCTCGGCTGGAACGGCATCATGCTCGGCCTCTTCCTCTCCGGCATCATGCTGCCGATCCGGCTCGCCTCGGTGGAACTGTTCACGCTGATGCGCAGCCTCGGCCTGCTCGATTCGCTCACCGGGCTGATCCTCGTCTACTCGGCGATCCGCATTCCCTTCGCCGTCTTCATCTTCGCCAATTTCATGCGCGTGCTGCCCTCCGAGCTCGACGAGGCGGCACGCATGGACGGCGCCGGCGAGGCGCGCATCCTGTTCCAGATCGTGCTGCCGATGGTGAAGCCGGCGGTGTCGATCGTCGCCATTTTCACGGCAATCGCAGTGTGGAACGATTTCTTCTTCCCGCTGATCTTCATCTTCGACGACCGCTACAAGACCGTGCCGTTGGCGATCAGCGTGTTCGTCGGGCAGTTCCGCACCGATTGGGGCCTGGTGTTCGCTTCGCTGGCGATCTCCATGGCGCCGATCCTGATCATGTATTGTTTGCTGGCGCGCCAGATTCGCGAGGGCGTCGGCGCCGGGGGAGGCATGAAATGATCGAGGACAAGGTCTATGCCGCGCGCTCGATCCTGGTCGTCGGGGCACATGCCTTCGACGCCGAGGTCATCGCAGGGCCGCTGGCGGCGGCAGCCGCCAAGGGCGGCGCGGAGGTCACCTTCCTGCATCTGTCGATGGGCGAGCAGGGCCATCCCTGCCTGATCCCGGACCACTATTCCTCGCAAAAGGAGGACGAGGCGGCGAAGGCGGCGGCGCGGCTGGGTGTGGCGATGCGCAACATGAAGCTGCGCGACGCGTTCCTGCCCAACGACAACGCGACCGCCTTGCAGGTCTGCGACGTCATCCGCGAGGTGCAGCCGGAGGTCGTCATCACGCACTGGCATGGCAGCTGGCACAAGGACCACCGCGCGGCGGCGCACCTCACCCAGAACGGCATCTTCTTTGCCGCGCTGCCGACGCTGAAGCGCGCTCATCCCGCGCATACGCCGCAACTGCTGCTTTTCGGCGAGAACTGGGAGGACGACGAAGGCTTTCGCCCCGAGCATCTCGTCGACGTCAGTGCCGGTTTCGACGCCTGGCACGAGGCGGTGATGGAGTATGAGCTGGCGCGGGGCTTAAGCAGCTTTCCCTATGTCGACTATTACAGCGCGCTCTATAGGCTGCGCGGTTGCCTGCGCGGCACCCGCCATGCGCAGGCCTTTGCGGCGGCCTCGCACTCCTGGAATGCCGGCAGCGGGCTGTTCGCGCCGCCCGCCGATCGGGGGCGCGAGACATGACGCGGGTTCTGGCCATCGATCTCGGCGGCACCAATCTGCGCGCCGCCGTCCATACGGGCGATATCGCTGCGCTTGTGCAGCAGAGCCGCGAGCCGGCGCCGGAAGACCTCGACGCTTTCGTCGCCCGCGTCCACGCGCTTGCGGCCGCAGGCGAAGCCAAAACGCTCGGGCTTGCGGTGCCGGGTCTGGTCGAAGGCTCCGTCTGCCGCTGGATCCCGAACCTGCCCTGGCTCGACGGCGTCGACATCGCGGCGCTGTTTCCGGACATCGGCGTCGCGGTCGGCAACGATGCGCAGATCGCGCTGCTCGCAGAAGCGGCTGAGGGCGCGGCCAAAAGCGTTTCCGACGCGATCCTGCTTGCGATCGGCACCGGCATCGGTTCGGCGGTGCTGGCCAATGGCCGCATCGTCGCCGGCGCGCATGGCGGCGCCTGCTCCTTCGGCTGGGCCAGCGCCGACATCAAGGACCATGGCGAGGATCGCAGCGGCTGGCTGGAACGTGTCGCATCCGGCCGTGCGCTGGACGCCCTTGCCGGACAGATCGGACTGGCCGACAGCCGCCAGCTGATCGCAGCCGCCAAGGCAGGCCAGCTTGCCGCGCAGACCCTGCTCGAGGTGCCGGCGCGCCAGCTCGGCACGGCGCTCGCCGGCGCCGTCGGATTGCTCGATCCAGGCGTCATCCTGATCTCCGGCGGCCTGGCGGATGCGCTGGATGTGATTGCGCCGCCATTGCTTGCGGCGCTTCGGCGTCAATTGCCGCCGCATCTGCGCGGCATCGAACTCAAGCCTGGACTATTCGGCTCCCGCGCCGGCCTGGTCGGTGCTGCGCTCGCGGGGCAGGCGGGAAGCGGGTGGAGGCAGATCCGATGAGCGAAGCAAGCTTTCAGCAGCCGGACCGCAGGCGGCCGGAGCCGCTTTGGTATCAGGTCGAGGAGGCGATCCGTGCCATCGTCAAGAGCGGCGAATGGGCAACCGGCGACCAGATTCCGGCCGAGGACCGGCTCTGCGCCCTGTTCGGCGTCAGCCGCATCACGCTGCGCCATGCGCTGCGCAACCTGGAGGAAAGCGGGCTGCTCAGGCGCGAGCACGGCCGGGGTACTTTCGTGCGCTCGACCACGCTGGTCGCCGGCACGCGCGAACTCACCTCCTTCACCCAGGAGATGGGCAATATCGGCGTGGTGGCAGGCTCGCGACTGCTCGACTGCAGCCTGACGACGGCCAATGCGGCCGCCGCCGGCGCGCTGGAGATCGAGGAGGGCGACCCGGTGGTACGGATCAGGCGGCTGAGACTCGGCAACAACGAGCCGATCGGCATCCAGACGGCGCAACTGGCAGCCGAACGCGTGCCTGGATTCCTCGATGCCGGCCTGCTCAAGGGCTCGCTCTACGAGGCGCTGGAGCGCCAGTACGGCATCGTGCCGGTCGAGGCGCGCGAGAACTATCGCGTCGGTGCCGTCAGCGCGGCGGACGCTGAGCTGCTCGGCCTATCCGCGGGCAGTCCCGCCTTCGTCGTCGAGCGCATCACCATCGACGAGCGCGGCCCGTTCGAGTTCACCGTCTCCGTCATGCGCGGCGACCGCTACGAAATCCGCTCGACGCTGCGCGCCGGCCGTCTCCCAAACACCAGAAGCTGACACATAAACAGGAGTACAAAAGTGTCCGATCTCTACATTCCCCGTCTCGTCGCCCTCATCGAACAGGCCTCGAAGGCCAATTCGGAAGCCTTCGGCGAGGCTGCGAGCCGTTTCGCCGACACGCTGCAAAATGGCGGACTGGTGCATCTCTACGGCTCGGGCCACTCGGTGCTGCCGGCGCAGGAGATGTTCCCGCGCTACGGTAGCTTTGTCGGCTTCAATCCGCTGACCGATCCGCGCGTGATGTGGCACAACGTGCTCGGCGCCGGCGGCGTGCGCGAGCTTTTGTGGCTGGAGCGGACCGAGAAATACGCCGAGAAGTTTCTGGATCATCAGCCGCTGAACAAGGGCGATTCCATCATCATCTTCGGCCATAGCGGCCGCAATTCCTCCGGCATCGACACCGCGCTCTATGCCAAGAAGCGCGGCATCTTCGTCGTCGCCGTCACCAGCAAGAACAATCTCGACAAGCCGGCCACGCACTCCTCGGGCAAGCGGCTGGCGGACGCCGCCGACCTCGTCATCGACACCTGCTCGCCGATCGAGGACGCCGTGGTGCCGATCGAAGGCTGGAGCCGGCCGGTGTCGGGCTCGTCGACGGTGCTGGCGATGATCATGGCGCATGAGCTCTTGGCGCGCACGGCCGAGCAATTGTCGAAGCGCGGCATCGAGCTGCCGGTCTTTGCGTCGCCTACCATTGCGGGCGTCACACTGCACGACACCGACGTCATCTACGGCGTTTACCGCGAGCGCATGATCGAGGCGCAGAAGAAGCACCTGCCTACCTTCCAGGCGACGATGCGCGGAGAATGATTAGGCGGCTGGAGGCGCGTCCGGCGCCTCCCATGGGCCGTTCAAAGCCGGCGCTGCCTGTCGGCGGAATGCTTGGGCGGCTCATCATTCTCATCAGGATTGGGGATCGGCTCCTCGTCAGGCAGCCGATCCGGATCCGGCTCGCGCACCGGCTTCGGTTCCGGGATGGGCGGCGGCGTGGGCACCGGCGTTGGAGACGGGTCCGGATTGGGGAGAATGGCCATCGCGTTTTCCTTCCGCTCGGTGCCTTGGCAAGCTCTGCTGCGATCCCGACAAGCGGGATGTCCTGCCCGACCTGAAATGACGGAGTTGGCTGCCGCATCCAGACGCTTCGTCGCGAGCGATCGGCGGCGCAAGCTGGCAGAACGGTCGCGCCCGCGGATGGTTCCACCACGATCGCGTCGCGCGATGGCGACAAGTAACGATCAAATGATTCCCCACGCCTGTTTCGGCTCTTGCCGGCGTCGGTCGGCGCCTTAGTTCCCGTTGAGGACGGGGGCCATCTGCCGACACAGGAGACGGCCGTGAAGCACCAAACTCTCGATCAAATCAACGCCGTTGCCGACGTTCAACCCGAAGCACCGGCTCTCATCGCCAATCGCGGTCAGCGCCTCGAGCGCTGGGCGCAACTTCTCGAACACAGTCCGAGCCGCCTCACGGCGCTCGCGGGCACCGAATACGCCCCACCCGACGTGCGTGAAAGAATGCGCGCCGACGGGTCGGCGATCACCGTCGCTTTCGAGGATCCGATCTTTCGCGCGCAAGGCTTGCGGAACGACACTTACGGCGAAGCCAAGCGCTTCTTCGAAATGAGCGACTGGCAGCTGCATGAGGTCGTCTGCCATTGCCATGTCGGCGCCAACATGCCGTCGCGCTGGGCGGCGTCGCGCGTGCGCGCGGCGATCTCTCCGGGTGCGGGCATTCTTGCCTGGCTGAGAGCGGTGTTCATGCACTAGCGACGAACACGATGTACGCGATCGCGCCGGTTCAAGACGCTGATGGGAGCGACGGAGATTTGGGATTCTCCGCGCTCCCTCTTCAGCTTGCGCAGCCACCAGGCGCGGTCCGTCCGGTCATGCCGTCGTCTGGATGATCAGCGTCAGCGTGCCGTCACCGTCGATATTCGCGGCAACAACCTGACTGGAGTTGAGGCCGTTGGCGCGCAGGACCGACGTCGCCTCGGGCGAGGCATCGACCGAGCTCTGCAGCTTTGCCAGCTCCTTGGCGGTCGTCCTGGTGACTATGGCTTCCGCCTGCGCCTTCACTTCCGAAGGCAGGTCCTCCATCGCCACCACGACGATGTTGGTGACGCCCTGGCCGGCATTATCCTGACCGGGCAGCGGCTGATTGGGGATAGGTTCCTGAGCTGGGGGTGGGGCCTGCGGCTGCGGATCGGCGAGTTGAGCAGAGGCGGGCTGCGCCAGAGCCATTGCCGACAGCGTCAGGACCATCGTCAACGTGCGCATCTTCTTTCCTTTCCATCTCGAAATCTGACGACACAACCACGGGGCCGGACGATGGTTCCCGGGCATCCGCCGGTTCGGCAACTTAAACGCCGCGTATGGTCCGGAAGGTGATGGAGTAGCGGTGTCGTTCGACAGGGGGAATGCTGTGTTCCCACTCGTTTCGCGCCGGGCCTGCCATGAGATAGACAGACCTGGGCTCGACTTCGATCGTTTCACGATCCCATGCGGCGCCGTTCTTGCGGCGCAGCCGGAAGCTGCAGGGCGCCAGCAGGGAGACGCCGGCAACCAGCTCGAAATGCGGCTTGTCCCGGTGCCAGCCTATGCCGGCGCCCGGACGATACTCGTTGATCAGCACTTGCGCGAACTGGGCGGCGGGGACGTCGGCGAAATCGGCGACCCTGGCGCGAACCGGCAGCAGGAAGTCGGGTATGGGCGGCGCCTCCACGACCGTGCGGCGTTCGTAATCGTAGCGCGAGCCGAAGCCGACGACCTGCCTGTTGGCAAGATGACCATGAAAATCGAACGGTTTGAAAGGCAGGCTTTGGATATGACCGATCAGCTCGTGCTCTTCGTCACGGGCAATCAAGTCCGGCTGGTAGGAGAAGCCTTCGGGCATGCTTGTCGGCGGCAGGCCTGCGGGCGCATCGAAGAGGTCGCCCTGGAAGGCGCTCGCCGCGGTTCGGCTTTTGGCAGGTGGCATGCGGCTCAGATAGGCAATCGGAGCCCTGGGGCAAGGCCGGTGCATGTCGCGGCCGTCAGCACCTCACCCTTGCCGCGCCTCATGTGGCCTCGTGCTGCCGGAAGTACCCTTCGGCGGTGTGGAGGTTGCGCTATGATTCCGAGGTGGCTTGGAAGCTCGAAGCCTCACGGGTTCATCAACGCGTGCCCGACGCATCGATGCGCGCCACCAGGTCGGCAATCGCAAGGCTGGAGGTCAGGCCGGGGCTTTCGATGCCGAACAGGTTGATCAGGCCGTCGATGCCGTGCGTCGCGGCATCCTGGATCACGAAATCGCTGTTGGCATAGCCCGGGCCGGAGAGTTTCGGCCGGATGCCGCTATAGGCGGCCTGCAGGCTGCCATCCGCCAGATCAGGCCAGTATCTCCGGATCGCGGCATAGAAGCGCTCGCCGCGCGCCGGATCGACGCGATAGTCGATTGTGTCCGTCCACTCGACGTCCGGGCCGAAACGGGCTGTTCCGGCAAGATCGAGGGTAAGATGGACGCCTAGCCCGCCAGGCTCGGGCACAGGATAGACAAGATGTGAGAAGGGCGCGCGCCCGGCAACCGCGAAATAATTGCCCTTGGCGTAGCGAAGCGTCGGCAGGAATTGCCGGCCGAACCCTTCGAGCGAGCCCGCCAAGGCGACGGCGCCGAGGCCGGCCGCGTTGATCAGGCGCGATGCGGCGATCTCGAACTGCTCGCCGCTCGCCGTATCTGTCGTCCGCAGCACGATCTTGCCGGCCTCGACGCGGCCCGAGACGATGCGGGTGTTGAGCGACAGCATCGCGCCGCTCCCCTCGGCATCGCCGAGCAGGGCAAGCATCAGCCCGTGGCTGTCGACAATGCCGGTCGAGGGCGAGAGCAGCGCCGCGGTGCAATGTAGCGCCGGTTCCAACGCTTGGGCCTCCATGGCTGAGAGGAAGCGCAGGTCCCCGACACCGCAGGCCGCGGCGTTGGCGCGAATCGTGGCGAGCATCGGCTCCTGTGTCTCATCGGTCGCGACGATCAGCTTGCCGCAGCGGTGGTGCGGGATCGAACGGTCGGCGCAGTAGCGGTAGAGCATGTCGCGTCCTGCCACGCACAGCCGGGCCTTCTGCGAGCCTTGCGGGTAATGGATGCCGGCATGGATGACCTCCGAATTGCGCGAGCTGGTCTCGGTGCCGATGGCGTCGGCTGCTTCGAGGATCAGCGTGTCGAGGCCCCGCGCGGCGAGATCGCGCGCAACCGCAAGGCCGATGACGCCGGCGCCCGCGATGATGCAATCGACTTGTTCCATGCTCAATCCGGCTGTTGCACATCATTGGCCGCGACGGCCGAGGCTTGTTGGCGCTATCGATCTCGATGTTGCGGCTCTTGCGGTCAGCCTGCCCGATGAGGCATCAAGCGCCATAATGCAAGGCGGAATTCCGGGACTTCTCAACGAGCGGTCTTCTTTTCGTCTTGGACGCCTGCAGACAGGAGCCATGATGGACGCCAGACCGAATTCCCCCGAAGCCCGCGATATCCGTTACCACCTGCATGGCTACACCAACGCCCGCAAGCATCAGGAAACCGGTCCGCTGGTCATCGAAAAGGGCGACGGCGTCTATGTCGAGGACATCGCCGGCAATCGCTACATCGAGGCGATGGCGGGCTTGTGGAGCGTTGCTGTCGGCTTCTCGGAAAAGCGATTGGTCGAAGCGGCTACGAGGCAGATGTCGAAGCTGCCCTTCTATCATGACTTCGGCTCGAAGGCGCATTCGCCGCTGATCGACCTTGCCGAGAAGCTGGTGCAGATGGCGCCGGTGCCGATGAGCAAGGCCTATTTCACCAATTCCGGTTCCGAGGCCAATGACACGGCTATCAAGATGATCTGGTATCGGTCGAACGCGCTCGGCCAGCCGGCGCGCAAGAAGATCATCAGCCGCAAGCGAGGCTATCATGGCGTCACCATCGCCTCGGCAAGCCTGACCGGCCTGCCCAACAATCATCTTTCCTTCGATCTGCCGATCGCCAACATCCTGCACACCTCGACGCCGCATCACTGGCGCGACGCGGAACCCGGCGAAAGCGAGGAGCAGTTCTCCGCCCGGCTCGCCGACGATCTGGAGAAGCTGATCCTCGCCGAGGGGCCTGAGACGATCGCCGCCTTCATCGGCGAGCCGATCATGGGCGCCGGCGGCGTCGTCGTTCCGCCCGCCGGCTATTGGGAAAGGATCCAGGCGGTGCTGTCGAAATACGACATCCTGCTTGTGGCCGACGAGGTGATTTGCGGTTTTGGGCGGACCGGCGAGATGTTCGGCTCGCAGACCTTCGGCATGAAGCCCGACATCATGGTGCTGTCGAAGCAGATCTCCTCCTCCTACCTGCCGATCTCAGCGTTGCTGATCAACGACAAGGTGTTCGAGCCGATCGCCGACGAGAGCAATCGCATCGGCACTTTCGGCCACGGCTTCACTGGCGGCGGTCATCCGGTCGCCGCGGCCGTCGCGTTGGAGAACATCAAGCTGATCGAGGAGCGCGACCTTGTCGGCAATGCAAGCAAGGCCGGCGCGCATCTGCAGGCAAGGCTGCGCCAACTCGCCTCGCATCCGCTGGTGGGTGAAGTGCGTGGCGTCGGTCTCATCGCGGCGGTCGAGCTCGTCGCCGACAAGGCAAGCAAGGCGCCTTGGGGCAAGCCGGCAGCGCTCGGCGCGCTGGTCAACGGCTTCCTGCAGCAGAATGGCGTGATCTCGCGCAACATGGGCGATGCCATCGCCTTCTGTCCGCCGCTGATCATCACCGAGGCGCAGGTCGATGCGCTGGTCGATGCGTTCGAGCGGTCGCTTGCCGCCGCCCTGCCGCAGGTTCACCCGCAGGGCTGAAGAGTTTCGTCAGATGCCGGCCGAGCATCCACAATCTGTTCGATCCATGGAAAAATTGTTCGGTGAGAAGTCCTCCAAGGGCGGATCGTTCCTTCTAAGGCGGGCCAGAGTCTATAAAAATTATAGACATTGGACGCCCGGCGTCGACATACCGAGAAAGTGCCACAGCATGCCCAATCCAACCGTTGTCGGTTTCTCCGGAAATTTCACCCGGCCGTCGAAGACGCGCGGCTTTGTCGAGCATGTCGTCAGGGATATCGCGGCGCGCAACAATCTGTCCGCGAGCACCTATGACATCGAGGACGTCGGAGCCTCGCTGGGCAGCGCCAAATGGGCGCGCGATCTCGATCAGCAGGGCCGCGATGTTCTCGACAAGGTCGTCAACGCCGATGTGCTGGTGGTCGGGTCGCCGACCTACAAGGGCAGCTATACCGGGCTGTTCAAGCATTTCTTCGATCTGCTCGATCCATCGGCGCTAAGGGGCAAGCCGGTGCTGCTGCTTGCCACCGGCGGCGGCGAACGGCATGCGCTGATCGTCGAGCATCAACTGCGCCCGCTGTTCGGGTTCTTCGAAGCGCTTGCCTTGCCGACGGCGGTCTATGCGACGGACAAGGATTTCGCCGACGGCGTTCTGGTGTCCGATGCGATCCGCAAACGCGCCGCGCAGGCCGTCGAGGAAGCGGGCTATGCGCTGTTGCGCCGCGCCGGCGGTCAACGGGTCGCGGCGGAATAGCCAAGCCGGCTTGCGACATTTCGATTGCTAGGCCGGCGCAGGATACGACTTCCGCGTTGTCCTGTGCGCGACTTTGGCCACCTGGACGGATGTTCGACCTATCGCCCTGGCCGGTCGAGCGCATCATGGGCTGAAACGCCCAACTGCGCGTGAGGGCGACCACTGCCCGTGGCCCACTTCAAGGAGTCGTTTGCAGCCCATGACTTCTGCCGGGCCGCATACGGTCGGCCGTCACTCCGGCAACCCGGCGAACCGCATCTGCTTGATCCAGCGGTCGAGGCTTCCGGGTGCGGTCCAAATCTTGTCCCACTCCCTGCGTTCTTTACTGATGGATTCACTGGGAGTGTTCTGGAGGAAAACCGCAAGCGCTTCCTTTGCCTCTCGCTTGTTTCCTAGACATGCGTGGATCCCGGCAAGCATGCGCTGGGCGCCGCTCGGGATTCTGGACATTTTCCGCATCGCCGCCAGCGCCGCCCCACAATCGTTCTTTTCCCAGAGCGCCCAGCCCATCTGCCAGTGGAACCAGTCAGGGTGGAATGGATCGATGCCCTTGGCCTGTTCGATCCGATCGATGGCTTCGTCGGCGCGGCCAACATACAGCAGCACGTCCGTACTCATGACGAGGACATGCGAGTCACTGGGGTTCAAGGCGATCGCCTTATCGTACTGGGCAAGGGCCTGCTCGACCTCTCCGGCTTCGGTTTGGATGCTGGCGCGGATCTCATGCGCTCCGGCGTCATCAGGAGCGAGCAGGATGGCCTTGTCGGCGTATTCGGCAGCGAGTTTCAACGCCTCGTCCCGGTTGTATTCCTGCGCGTGCCACCCGAATACCGCGTCATTGCGATAGGACCAGGCCAGCCCGATATAGCCGAACTGGGAGTTAGGATCCGCTTCGATCGCCTTGAGGCTGAACTGCCTTAACAGATCGGTCCCCTCGGCTGAGATATCCTCTCCGATTTTGTCCCTCCCCATCAGGTAATATAGGAGCGCGCTGACCTGCGCGGCATCGCTCTGTGGCAAGGGTCGCTCGATCCTTACACCGACCCGATCCGTGAGTGTGCGGATGATTTCCTCCTGGACGACGAAAAGATCGCCAATCTCCCGGTTGTAGGAGTTGGCCCAGACATGTGATCCGTCATGCGCATTCAGCAACCGGGCGGACACTTTCAGCCGGTCCCCGATCTTCTGCTGGCTGCCTTCGAGCAGGTAGTCGACGCCGAGTTCATCTCCGATCTGCCTGGTGTCGATGGGCTTATCGCGGTACCTGAAGCTCGAGTTCCGCGCGATAACAGCATAAGTCTTGCTTCGTGCCAGCTCGGTGATGATCCCCTCGGCAACGGCATCGCTGAGATATCCCTTGTCCGCACCGGCACTCACGTCGTCGAAGGGAAGAACCGCAATCCTGGGCATGTCACTCGAACGAACGGGAGTGGCTCGCCACGCATCCGCGCCGTAGTATGCGCCGATCGCCGCCGCGACGAGAACGACTGCAGCCAGAATGAAGCCGCGCTGCGAGAATCGTGTCTTGGCACGTTCCGTACCGGCTGCGGCGTTTGGGTCCGCCGCGTCCGGCGGATCGGCATTCAGTCGGTAGCCTCTCCGAGGGACGGTTTCCACGATCACGTGCGCGTCGTCCGCCAATGCGCGGCGAATATCGGCAATGCATTGAGTGAGGCTGTCATCGGTCACGAAGGTATCGGGCCAAACCGCCTGCATCAGCGCATCCTTGGATACGATTTCGCCCGGTCGCCCCGCGAGAACCGAGAGCACCTCGGCGGACTGGCTGCGAAGACTGACCGCTTTGCCTTCGACGGTTCGGAGTTCTTTGCTTTTCGTCAGGAAGACAAAACCGCGAAACGTGATCGTTTCAGCAGATTTCGGGTCAATTTCAGGGGCCGTTCGGGACATTTCACCTTCCTGGCGCGCCTCGTAGTTTAGCCCATTCGGCCTTCACCTCCAAGCGATCCCAGCAGCACCGGATGGAACGGAGGACGACATGAATCACACCAAGCTCATCATTGCTCTGGCTCTTCTCTTGGCAGTGCCAACGGCCGCGAACGCAGATCCTCAACCTCTAAATGCAACCGCGCATATAATTTCTCTTATATTTGTCGATGGCCGCATCCATGAACGCCGAGAACAAAAGTCTTTCGACGCGATGAAAACGTGCCTCGCATGGAAGCACCAGGGGGAATTTCTTCCGCCGCAACCGGGTTCTTTTGTTTCTTTCACGTATTGTGAGCTGACTAACGTTGATCCTACTTGGACGGCTAGTATCTCCCAACTTACCCACGAGCGTCAGTGAGGGCGATCTTGGATCGCCCCTCGATAGCTTCATCTCGCATGCGACCGACCACGGTTCGCTATTGAAGATTCGCAGTCTTAACCTGCCGGTCCGCTACGGCCCAAACAGGACGCTGGCCACCTCGACGTTGAGCGACGCCATGACGGACCAAGTGGATTCCTGATAGTTTGTTACGCAGATTAAGGACGCTTCGACTTTTGAGTGCCTCTATGAATTAACTAAGTATTTGAAATGATTGATTTTTTAGGAAAAATTGCTGGCGGAGAGAGCGGGATTCGAACCCGCGTTACGGTTTCCCGTAAACACACTTTCCAGGCGTGCGCCTTCAACCACTCGGCCACCTCTCCGTCGTTGGCATCTCGCGCGGTTGGTTTCGCCGCGCGGGTTGGGGAGATGTTCCCTTGGGAAGTCCTCAACAGACATCTGGTGTGCCTTCAACCGGAGGGCAACCCTTCCCTGCGCCGCTAGCCGTCCAGGCAAACAGGCGCGGGGCTCATCTAGTCGATCCGAAAGCGAATGCCAAGCCATATTGGCATTGCGGCGGCTTTTGTCGCTGATGGCGCAAAGCGGGAGGCTCGGGAGGGGCCGATGCGTTCGAATGATGTGCACAGGCCGGTCGCACCAGCCGGCCATGCTTGACTTCGGCTCCGGCCGGCTGTCGACTGCCGCAAATCTTTGGTTTTCATGCAATCCCGGTTGGAACGGTTGCGAGCTTCCCTGGAATTGCTTGGGCGAGGGGTATCGTCCTGGCATGACATCGATCGACCAGCAACCCGCGGGGCGTCCGGACAGCGGGCTTTCCCTCATCCCGGTGGCGTGGCTCGTCATCGTCATGGCCCTGTCGGCCTACGGCCTGATCTCGAGCTGGCGGCTGATCGGCGACTTCAGCCTGCCGGATAACGTCTTCTTCCTGATCTATGGCGGCCTTACCGGCGGCGTCATCACCATCCTGTGGGGGCTGTACCTGCTTGGCCTTGCGTTCAACCGCTCGGCCCGCTTCCCGCGCCATTACACGATCTGGCAGATCGCCATCATCATCTGGCTCGTCGTGCGCGAGGCCTATGTGTTGCTCGTGCCCGATTTCGTCTTCTCGGCCGAGGCGCTGGGCTTCACCGTCGCCGAGATCGCCATCGGCCTGCTTTGCATCTACCTCCTGCGCCGCGGCGCAGGCGCGGAGACGGTCTATGCCAATCCGGAGACCGGACGGCCGCCGGTCTTCGTCTCGATCCTTGCCGCGCTGCTCGGCATCGTCCTCGGCGGCGCCATCGGGGCCGGCCTCGGATTCTTCGCCGGCTCACTGATCGCGGACATTACCCATATGAGCTGCTTCGAGGGCGCCTGCGGATTTTTCGCGGCTTTTGTCGGCCTGGGAGGCCTGATCGCCGGCGCGATAGCCGGCGGCATTTTCGCCATCTGGCGGGTCAACCGGCGCAGACCGGCGCCGGCTCGTTAATTTCAAGCCCGTTAATTTCAGGGGGGTCGCGATTGCGCGGGAACTACGCACGCTCTATGTCGATTGCGGGGTAGACGGGAGCTTTCCCGGGGAGAGCGTCGATGTTGCGTTTCATCTTTCGGCTGGCAGCCATGGTTGCGCTGTCGATTTCCGTCATCATGGCGGTGATCGACACGACACGCTCGGTCGCCGCCTCGTCGCTGGTGATGACGCCGCTCAACGCAAGCTGGCTGGCAGTCTCGCCGGATACCCGCGCGGCCTTCGAGACCTTCGTGCGCGCCAAGGCAAGCCCGCTGGTCTGGGACGGCGTCGTCGCCTGGGTGCTTGCGCAACCCGGTTTCGCGGTGTTCGCGGTGCTTGCCTTCCTGTTTTACGCCGTCGGTTACCGGCGCAGGCGCCGCGGCGCGCAATTTGCTCCAAGTCCCTGAAGCCGCCGGGAAGAGACGACCGGATTGCCGGTAACCGCTTTTTCCAACAGGTCAAAATTCCACGTGAATTTTGTTTCGCGCCGTGCCAGATTGACCGCGAGCGGGAGGGGAAAGCACTTCCTGCCTGGCGTCGCAAGCCCGCCGGAGAACCGGGCTGGCAGGCGGTGCAAAATGGAAAAATAACCGACAGGGTGTGGATCACATGAAACGTATCGTTCTCGGCCTTCTGGCCGCAACCGCAATGGTTCTTCCGGCTTTCGCCGCGGATGTGCAGCCGGCCATCCTCTATGATCTGGGCGGCAAGTTCGACAAATCCTTCAACGAGGCGGCCTTTCACGGCGCCGAGAAATTCAAGACCGAAACCGGCGTCCCCTATGTCGAGTTCGAGGTTTCCAATGCTTCCCAGCGCGAGCAGGCCCTGCGCCGTTTCGCCGAGGACGGCCACAACCCGATCGTCATGGCCGGTTTCGCCTGGGAGGACGCGCTGAAGAAGGTCGCGGCCGAATATCCCGATCTCAACTTCGCCATCATCGACGATGCCGTCGACCTGCCCAATGTCCGCTCGCTGGTGTTCAAGGAGAACGAAGGCTCCTACCTCGTCGGCATCCTGGCGGCGATGGCGTCGAAGTCGAAGAAGGTCGGCTTCGTCGGCGGCATGGACATCCCGCTGATCCGCAAGTTCGAATGCGGCTATGTCGGCGGCGCCAAGTCGGCCGGCGCGACCGATGTTATCCAGAACATGACCGGCGACACGCCGGCCGCCTGGAACGACCCGGCCAAGGGCGGCGAGATCGCCAAGACGCAGATCGACCAGGGCGCCGATGTGGTTTACGCGGCGGCCGGCGGTACCGGCGTCGGCGTGCTGCAGGCCGCGGCGGATGCTGGCAAGCTCGGCATCGGCGTCGATTCCAACCAGAACGGCCTGCAGCCAGGCAAGGTGCTGACCTCGATGATGAAGCGCGTCGACGTTGCCGTGTACAACACCTTCATGGATGGCAAGAACGGCACCTTCAAGGGCGGCCTCGAGAATCTCGGCCTCAAGGAAGCCGGCGTCGACTACGCCATGGACGACAACAACAAGGCGCTGGTCACCGATGAGATGAAGGCAGCCGTCGAAAAGGCCAAGGCCGACATCATCTCCGGCAAGATCCAGGTGCACGACTACACCACCGACAATGCCTGTCCGTATTGATTGGGCCTGCCGCTATTGATCGGCAGTTGAAGCAAGGTTTGAACCGCCGGGTCAACGCCCGGCGGTTTCGTTTTGGAGAAGGGATGATGCGGCCGAAAATCGAAGCCATGGCCGAAGGCGATGTCGAGGTGATCGCGCGCCTTCGGCTGAAGGCCTTCTTTGAAGGCACAGGCCGGACACTCGGCGAAGACATCGCCGGGCTGCGCGGGCTGATCGCCGGCAATGGTTTCGAAATGGCCTTCGTTGCGCGAGACCGCGGCCAGCCGATCGGGAGCTGCCTGCTCGTCCGCAACGAAATCGACTCGCCGCACAATCTGACGCCATGGCTGGCCGGGCTGATCGTGGAAGAAGCACATCGCGGCGCCGGTGTCGGCACCGCGCTCGTCAGAACAGTCGAGGCGCATGCCGCGGCGGCCGGTGTCGGCACGCTCTACCTCTATACCTGGCAAGCGCGCGGCTTCTACGAAGCGCTCGGCTGGTCGGCAGTCGAGGCTTTCGAGCAGGGCGGCGAGCCGATGCTTCTGATGTCGCGCGACCTATAGCGTTCCGGCGAGATAGCCCAGCGCAAAGGCGGCGACCAGGGCAAGTGCAATGACAAATCCGAGCCTGCCGCCAAGGGAATGCAAGCCGACGCCGTAAGGCTTGCGCTCGAGCCTGTGGATCACCACCGGGGGCGGTTCGGCCTCGTGGGCGGCAATGCCGGCAAGGCGCGTCTGCATCTGCGGCAATTCGGAAAGGCGTTGCGTGACCAGCTCCCAGCGATTGCCGCGTCCTTCGGGTGCGGCGGGATCGAGAGCGCGCAAGCGCTCGGCGAGCCGCAGCACCGTGTCGCGAAAGGCGGGATCGATCTCGAGGTCGCGCTCGGCGCGAGCGCGTTCCCTGTCGTTCATCAGGCCAAAGACGTAGTCGCCGGCCCTGGCGACACGGTCGCTTTCACTGGACATGGCCGTCTTCTCCCATGTTTGTCACCAGTGCGGCGGCTTGGTCACCGGCACATCGGGGGCGGCCTGCTCCTCCAATTCCAGGAACCGATCGGTCAGGGCAGCAAGCTTGCGCTCCATGCGTTCGATCACCTTCCACTGCTCGGCGATCTGGCCGGACAGCTCCTCGATGGTCTTTTCCTGCTCTGCGGCGCGAATTTCCAGCGTCGTCAGCCGATCGTCAGCCATGGCCATGCAAATCCGACCCTTGCGAATGTGAAGCTTCCACCTAAGCAGATGTTCGTGGGATGCCCACGAATATCGCTTATGCTCTGCTGGTTCTCGCAGGTTCTGATGGCAAAACCGTGGGACACTTTTGCGGAACCTGCCCAGGTTCGAAATTGACAAGGGCGCGGGGATTTGTCGAGAGTGAAAGCCAATTGGCACGGGCAGGTCATCATGATAGGCATTTTGACCAAGCGATAAAAAAACTGAGTGGGACAGGCTGCATGGCGCAAGCCGCAATCGAGCTCATAGGCATCAACAAGAGCTTTGGCGCCGTGCGCGCAAACCGCGACATCAACCTGGAAGTCGCGCGCGGCACCATCCATGGCATTGTCGGCGAGAACGGCGCCGGCAAGTCGACGCTGATGTCGATCCTCTACGGCTTCTACCAGGCCGACAGCGGCGAAATCCGTGTCGGCGGCAAGCCGGTATCCATCCACACCTCCAACGACGCCATCGCTCTCGGCATCGGCATGGTGCACCAGCACTTCATGCTGGTCGACAATTTCACGGTGCTGGAGAACATCATCCTCGGCGCCGAAAGCGACGCGCTGTTGAAGAAGAGCATCGCCAAGGCGCGCTCGGAACTCGAGCGGCTGGAGCGCGAATACGGCCTCGAGGTCGATCCCGACGCCATCATAGAAGAGCTGCCGGTCGGCCTGCAGCAGCGCGTCGAGATCCTCAAGGCGCTCTATCGCGGCGCCGAGATCCTGATCCTCGACGAGCCCACGGGCGTGTTGACGCCGGCCGAGGCCGATCACCTTTTCCGCATCCTCAGGCAATTGAAGGAGCAGGGAAAGACGATCGTCCTGATCACCCACAAGCTGCGCGAGATCATGGCGATCACCGACACGGTCTCGGTGATGCGCCAGGGCACGATGGTGGCCACCAGGGTGACGAAGGAAACCACGGTCGGCGAATTGGCCGAACTGATGGTCGGCCGGCGCGTGCTTCTGCGGGTCGAGAAGGGTGAGTCGGAAGCCGGCGCGATAAAACTCTCGGTCAAGAACCTGACGGTCAAGGATTCCCGCGGCGTCACAATGGTCGACGACGTCTCCTTCGATGTGCGCGGCGGCGAGATTGTCGGCATTGCCGGCGTTGCCGGCAACGGCCAGTCCGAGCTGCTGGAGGCAATCTCCGGCATCAGGCATGCGGTTTCCGGCGAGGTGATGCTCGAAGGCAAGCCGATCGATCTCACCGGCAAGGCCGATCCCGGCGAATTGCGCGACCGCGGGCTCGCCCATGTACCCGAGGACCGCCACCATGTCGGGCTGGTGCTTGCTTTCGAGGAGAACGAGAATTCGATCCTCGGCTATCATGACGACGAGCGCTACCTGAAGGGGCCGTTCCTCAACGTCGATGCCATCATGGCCGACGCGAAGGACAAGATCGAGAAATACGACATCCGCCCCGGTAACCCGCGGCTCAAGACAGCCAATTTCTCCGGCGGCAACCAGCAGAAGATCGTGCTGGCGCGAGAGATGGAACAAGACCCGGGCGTTTTGATCGTGGGCCAGCCGACGCGCGGCGTCGATGTCGGCGCCATCGAGTTCATCCACAAGCGGCTGATCGCCATGCGCGACCAGGGCAAGGCGGTGCTGGTGGTTTCTGTCGAGCTCGATGAGATCCGCTCGCTTTCCGACCGCATCCTGGTGATGTTTGCCGGCCGTGTCGTCGGCGAGCGCGGCCCGGATGCGACGGAAGGCGAGCTCGGCCTCCTGATGGCCGGCGTCGAGCACCAGGAGGCCGCGCAATGAGCACGCCTTACGCCAAGCTGCCCGCCTGGGCCGACTATGGGTTGATCCCATTGATCAACCTGTCGATCGCCTTCGTCGTCGCCGGTTTCGTCGTCATGCTGGTCGGCGAGAACCCATTCCGCGCCGCCGTCATCCTGGTCGAGGGCGCCTTCGGCAAGGGCACGGGCATCGCGTTCACCCTGTTCTATGCCACCACCTTCATCTTCACCGGACTGTCGGTGGCGGTGGCGGCGCATTGCAGCCTGTTCAACATCGGCACCGAGGGCCAGGCCTATATTGGCGGCCTCGGCATCGCGCTCGTTTGCCTGAGCTTCGACAGCGTGCTGCCCTGGTGGGTGATCTTTCCGATCGCGATCGTGGCCGCGGCCGCGTTCGGCGCTCTCTGGGGCCTGATCCCGGCCTATCTGCAGGCCAAGCGCGGCTCGCACATCGTCATCACCACCATCATGTTCAACTTCATCGCCGCCTCGGTGATGGTCTATCTCCTGGTCGGCGCGCTGAAGCCTGCCGGATCGCAGGCGCCGCAGACGCGCAATTTCCTCGCCGGCGCCGAACTGCCGAAGCTCAACTGGGTCATCGAATTGTTCGGCGCAAAGATCCGCTCGGCGCCGCTCAACATCTGCTTCCTGCTTGCGCTGGTCATGGCGTTCCTGGTCTGGCTTTTGATCTGGCGCACCAGGCTCGGCTATGAAATGCGCACCTACGGCCACAGCCCGAAGGCGGCGCGTTACGCCGGCATTTCGGAAACCCGCATCATCATCACCGCGATGATGATTTCGGGCGCGCTGGCCGGCATGATGGCGCTCAACCCGGTGATGGGCGACCAGCACAATGTTGCGATCGATTTCGTTTCCGGCGCCGGTTATGTCGGCATCGCGGTCGCCCTGATGGGCAGGCTGCATCCGGTCGGCATCGTGCTGGCGGCGATCCTGTTCGGCATGCTCTACCAGGGCGGCGCCGAACTTGCCTTCGAGATGCCGGCGATCAGCCGCGACATGATCGTCATCATTCAAGGGTTGGTCATCCTCTTTGCCGGCGCGCTGGAGCACATGTTCAGGCCTTACATCCAGACGCTTTTCGCCTCTCTCAGCCCGAAGTCGGTCGGCATGCAGGCGGTCAAGGGGACGGGAGCCTGAGATGGACAGTTTCAACGCAATCATCCAGGTGCTGGATTCGACCATCCGCCTTTCGGTGCCGCTGCTGCTCGCCTGCCTGGCGGGTCTCTTTTCCGAACGAGCCGGCATCTTCGACATCGGGCTGGAAGGCAAGATGCTGGTCGGCGCCTTTGCCGGCGCTTCCGCGGCCGCTGTCTTCCATTCGGCGCTGATCGGCCTCGGCATGGCAATCCTGATCTCGGTCGCCTTCGCCCTGGTGCATGGCTTCGCCTCGATCACGCATCGCGGCAACCAGATCGTGTCCGGCGTCGCGATCAATTTCATCGCCGCCGGATCGACCATCATCCTCGGCCAGGCCTGGTTCAGCCAAGGCGGCCGCACCCCGGCGCTGCAGCCGGACGAACGCTTCGCGGCGATCGTCTGGCCCGGCGCCGATGCGATCAGGGATGTGCCGATCATCGGCCCGATCTATGCCGAGCTGATCTCCGGCCACTCGATCCTGGTCTATTTCGCCTTCGCCATGGTGCCGTTCACGTGGTGGGTGCTGTTTCGCACCCGCTTCGGGCTCAGGATGCGCGCGGTCGGCGAGAACCCGGCTGCCGTCGATACCGCCGGCATCTCGGTCGCCTGGCTGCGCTACCGGGCGCTGATCTGCACCGGCATCCTCACGGGCGTTGCCGGCGCGTATCTCTCCATGGTGCAGAATGGCGGCTTCGTGAAGGACATGACCGCGGGCAAGGGCTATATCGCGCTGGCAGCACTCATCTTCGCCAAATGGAAGCCGGTCAACGCCATGTTCGCCTGCCTTTTGTTCGGCTTCCTCGACGCCGCCGCGATCCGCCTGCAGGGCTCGCCGCTGCCGATCATCGGCAAGGTGCCGGTGCAGTTCATGCAGGCGCTGCCCTATGTGCTGACCGTCATCCTGCTCGCGGGCTTCATCGGCAAGGCGATCCCGCCGCGCGCCGGCGGCGTGCCCTATGTCAAGGAACGCTGAGGCGGTATTTCCGTCCAGCGGCGGCCGGCATTTGAACAAGATCGTGGGAGAGAAGAACCGGATGTCGCATGATCTGTTCGAGGCGGCGAAGACGGCGATGGCCAAGGCCCATGCGCCCTATTCGAAGTTCCCGGTGGGGGCTGCGTTGCGCACCGAAGACGGCCGTATCTTCACCGGCGCCAATATCGAGGTAGCGTCCTATCCGGAAGGCTGGTGCGCCGAGACGACCGCGCTCGGCCACTACATCATGGGCGGCGGCGGCAAGATCGTCGAGATCGCGGTGATTGCCGAACGCATGGCCAAATGCTCGCCTTGCGGCGGCTGCCGGCAGCGATTGGCGGAATTCTGCCGGCCGGAGACAAAGCTCTATCTCTGCGACGACAGCGGCGTGGCCGAAACCGTGACCATGGGCGACATGCTGCCTTACGGCTTCAGAGGCGACATATTGAAATGAAGAGCGGGCTGAAATGAAGAGCAGGCTGAAATGAAGGAAGCGCTGGATCATCTGGTCGAGAAACTGGACGGGCTGGCGCCCACGGCTGCGCTCGTGCTGGGCTCGGGCCTTGGCGGGCTGGTCGACCAGGTCAAGGATGCCAGGCGCATCTCCTATGCCGAGCTGCCGGGCTTCCCGCGAAGCGGTGTTTCCGGCCACGCCGGCGAGGTGGTTGCCGGGCATTTCGCCGGCACGCCGGTGCTGATGCTGTCAGGCCGTGCGCATTACTACGAGCATGGCAACGCGGCCGCGATGCGTCCGGCGCTGGAGGTGCTTGCCGGCATCGGCATTTCGCATTTGATCCTCACCAACGCCGCCGGCTCGGTCGACCCTGAAATGGGGCCGGGCTCGGTGATGCTGATCACCGACCACATCAATTTCTCCGGTTCCAATCCGCTGATCGGCGAGCCGAGCGACCGCCGCTTCGTCGGCCTCACCGAGGCCTATGATTCCGGCTTGCGCGGCGTGATCGAAAAGGCGGCGAAGGCAACCGGCACGGCGCTGCACCAGGGCGTCTATATGTGGTTCTCCGGACCATGCTTCGAGACGCCGGCCGAGATCCGCATGGCGCGCGTCATGGGTGCCAACGCCGTCGGCATGTCGACCGTGCCGGAGGTCATCCTGGCGCGCTTTCTCGGACTCAAGGTCGCCGCCTGCTCGGTCATCACCAATCTGGCGGCAGGCATGACCGGAGCGGAGCTGTCGCATCAGGAAACCAAGGATATGGCGCCGATCGGCGGCGCGCGGCTGGCGACGATCCTGCAGCGCGTCTTCCAGGATGGCTTGCCCGACTGATGCTGCCGCAGGAGATCATCCGCCGCAAGCGCGACAACCACAGACTCTCAGCCGAGGAGATCGCGGCCTTCGTCCGGGGGCTGACGGCCGGCAGCATCTCCGAGGGCCAGGTCGGCGCTTTCGCGATGGCCGTGTTCCTCAACGGCATGAGCCGCGAGGAAGCGGTGGCGCTGACGCTCGCGATGCGCGATTCCGGCGACGTGCTCGACTGGTCCGACCTGCCGGGCCCGGTCACCGACAAGCATTCGACGGGCGGCGTTGGCGACAACGTCTCGCTGATGCTGGCACCAATTGTCGCCGCCTGCGGCGCCTATGTGCCGATGATCTCGGGCCGCGGCCTCGGCCATACCGGCGGCACGCTGGACAAGATGGATGCCATCCCCGGCTACACCAGCCAGCCGGACGTGGCGCTTTTCCGCAGGACAGTGCTCGAGACCGGCTGCGCCATCATCGGCCAGACCGCGGACCTGGCACCGGCCGATCGCAGGCTCTACGCGATCCGCGACGTGACGGGGACGGTCGAATCGATACCGCTGATCACCGCCTCGATCCTGTCGAAGAAGCTTGCCGCCGGGCTCGGTTCGCTGGTGCTCGATGTCAAGCTCGGCAACGGCGCCTTCATGGAAAAGTCGCGCGACGCCGTCGCCCTGGCGAACAGCCTGGTCGATGTCGCCAATGGCGCCGGCCTGAACGCATCCGCGCTGGTGACCGGCATGAACGAGCCGCTCGCCTCGGCGGCCGGCAACGCGGTCGAGGTAAAGAATGCGGTCGATTTCCTCACCGGCCGCTATCGCGATCGCCGGCTGGAGGATGTGACGCTGGCGCTGGCTGCCGAGATGCTGCAGTCGGCGGGGCTCGTCTCGTCCCACCAGGACGGTATCAGGCGCGCCACCGAAGCGCTTGCCGGCGGCAGGGCGGCAGCCGTCTTCGCGCGGATGGTGTCCGTGCTTGGCGGTCCCGGCGATTTCATCGAGAACCCGGAAAAGTATTTGCCGACGGCCCCGGTCGAGCTGGCGGTGAAAGCGGAACAGGACGGGTTTGTGACCGGCATCGCCACGCGCGATATCGGGCTTGCCGTCGTCACGCTTGGAGGCGGGCGTTCCCGTCCGGACGATAAGATAGATCATGCTGTTGGCTTGACCAGGCTGTTGCCGGTCGGCGCCGAGCTGCGCTCCGGCGAGGCACTGGCGCTGGTGCATGCCCGCACCGAAGCCGAAGCCGAAGCGGCAGCGGCCGCCGTGCGTGCTGCTTATACGACCGGGGCTTCCAAGCCGCCCGCCGATAAAACCGTGCTCAGGCGGATATTGCCTCGGTAGAGCCCTACTGCACGAGCAGCAGCGAGCCGTGCTGGACCTGGTATTTCTGCAGCCGCTGCAGGAAGCTCATGCCGATCAGATTGACCTGCAGCGCCCTGTCGTCGAGCACCATCGCCTGGACGTTGTCGACGGAGATCTTGCCGATCTGCAGGTGATCGACCGTCACCACGGCGGCCTTGATCGCGCCGTTGGCGGTGTTCACCTGATGATTGAAATCGGATGGGTTGAGCGAGATGCCGATCCTGCGCGCGGTCGAGGTATTGATAGCGACCAACGTCGCGCCGGTGTCGATCATGCCGTCGATCTGGCGGCCGTTGAGTTTGAACTGCGATGTGAAATGGCCGCGCGCATCGGCGTTGACCAGCACCTGGCGGCCGAGCGGCATCGGCGTCGCCGGCTTGTCCGGGACCGAAGCGAGATTGACCTGCGGCTCGGCCTTCGGTGCTGCCGGCTGCGAGGCGGCGGTCGATTTCAGCAGGCCGTCCACCAGATGCGGATTCGCCTGATAGACGATCGGAATAGAAGCCGAGGTTCCGGCAAAGATGCCAAGGATGAGAAGCTTGCGCAGCATGGATGCCCCTGGAGCGTTCATCGTTTCAAGGAAACGTCGAACCGCTCTATCCCTTTGTTTTGGAGCAATTCCGAACGGAAGACTGCCTTGCACTTTCCCTGGAATTGCTCGCGAAGGCTGCATCCTTAAGCCGACATGGTGTTTGCGGCTTTAACGCGCGCCGGAACCGCAAGCTTGCGTAAACAGGCGGTAAAGAAGGGCGCTCACTTTGTCCCGTACATGCGGTCGCCGGCGTCGCCGAGGCCGGGCATGATGTAACCCTTGTCGTTCAACTGACGGTCGATCGAGGCGGTAAAGATCGGCACATCCGGATGCGCCTTGGTAAAGCGCTCGATGCCTTCCGGGGCGGCAAGCAGGCAGAGGAAGCGGATGTTGGTGGCGCCGCGGCCTTTCAGCTTGTCGATCGCGGCGATCGCCGAATTGGCGGTCGCCAGCATCGGATCGACGACGATCACCAGACGGTCGGCAAGATCGCTCGGCGCCTTGAAGAAATATTCGATTGCTTCCAGCGTTTCATGGTCGCGGTAGAGGCCGATATGGGCAACGCGTGCCGCCGGCACCAGGTCGAGCAAGCCTTCGAGCAGGCCATTGCCGGCCCGCAGCACCGAGGCGAAGACCAGCTTCTTGCCTTCGAGCGTCGGCGCCTCCATCTCCTCGATCGGCGTCTCGATCATGGTCGTGGTCAGTTCGAGGTTGCGGGTCACCTCGTAGCCGAGCAGCAGCGAGATCTCGCGCAGCAGCCGCCGGAAGCCGGCCGTCGAGGTCTCCTTCTTGCGCATGATGGTCAGCTTGTGCTGGACAAGGGGGTGGTCGACGACGGTGACGCCCTGCATGATGTGCTCCGACTGGTTCGCAGTGGGTAGTGGAATAGTGAGTAGTGAATAGTGAGCCGATTTGCGAGTCCCTGACTGGGGGAAAGCGCCAGCCTTCACCGCGCGATGCGAGCACGGCCAACTCACTACTGACTACTCATTATTCCCTACTCACCGCAGCTTCACGTCCAACCGGCCCAGCAGCATCGCCTTGGTCTTCTTGTCCACGAAGGCCGCCTCGATGGCCGTTCTGGTGATCCCTGCAAGCGCCTTGTCGTTCATGGCGAAATGCTCGGCGGCGATATCGTATTCGCGCTTCAGCGACGTCCAGAAATAGGGCGGGTCGTCGGAGTTGAGCGTCACCTTGCAGCCGGCGGCGCGCAGCGCCGGAAAGGGATGGTCGGCGAAGCTGTCGAACACTTTCAGCGCGATGTTGGAGCCGGGGCAGCATTCCAGCACCACGCCCTCGGCGGCGATGCGCCGCACGAGGTCCGGGTTCTCGATGGCGCGCACGCCATGGCCGATGCGCGAGGGGCGGATGTGGTCGAGGGCCGCCGCTACACTTTCCCAGCCCATCAGCTCGCCGGCATGGATGGTGATGCCGAGGCCCGCCTCGCGCGCGATCTCGAAAGCGCGCACATAGTCCTCGAAGTCGCCGATGCGCTCGTCGCCGGCGACGCCGAAGCCTGTCACCAGCGGATGGCCGCAGCGCGCCGCGAAGCGCGCCGCCTGCTCGATCGCCTCGACCCCGATATGGCGCACGCCGGTGACGATCATGCGGCCTTCGATGCCGGTCTTGGCCCTGGCGCGGGCCATGCCTTCACCCAGCGCATCCGTATAGGCCTTCGGCGAGAGCCCGGCCTTTTTCGCATGGTCCGGCGAGGTGAAGATCTCGGAGTAGATGGCGCCATCGCGGGCGAGGCTGGTCAGGTAATGGTCGGCGAGGCGCGCATAGTCCTCTTCCGTGCGAAACAGGTCGGAAGCAAAATCGTAGGCGGCGAGAAACGAGGTGAAATCGTGCCAGACAAACGAGCCGTCGCGGATATAGGGCGATGGATCCTTGCCGTATTTGCGGGCCTGGCTGACGACGAGCTCGGGCGCTGCCGCCCCTTCGATGTGGCAATGCAGTTCGGCCTTCAAAATCATGCGGTCATCCCGTCCGGTACGCTGTTCTGGCACAGATTCTGACCGGAAAATCATGCGAAGCACGTCCCGGACCCGTCTTGAAGGCGCGGCCGAAAACCGCGCCCTGGACAATAGCGTCGGCACCATCGATCGGCTATGGTCCCGCCGGTTTTATGACGGATCAAAATAATGTCAGTTGAGAGAACCACGGCCGCAGGCGGCATGGAAACTTCCTATGGTTTCAGGAAGGTCGGGGAAGGCGAGAAGCAGCCCCTCGTCAACGACGTCTTCCACAAGGTGGCCAACCGATACGACCTCATGAACGACCTGATGTCGGCTGGGCTGCATCGGTTGTGGAAGGACGCGATGGTCACCTGGCTCAACCCGCCGAAGCGGCCGGGCTGGAAGGTGCTCGATGTGGCCGGGGGCACCGGCGATGTCGCCTTCCGCATCGTCGAGGCCAGTCAGCGCCAGGCCCATGCCACCGTGCTCGACATCAACGGCTCGATGCTGGCCGTCGGCCGCGACCGCGCCGAGAAGCAGGGACTTGCGGCAAACACCGACTTCGTCGAGGCCAATGCCGAGGCGCTGCCTTTCGAGGACGCTACCTTCGATGCCTATACGATCGCGTTCGGCATCCGCAACGTCCCGCGCATCGAGGTCGCGCTTGCCGAAGCCTATCGCGTGCTGAAGCGGGGCGGGCGGTTCCTCTGCCTCGAATTCTCCGAAGTCGACATGCCGCTGCTCGACAAGGCCTATGAGGCCTGGTCGTTCAACGCGATCCCCAAGATCGGCAAGGCGGTGACCGGCGACGGCGAGCCCTATTCCTATCTCGTCGAATCCATCCGCAAGTTCCCCAACCAGCAGAATTTCGCGGCGATGATCGCCCGCGCCGGCTTCGACCGCGTCACTTTCCGCAACTATTCGGGCGGCATTGCCGCCCTTCATTCCGGCTGGAAGCTTTGAGGCGGGACGGTTTGAAGCAGGCCGGATCATGAGCAGCGTCGCCGCCGCCTTCAGGCTCGCCCGGGCCGGCTGGGTGCTGGTCCGCGAGGGCGTCGTCGCGGCGTTGCCGGGCGAAGAACTCTCCGGCATGCCAAAATTCGGCTGGCGCGTGGCGCGGCTTTTCACCCGCCGCCGGGCGCTGAGCTATCAGCGCGGCGACAGGCTGGCGCGCGCCGTGGTGCGGCTCGGACCTTCCTATGTCAAACTTGGCCAGTTCCTGGCGACGCGACCCGATGTCGTCGGCAACGACATGGCGCTCGACCTCGCGCTCCTGCAGGACAAGATGCATACGTTCCCGAAGGCGGAGGCGATTCACGCGATCGAAGCCTCGCTCGGGCGCAAGATCGGCGATCTCTATGCCAGTTTTGGAAATCCCGTCGCCGCCGCCTCGATCGCGCAGGTGCACGAGGCCGAAGTCGTTCGCGAGGGCACCGCTTCGCGCGTCGCGGTGAAGGTGATCCGGCCCGGGGTGCGGCACCGTTTCTTCCAGGATCTCGAAAGCTATTTCCTTGCCGCCCACCTGCAGGAGAAATACATCCCCTCGTCGCGCCGGCTGCGCCCGGTCGAGGTGACCCAGACGCTGGCGCAGACCACTAAGGTCGAGATGGACATGCGGCTGGAAGCGGCGGCGTTCTCCGAACTCGGCGAGAATACCAAGGACGATACGGGCTTTCGCGTGCCCGCGGTCGACTGGGAACGGACCGGCCGCGATGTGCTCACCATGGAGTGGATCGACGGCGTCAAGATGAACGACATCGCCGGACTTGCCGCCGCCGGTCACGATCTCAAGGCGATCGCCGCCAGTCTCATCCAGTCGTTCCTCAGGCACACGCTGCGCGACGGCTTCTTCCACGCCGACATGCATCCGGGCAACCTGTTCGTCGAGGCGAACGGCACCATCGTCGCCGTCGATCTCGGCATTGCGGGCCGGCTCGGCAGGAAAGAGCGGCGCTTCCTCGCCGAGATCCTCTACGGCTTCATCGTGCGCGACTATCAGCGCGTGGCCGAGGTGCATTTCGAGGCCGGCTACGTGCCGCGCCAGCACAATGTGTCGGCCTTCGCGCAGGCGATCCGCGCCATCGGCGAGCCGATCCACGGCCAGTCGGCCGAGACCATCTCGATGGCGAAGCTGCTTACGCTGCTGTTCGAGGTCACCGAGCTGTTCGATATGGCGACGCGGCCAGAACTGATCCTGCTGCAGAAGACCATGGTGGTGGTCGAAGGCGTCGCTCGCACGCTCGATCCCGCGTTCAACATGTGGAAGACCTCGGAGCCCGTGGTCAGCGACTGGATCGCCGGCAATCTCGGGCCACGCGGTATGCTCACCGACGCGCGCGACGCCGGCAAGGCGCTGGTGGCGCTGGCGAGGCAGGTGCCGGACATCGCGGCCCGCACCGAGCGGCTGTCGCGCGAAATCGACCTGATGGCCGAGAACGGCCTGCGCTTCGACGAGGCGACCGCGCACGCCATCGGCAAGGCCGAGGCGCGGCACACCCGCTCCGGGCGCGTCGCGCTGTGGGTGATCGCGCTGACGTTGATCTACATTGCCTGGAAGTTGCTCTGACTGCTTGCAATGCTAGCAAGGGCTGCTAGCATTGCAAGCGCCTCCGTGATTGTTGATGGTGAGGAGCGGAATCATGGGCACCATTACTGTCCGCAATCTGGCTGACGACGTGAAGCAGAGATTGCGCGAGCGTGCCGCGGCGCGCGGCGTGTCGATGGAAGAAGAGGCGCGCGACGCCCTCGCCAAAAGCGTTCTGTCCGCGGGTGCCGCGCTCGAGGGCGAGACCCTCTATGCGGCGATCCGCGGCTTGGTCGAGCCGCATGGCGGTTTTGATATTGAGCCGCCGCGGCGAAGCCAATCTGCAGGCAGTCAGCCTGTGGAAACGCAAAAAACCCTCTCCGGCAAACGCATCCTGCTTATCATCGGCGGCGGTATTGCTGCCTACAAGGCGCTCGACCTGATCCGGCGCCTGCGCGAGCGCGGCGCGTCGGTCAGGGTCGTCATGACGGCTGCCGCGCAGGAATTCGTCACCACGCTGTCGGTCGGCGCGCTTTCGGCCGACCATGTCTTCACCGAACTGTTCGATCGCAATGACGAGCACGATGTCGGCCATATCAGGCTGTCGCGCGAAGCCGACCTGCTGGTCGTTGCGCCCGCTACCGCCGACCTGATGGCGAAGCTTGCCAACGGCCATGCCAACGACCTTGCCTCGACGGTGCTTCTGGCCACCGACAAGAAGGTGCTGATGGCGCCGGCGATGAACCCGAAGATGTGGGCGCATCCGGCAACACGCCGCAACCGGGCGACGCTGCAGGAGGACGGCGTCGCCTTTGTCGGCCCCGCCAAAGGCGAGATGGCCGAAAGCAACGAAGCCGGCGAGGGCCGCATGGCCGAGCCGCTGGAGATCGTCGCCGCGATCGAGGCGATGCTCGACGAGAAAACGAAGCCCCTTTCCGGCCGCAGGATCATCGTCACCTCGGGGCCGACGCATGAGCCGATCGACCCGGTGCGCTACATCGCCAACCGCTCATCGGGCAAGCAGGGCCATGCTATCGCGGCCGCACTTGCGAAGCTCGGCGCCGATGTGCGGCTCGTCTCCGGCCCGGTTACCATCGCCGATCCGGCCGGTATCGCCACCATCCATGTGGAAACAGCCGCGCAGATGAAGCAAGCGGTCGAAAGCCTGTTGCCGGCGGATGCCGCCGTGTTCGTCGCGGCGGTCGCCGACTGGCGCACGGCGAACGCCGCCGGCGAGAAGATCAAGAAGGTTGCGGGCGAGGGACCGCCGTCGCTGCAGATGGTCGAGAATCCCGACATCCTGGCCGGGATTGGCCACCACGCCCGGAGGCCGGCCCTTGTCGTCGGCTTCGCCGCCGAGACACAGGACCTTGTCGCCAATGCCGAGGCCAAGCTCAAGAAAAAGGGCGCGGACTTCATCGTCGCCAATGACGTCTCGCATGAAAGCGGCATCGGCCCGTCCGGCGTGATGGGCGGCGACCGCAACAAGGTGCGCATCGTCTCCAGGACCGGCGTCGAGGAATGGCCGGAAATGGGCAAGGACGAGGTTGCGGCGCGGCTTGCCGCGCTGATTGCGGAGCGGTTGCAGCAGACCCTTGTGGTCTGAGCTTTGGGGCGGCGGCGTCAACCCGCCGCAAGTCGCGGCCGGTTCGCTGCCGAATAGATCCTCAGCGCCGCCAGGCACCCGAAAACGCCGAGCGGCACGAAGGCCAGAAACAGCCAGCCGGCGACAGAAGCGGCCGCATCGCGGTTCAGCCCTTCGGAGAAGCCGCTGGCATTGGCGATGATGCCGGCAAGGGCGGCGCCGACGGCATAGCCGATGCGCTGCATGGTCGGCACGGCGGCCGAGGCGATGGTTTGCTCGTCCGGCGCCGCCGACGCCACGATGATGCGGGTCAGGAATGGCCATGCGACGCCGAAGCCGCCGCCCTGCAAAAGGGCGCAGAACAGGATCAGCGGGATCGAGCCGGCAGGGATCGTATAGGCGAAGCCGGCGATGCCGCAGGCTATCATCAGCGCACCGACGAGGATGATCGACCGCTCGCGCGCCGGCGGAGCGTTGGCGACGAGGATCGACAGGATCGACCAGGAGATCGACTCGGCGGCGATGATGTAGCCGCTGGTAAGCAGCGGTATGCCGTGCAGCGTGGTCAGAAGCAGCGGTCCGTATATGCCGAAGGAACAGGTCGCCACCGAAAAGGCGGCGACCATTGTCATGCCCGTGCCGACGGGCGCGCGCCACGAAAACAGATTTGACGGGAACAGCCGCGACCGCGGTCTCAACGCGTCGACCCAAATAAACAGCGCCAGGCCGGCCAGGCCAAGGCAAAGCAGGAGCGATGAGCGCAGCAGGGCGATGTCGACACCGGCGGTCGCTATCAAGACCACGCTGACGGCAAGGCAGGCGAGGGCGCCATAGGGGAAGGGCGGCGCGGCATTGCCCGATGCCTGCGGTCGCGATGCCTCGGCGGTGTTGAGAACGGTGAGGCTGGCAAGCGCGACCGCGATGCCGCCCAGGGTGAAGATGCCCACGGCCCAGCGCCAGGACAGAAGCTCAACCATGATCGCGCCGATCATCGGGCCGCTGAAGGCGGCGATGCCCCAGATCGCCGACATCACGCCGAAAAGCTGTGGCCAGATGCTGCGCGGAAACAACCTCTCGACCGAGACAAACGCCAGCGACACCAGCGCGCCGCCGCCTAGGCCTTCGATCAGCCGCCCGGCGAGGAACTGGGTCATCGAAGGCGCGACGGCGCTCACCAGCGCACCGGCCGCGTAAAGCAGGGCAGCGACCGTCATGTTGCTGCGCAGCGAGATATAGCTGACAAGTCGCCCGGCCGCGGCACCTGCGGTGATGGCGCCAAGCTCGTAGATCGCCAGCGACCAGCCGACAAGCTGCACGCCGTCCAGGTCGCCGACCATCGCCGGCATCACCGTCGCCACCATCGTCTCGTTGGTGGCGTAAAGCAGGATGCCGAGATTGATGAAGCAGAAGCGCGCCAGGTCGCCGCTCGCCCACAGCGCCCGCCAGTCGACCCTGTTTTCCGATTCCGTATTCAAGACTCTCTCCCGATTTCATGTCGGGCATGTCTCTAGAACCTGAACCAGACTTGAGCTCAAGCGAATTCTTTTTGCGGCAGCAGGCAGTTAGTTCGCCGTGCTGCGCAACTGGAACTGGCTGACGCCGATGGCGATGTTGAGACCCGTCTGGGTCTGGACGCTGAGCGGCTGGCGAACACCCCTACGAGATCACGTCGGATCATTTGCCATGGGAAGATGAATGCTCGCGAAACCAAATTCGGGACATCAGTGAATTGGGCTCGGCCCCGCTTCGGATTCATGTCGGCAGCCGTCGATGGCAGGGTGTATGGTCCACTGGTTTTCCGGATCCTGCTGGGCTGCGACGGTTAGTGGCGAGCCAGCCGAATTCACGGCTTCGCACCAACGGGCAGGGCTACCGTCTGGAATCGGAGTTTCATTCCAACTGCCGTTCCAGGTGCCGATCTTCTGACAGTGCTTGATCGGGTGGATTTCATTCCATCCTTCGTGGGCAGAATCATAGACCCACGTCCCCTGGACGAACAGGATGTCGGCACCCCGCCTCGTCGGGTCATTGACATGAAGGTCGCCGAGATTTTCGTCGAGATCGGTTGGATTGGCTGTGTCGAGAATGCCAACGATGCCACCGACTATGACAATTGCCGCTGCGATGACCGTGAGGATCGCACATGCGATCCAACCGAAGAAGGGAATGGCGCAGGCCACCACCGCGGCGGTGGCCACAGGGATCGCGGCGAGGCACGCGATCATCAGGTCGTAGACGCCGGCTCCTTCGAATTCGCAATGAAGCACCGCAGTAGGGTCATCGTTGGCCCATTGGCGTGCCTCCAGTCCCTGCCAATCGAGGCCGGCGTTCTGGATTGCGGGCGTGTTGGCGATCAGGCGTCCGAGCGGCGGGATCTTCTCGGCCTCGGCCTGCGGCGTGAATTCAAGCACGTTTCCCGGAACCAGATTGAGACTGTAGTCGGTATCGAAGCGATCGAGACCGGACTTCTCTTCGGGTGGATCGATCTTGAGCAGCCAGCCGATTGCGCATTCGTCGCCGCCGAGGCAGATCAGCCGATCGTAAAGCCACCAGCGGCAGTATGCCAGGATCGCAGCGAGCGCGACCAGCAGGACCGCCGGTCCGGCAACGACGCCGACCAGGATCAGCGGCAGCGCGACTGCGGCAGCGGCGATGATCACCTGCGCATATTGCTTGCCGACATGATTTCCGACCGAGATGCATTTTGTGTATTGCCGGTAAGCCATGGCGGTTCCTACCGTTCGACATAAAGCGTCACGCCGCCGGCAAGTCCGCGAGCCGAGAAGGCATGAACGTTGACCGCCTTGCGGCCGGCAAAGCCGGCAGGCGGCTCGATATTGACGATGACGGGGATCTCTTCCCCGGGACCGAGGGCGGCTTGCGCAGGATCGAAGGTGACAAGCCAGCCGGCTGGAATGGGATGTGCCTGGCGGGTATGGCCGGCAGGCACTGCCGCGATGGTGCCGGGAAAGGTGCGCAGCGGCCGCCGGGCTGGCTTCGGGCGGGGCCGCTCGCCGCAGACTGGTAATTCAGGCAACGCATAGGTGTCGGCTTCAAGCCGAAACTCGGTCCGTTCCCGTTCGCCGTTGCGCAGACGGAACTCGAACTTTGCCGGAGAATGGGCGATGCCGACGGTGGTGTTGTCCTGCCCGAGGTTGTTGTTGGGGTTCACGTCGTCGAGCCAATCGAGCAGGACCTGGATGCAGTAATGACCGGGTTCGGCCGGCGTCCGCCATTTGACCGAAGCAAAGGCCGGGTGATTTGCGCCGCCTTTGACTCCGAGATCGGTCTTTGTCTCGTCTATCCAGGTCGAGGTGGTGCCGATGCCGAAACTTAGATAGGAGAACTTCACCGGGAGATCGACGACCGGTGCCTCGGTCGAGTTGTTCCAGATACGCGCGACGACCTCATATTCGGTGTCCGGCTCCAGCATGTGCGGCGGAACGGTGATACCGCCGCGCTTGATCTCGATATCCGGATTGTCCCAGGTGACAGCGAGACTCTGGCCCATCAGATAATACTGGGCGTAGATCAAAGGGTCCGGCCGCTTGTAAGCGGGATCGCTGATCTTGACGCAGCGCTGCGGTCCGCTTCGGTCGAGCCGGCTGGGAAGCTTGGCTCGTTCCCAAAGCAACCTGACGAGCGCGCAAATCTGGCCGGCTATCCGGCGCAAATTGTCCGGCCAATGCTTGAAGGCATCGACGATCGCCTTCAGGAACTCCAGTATTTTGGGGACCGGGTTCACGGCCTGTCTCGGGCCGTCAGCGTCGTTGCCGACGCATATAGAACCAGATCGCAGCAACCAAGAACGGTGCAAGGATCAGAAGAAGTTCGAAAGATCCTGAGCCGCCGTCAGGCGAAAATCCGAATAACTGCTCGATGAAATCCACCACAGCCCCCTCATCTGCAACAAAAATTGCAGTCAACGATGTCTTTGCATCCGTTGGGAGGCTACCCCTCTGCCGGCGATGGCCACCAACATCTCAGCTTGATAGCACAGGACAAGCAAAGTCGCCACACGCAATTGATAATCCCGCGCGTGCTTGTGTTTCCAACTGTGACGGGTGGCGGCATATATGCCGAGAAGACCGCGCCCCTTGTCAGGCGCGGCCCCGCGGAATGCCGTGGTCGTGGCCGCTATTTGTAGGAGTGGACGAGGTCTAGCGAGGCCACAGTGACGGCCAGGTTGACGCCGGTCTGCGCCTGGACGCTGAGCGGCTCCAGCATGAAGGCGCTGTTCCATCCGCCGACCAGGACGTTGGCGCCGCCGCCGGTCACGACGCTCGCCTCGGCATTGACACCGTAATAACTACCGGCGAGGTCGCCCGCATCATGACTTGGGGTGGCGGCCAGGACCGCCCAGACGAGCTGGCCCTGATGCGTCTTGCCGAGATCGACGCCGAGCTTGGAGATCATCCCGGTGTAAATCTCGGGCGATCCGCGATGAGAGGGCCGGAAGACGCAGGACACGCCCTTGTTCGACGTTATGACGTAGCCGACGCCGCCGTCGATGGAGCAATCGAGCGTGCCGAGCCGGAGCGTGCCGGCGCTGACCGGAGAAGCGAGGACCGTGGCGGCAAGCGCGGCAGCGGCACAGGCAAGTGTTTTGATCATTGGAAAGGTCCTTTCGCGAAATTTTGGCCCCGGCTTGAAACGATCGAGGTGCGCGGAGCGTTCCGCCGAAAACTTGGCGCGAACATGGCGAGGGTTAACGCATCGCCCTTGGCGGTTAACGGATCGCTATCGGCGTCTCCGTGCCGCGATAAGGCGGCCGCCGGCGCGGCGGGCCGCGCAAAATAGCCGTTCCGGCGTCAGTTTCCGGTCAGCTGGCGTTGCCACCGGTGCGCGACAGGCCGTCCTTGGCCGGCTGGTAGTTCGGGTCGAGGTGGATAGCCTCGCGGTAGGCCTTGGCCGCCTTTACCTTGTCGCCGCGCCGCTCATAGATCAGCGCCTGGTTGGCCCAGGCCTCGGCGTTCTTGCCGTCGAGCTTGATGGCCATGTTGAAGTCGGAGAAGGCGTTGTCTTCGTCGCCTGTCGCCAGATAGGAGAGGCCGCGGCCGTTGTAGGGCTCGGCGGCGTCCGGCGCCAGCGAGATGGCAGTCGAGAAATCCTCGATGGCGAATTTGTGCTGACCCTGGCTCTGATAGATCAGACCGCGATTGTGGTAGGCGCGCGCGTCCGTGGTATCGAGCTGGATCGCCTTCTGGAAATCGTTGAAGGCATCCTGGGTGCGGCCCGCCTTACGGTAGAGATTGCCTCGGCCGATATAGGCGGCGTCGTAATTGGCGTTGATCTGGATCGACCGGTTGTAGTCGGCAAGCGCTGCGTCCTGATTGCCGAGGAAGCGCTGGATCAGCGCGCGGTTCGAATAGGCCTGGTAGAAGTTCGGGTTGAGCTGGATGGCCTGGTTGAAGTCCTTCAGCGCCGCCTGGTACTGGCCGCCGCGGCCATAGGCCGAGCCGCGCACATTGTAGCCCTCGGGATCCTGCGGATTGCGCTGGATGACCGCCGAAAGCGAGGAGATGTTCTCGCTCGACCCTTGCGCCTTGTCGACTGAGTTGAACTCGCCCGTCGGGGCCGTCTGGCATGCTGCAAGCGCCAGGCCCGAAAGCAGGGCCGCCGTCAGGGCGAAGCCGCGAAAAGCGGCTCTGCGCTCCACGGTAATTGCGTTCATCTTTGTCCTCACTGCCGCAGCGCCGTCAGTCCGTTCCCTCTCCGAACCGGCATCCATGCATAAATAAAAAGGTGGCGGCGATTCCGCATCGCGCCACCCTCGGTATCCTTCGAAAAGGACGAAAAATAGGCGTTATGAGCGCGGCGAGCGCGATGCGCCGGCGGCACCAGCCGGAGCCGGGCGCGGGGTCATCGGCAGCAGGCCTTCGCGCTGGGCGCGCTTGCGGGCCAGCTTGCGGGCGCGGCGCACGGCTTCCGCCTTCTCGCGGGCACGCTTCTCGGACGGCTTCTCGTAGTGACCGCGCATCTTCATTTCGCGGAAAATACCTTCGCGCTGCATCTTCTTCTTCAGCGCGCGAAGCGCCTGATCAACGTTGTTATCGCGGACGAGTACCTGCACGGGCAATCCTGTCTTCGGGTTTGAAATCTTCAGGCAAAACAGCAATAGCTGACATGCCTCCGCGGCGAGTTGCACCACGAATTGTGGCGGCTGATAGCAGAATCAGGCTGCTCTGTCCACTGCCGATTGAGTGGCGAAGGACCAAATTGCAAGCGCGCCGCAAATCGGGCGGCGCTCGACCTAAGCCGTCGCCAGATGGAGGCGCGCGAAATCCTCGAAAAACTCGCCGTAGTCGCAGGTGATTTCCTCGCCGGCCGCGATATCCCGTGTCGCCGTGGCGCCGCCATATTGCGAAAAATCCGTGTTCGGCCGCTCCGAGTGGTTCATGAAGCGGCCATTGTCGACCTCATAGACCATGAAGCCTGGCTTGTCCGGGCTTGGATAGGCGTAGCGGTCGAGCAGCTCCCTCAGATGCGGGGGCGCGGCTTCATATTTTTCCATCGGGATCAGACGATCGAAATCGAGATCGAGCCGCCAGATCGAAGCGCCTTTGCGGATCGGCTCGGCGGCGAAGACGCCGACGCCTTCGATTGCGCTCTGCGCGACATAGGTCTTGATCAGCAGCATCGTTCCGGTCCGTTTTCGACGGGAAACGAAAATCGTCAAAACGGACCGGAATGCAAGACCGCAGCCGTAGAATTTTAGCGGATGAGCACATCTGCTCGAGGCCAACCGGGGTCACGTCCGGTTGATAGAGACCCCGCCATCGGCGAACAACGCCGCGCCGGTGGTGAAGCTCGAGGCGTCGGAGGCAAGGTAGAGCGCCGAGCGGGCGATCTCTTCCGGCCGGGCGACGCGCTTCAAGGCATGGAGGTTTTCGACGAATGTCCGCGATTCCGGCGTCTTGAACGTCGCCGCGGGTGTATCGGTGCCGCCGGGCAATAGCGCGTTGACGCGCAATCCCCTTGGGCCGTATTCGGCGGCCAGAACCTGCGTCAGCCCGATCAGGCCGGCCTTGGCGGCGGCATAGGCGGCCATGCCCGGTATTCCGGCGGTGTAGCCGACGAAGCTCGAGGTGAAGATCAGGGATCCACCGCCGCGTTTCAGCATGGCCGGTATCTGGTGCCTGGCGGCGAGGCAGGCGCTGGTCAGGTTGGTGTCCATCGTCTCTTGCCACGTCGCCGGCGCCATGTCGGGAACGGGCGCCATCACGCCGACGGCGCCGGCATTGTTGAAGGCAATGTCGAGGCCGCCAAACCTTGCGACGGCGAGTTCGACGAGCGCCTTCGCATAGGCCTCGTCCCTTACATCGCCGGCAAGTGCTGCCGCCGAGCCGCCGGCCGCTTCGATTTCGTCGACCAGCGTGTCGAGTTCGGCCTGACGGCGCGCCGCGACGACGAGCATCGCGCCTTGCCCGGCGAACAGCCTGGCGGTGGCGCGGCCGATGCCGGAACTGGCGCCGGTGACGATGGCGACCTTATCTGTGAGCGCGAACATTTTTCGACATCCTTCCTTTTGTGCCGGGCTTGCCGGCGGTTGGATGTGAGGTCGCAAATGAGGATGGCCGCGGCCACCCGAAACCCGCCAAGGCCGGGGTTGCTCTACTGCCGCAACAGCCAACCCAGCCGGTCCAGTGAGAAGGCGTAGCTGAGGACAATCAGCAGAGCCGTGACAATGCCCGCTGCCGCGTAGCCGGCCAGATAGAACCCAGCAGCGCCGCCGAACAGTATGACAAGTTCCAGCACCAGCCTGACGGCACCCGGCACCGGCACCGGAGCCCGGCCCGATCGGCTCGGATCGTTGAGCACCGCGAAGGTGCCCCACAACACGGCCGCGACGATCGGCAAGGCGATTGCTAGAATCCAGCGCTCGAACCCGGCGGGAAAACTCCAGCCGGCCATGCCGAGGCCAAGCAGCGCAGAAAGCTCGAGCAGAAAGCGCAGGGTCAGATTCCACCAGGCGTTACCCATCATTGTCCTCTAAAAGCGCGTCGCGCTGAAACGGATTCAGGCGACGCTCTAAGTCATTGTTTGATGCATGTCGCCCAGAACCGCTGCGCGCTTCCGGGCGACATGCATTAGTGTCACGCGACAGGGAGTGTCGCCGAAGACAGCCGCCGAAGCCAGATCGGATGCTTCGTTTGACTGTGGCGCAAAGCGGCAAGCGCCGTCGCAAACAGCGCAAGGATGGCAGCGTGGTTTCGCTAGTGATACACCTCGCAAGCCGGGACAGGGATGCCCGGCCGCGAATCCGCGAAAGCTACTGGCGCGAGGCTGGAACGTGAAGAAATACTCGGTATTCGCCATTGCCCGCGAGGCGATGCGCGGCCACAAGGGCTGGGAAGAGCAGTGGACATCGCCCGAGCCGAAGAAGGAATACGATGTCATCATCGTTGGCGCCGGCGGGCATGGCCTGGCGACTGCCTATTACCTGGCGAGCGAGCACGGCATCACCAACATCGCGGTGCTGGAAAAGGGCTGGCTCGGCGGCGGCAACACCGGCCGCAACACCACCATCATCCGCTCCAACTATCTCTATGACGAAAGCGCCGGCATCTACGACCATGCGCTGAAGCTGTGGGACGGGCTCAGCCAGGAGCTCAACTACAACGTCATGTATTCGGCGCGCGGCGTCATGATGCTGGCGCACAACGTTCATGACGTCCAGGTGCTGAAGCGGCATGTCCACGCCAACCGCCTCAACGGCATCGACAATGAATGGCTGACGCCGGAGCAGGCGAGGGAATTCTGCCCGCCGCTCAACATCTCCAGGGAAGCGCGCTATCCGGTGATGGGCGCGGCGTTGCAGCGGCGCGGCGGCACGGCGCGCCACGACGCGGTCGCCTGGGGCTATGCGCGCGGCGCCTCGGCGCGCGGCGTGCACATCATCCAGAACTGCGAGGTCACCGGCATCAAGCGCGCGGCCAACGGCGCGGTGAGCGGCGTCGAGACGACGCGCGGCTTCATCGGCGCCAAGAAGGTCGGCGTGGTCGCGGCCGGCCATTCGTCCGTCATCATGAACATGGCCGGCGTGCGCATGCCGCTGGAGAGCTACCCGCTGCAGGCGCTGGTGTCGGAGCCGGTCAAGCCGGTCGTTCCTTGCGTGGTGATGTCGAACACCGTGCACGCCTATATCTCGCAGTCGGACAAGGGCGAGCTCGTCATCGGCGCCGGCACCGACCAGTACGTCTCCTATTCGCAGACCGGCGGCCTGCACATCCTGCAGCACACGCTGGACGCCATTTGCGAGATGTTCCCGATCTTCACGCGCATGAAGATGCTGCGCTCCTGGGGCGGCATCGTCGACGTGACGCCAGACCGCTCGCCGATCCTGGCGAAGACGCCGGTCAAGGGCCTCTATGTCAATTGCGGCTGGGGCACGGGCGGCTTCAAGGCGACGCCGGGTTCGGGTCATGTATTTGCGCATACGATCGCGAAGGACGACCCGCATCCCATCAACGCCCCCTTCACGCTCGAGCGCTTCCGCACCGGCCGTCTCATCGACGAGGCGGCGGCCGCGGCGGTGGCGCACTGACGATGGCGCAAACGGCCCCTCAGCCGCCTTGCGATCAACCGGCCGGCGAGCGCGTCGGTCACGGCAAGTTTTAGGATCACCCAAATGCTTCTCATCCGCTGCCCCTATTGCGAGGAAGAGCGCCCGGAACTCGAGTTCCGCAATGCCGGCGAGGCGCATATCGCGCGCTCGGCCAACATTGCCGGCGAGAGCGACGACGATTTCGAGAAATTCTTCTTCATCCGCGCGAACCCGAAGGGCGTCATCTACGAGCGCTGGCGGCATATCCATGGCTGCGCGCGCTTCTTCAACGCGGTTCGCGACACCGTCACCGACAAGTTCGTCATGACCTACAAGGCCGGCGAGCCGAAGCCCGCGAAGCTGCCTGGAGCCTCGAAATGAACGCCGCGTTCCGCATCTCCGGCACCGGTCGCCTCAGCCAGGCCAGGACCGCCTCCTTCAGCTTCGACGATAAGTCCTACACCGGCATCGAGGGCGATACGCTGGCTTCCGCGCTGCTCGCCAATGGCGTGCACCTGGTCGGGCGTTCCTTCAAGTACCACCGGCCGCGCGGTTTCCTGTCGGCCGGCGCGGAAGAGCCCAACGCGCTGGTGCAGATCGTGCGCGACGATGCGCGTAAGACGCCGAACGTGCGGGCGACCGTGCAGGAACTCTATGGCGGGTTGACGGCCAACTCGCAAAACCGCTGGCCATCGCTCGCCTTCGACGTCGGCGCGGTCAACGACATCGCGTCGCCACTGTTTTCGGCCGGCTTCTACTACAAGACCTTCATGTGGCCGAAGTCGGCCTGGAAGAACCTCTACGAGCCGAAGATCCGCGCGGCGGCCGGCCTTGGCGTTTCTCCCGACAAGCCCGATCCGGACCATTATGCCGCGCGCTACGCCCATTGCGAGGTGCTGGTGCTGGGTGGCGGACCTGCCGGCATTGCAGCCGCACTCGCCGCGGCGGAAACGGGCGTGCGGGTGATCTTCTGCGACGAGCAGGCCGAATTCGGCGGCAGCCTGCGTTTCGAGAGCGGCGCCAGGATCGATGGCGAGGCCGGCTATGCCTGGGCTCAAAGCGCGATCGCCAGGCTCCAGGCCATGGACAATGTGCGCGTGCTGTCGCGCACGACTGCTTTCGGCTATTACGCGCAGAATTTCGTCGCCCTGGTCGAGCGGGTCAGCGACCATCTCAAGAGCCCGGGCCGCGAACTCGCACGCGAACGTCTTTGGCAGGTCCGCGCCAGGCGCGTGGTGATCGCGACCGGCGCCATCGAACGCCACATGGTGTTCGCCAACAACGACCGGCCGGGTGTCATGCTCGCTTCGGCGGCGCGCACCTACCTCAACCACTACGGCGTCGCGGTCGGCAGGAATGTCGGCGTCTACACGGCCAACGATTCCGCCTATGCCGCCGCGATCGACCTCAAGAAGGCCGGCATCAACATCGCGGCAATCGTCGACCTGCGAGACAATCCGTCGGGACCGGTAATCGACGAGGCGAGGGGCCTCGGCATCGAGATCAATTTCGGCCGCGCCGTGGTCAGCGCCGGCGGAAAGCTGCGCGTGTCGTCGATGACCGTGCAGCCGAAGAACGGCGGCGGCGAACGGACCATCCCGGTCGACGCCATCCTGATGTCGGCCGGCTGGACGCCGTCGGTGCATCTGTTCTCGCAGTCGCGCGGCAAGGTCGCCTTCAACGACGAGACCAAGCGCTTCGTGCCGGGCACCTACGCGCAGGACTGCGTCTCGGTCGGCGCCTGCGACGGCACCGACGGATTGGCGGCCTCGGTCGACGAGGCTTACGCGGCCGGCGCCAAGGCGGCGAAGGACGCCGGCGGCAAGGATTCCAGCGGCAAGGCGGGCAAGGGCGCCGAGCCGAAGATCGATGCCAGCGAGAGCTGGTCGCGCGGGATGCTGGGCGCAGCGCCCGGCGCCGGGCCGGGCACAACCGTCAAGGCCTTTGTCGATTTCCAGAACGACGTCACCGCCAAGGACATCCGCCAGGCGGTGCATGAAGGCATGCACTCGATCGAGCATGTCAAGCGCTTCACCACAAATGGCATGGCGACCGACCAGGGCAAGACGTCGAACATGCATGGCCTGGCGATCGCCGCCGAGGAACTCGGCAAGCCGATCCCGCAGGTCGGCCTCACCACGTTCCGCGCGCCCTACACGCCGGTGACCTTCGGCTCGATCGTCGGACACGCGCGGGGTCCGCTGTTCGATCCGACGCGTAAGACCGCGACGCATGCCTGGGCTGCCGCCCATGGCGCGGTGTTCGAGGATGTCGGCCACTGGAAGCGCGCCTGGTATTTCCCCAAGGCCGGCGAGGACATGCACGCCGCCGTCGACCGCGAATGCGTGACGGTGCGAAAAGTGGGCGGCCTGTTCGATGCCTCGACGCTCGGCAAGATCGAGGTCGTCGGGCCGGACGCGGCGAAGTTCATGGAACTGCTCTACACCAACCCGTGGGAGAAGCTTGAAACCGGCCGCTGCCGCTATGGCATCATGCTGCGCGAGGACGGCTTCATCTATGACGACGGTGTCGTCGGCAGGCTCGCGCCAGACCGCTTCCATGTGACGACGACGACCGGCGGCGCGCCGCGCGTCATGAACCACATGGAGGACTACCTCCAGACCGAATTCCCGCATCTCAATGTCTGGCTGACCTCGATCACCGAGCAATGGGCCGTCATTGCCGTGCAAGGACCGAGGTCTCGCGACATCATCGCGCCGCTGGTCGAAGGCATCGACATGTCGGACGGGGCGATGCCGCATATGTCGGTGCGCGAGGGCAAGATCTGCGGCGTGCCGACGAGGCTGTTCCGCATGTCCTTCACCGGCGAGCGCGGCTTCGAGGTCAACGTGCCGGCCGACTATGGCGAGGCTGTCTGGGAAGCGCTTTGGGCCGAAGGCCAGAAGCATGGCGCGACCGCCTACGGCACCGAGTCGATGCACGTGCTGCGCGCCGAAAAGGGCTACATCATCGTCGGCCAGGACACCGACGGCACGGTGACGCCGAACGACGCCGGGCTCGACTGGGCGGTCGGCAAGAAGAAGACCGACTTCGTCGGCATTCGCGGCCTGACCCGGCCGGACCTGGCGGCGAAGGGCCGCAAGCAGCTTGTCGGCCTGAAGACCAAGGATCCGAAGGTCGTATTGGAAGAAGGCGCGCAGATCGTCGCGGATCCCAAGCAGCCTATCCCGATGAAGATGATCGGTCACGTCACCTCCAGCTACTGGTCGGAAAATTGCGGCCGCTCGATCGCGCTGGCGCTGGTCGCCGGCGGCCGCGACCGCATGGGACAGACGCTCTATGTGCCGATGCCGAACGGCACGATCGAGGCGGAGGTCACCGGCATGGTGTTCGTCGACGAGAAGGGGGAGCACCTCAATGGCTAAGGCCGCAGCAAAGACGAAAGCCGCCGTGACCGCACCGTCGGTGGAACGGCGTCCCGCACTGGCCGGCCGTACGCTGTCGGCCCCGGGCGTGAAAGTCGAGATGCTGCCGCCGGCCGAACGCATCTCGCTGCGCGCGCCGCAGGCTTCGCTCGCGGCGCTTTCCAAGGCGCTCGGCGTGACGCTGCCGGTCAAGCCGAAGAGCTCGGCGACGAAGGACGGGCGCACGGCGCTTTGGCTCGGACCGGACGAATGGCTGATCATCGACGAGGCCGGCAACGATCCGCTCGCCGACTGCGCCAAGGTCACGGCGCTGCATTCGGCGGTCGGCATCTCGCACCGCAATGTCGCCATCTCGGTCTCCGGACCGGCGGCCGCCGTGACGGTCAATGCCGGCTGTCCGCAGGACCTGTCGCTCGACGCATTTCCGGTTGGTGCGGCCTCGCGCACCATTCTGGGCAAATCCGAGATCGTGCTGTTGCGCATGGCGCCCGACGCTTTCCGGGTGGAATGCTGGCGTTCCTTCTCGGACTATGTCTTTACTTTGCTGTCGGAAGCGGCGAGCGACGCGGCGAACTGAAGTCCCGGCCACTGACCATGCGAAACGGGCGAGGGCAGGAACGATTGCCGTCTCGCGCCGTTTCTGCGACTCGCGAGGGAGAAGCCCGATGCCGTCCAAGACCGTGCCGAAATCGCCAAAGAAAACCCCGGCAGTCCGATCGCTGGAGCGTGAAAGGCATCGCGAGGTCGAGGAAGAAGAACTCGAGGAGGGCCTCGAGGACACATTCCCGGCCAGCGATCCGGTGTCGATCACCGGAACTTCCATTTCCGGCGGGCCGGCAAAGCCCGGCAAGGCCAAGACGGTGCCCGGAATGAAACCGCGTAAGAAATAGGCTTGGGCAGATCGCTCATGGCTACGGATAAAACGAAAAAGGGCGGCCAAGTGCCGCCCGTTTTCGTTCGAGGTCTTGCCGATAGTGCTTAGAGGCCGGGCACGAACCAGGGGCTGACGTCGATGCCAAGCTTCTGGCTCTTCGTCTGGGTTTTGGTGGCGTCCGCCTTTTCGACCGAACCCGTCGCGGCGCAGTCGAGCTTCACATTGGCCTGGGCGCAGGCAGCGGGAGCATGCTTGGCCGGCTGGTTCGCGCCGGCAAAGGCGGCGCCCGAGAAAGCCAGCACGGTGGCGAGGGTAAGGATTGTCTTCTTCATTTTCCGTCTCCAGTCATCTCTTTTTGTACATGTACGATGCAACGTACACATACGACTGCTGGAAACGGAATTCAAGAGGAAATCTGTACGCGTACGACAACTTTTTTTGAACGTAGGAATTCAGGCGCGCGAATCAAGCGGCCGGCAGCGCAAACTCTGGCGAAAGCGGTCAGCAGTCGATGTCGGTGAGGGGAGGAACGTCGCGCGCCGACAGTCCCGCCAGCGTGAAATCGCACATGCGCTTCACATAGGCCTGCGCGTCACCGAATGGGTAGAAGGGGAAAGTGATCAGGAGCGAGATCGTGCCGTGGCCGACGGTCCAAAGCATGGTGGCGATGGCACGCGGGTCGCCTTTGAGCTTGCCGGCGGCAACGCAGGCCTCGACGCGGCTGATCAGCACCTTCATGGCAGGGTTGCCCTCTTCCATGTCCTCATAGCTGCGCCCTTCCGGCAGCTTGGTCTTCTCGGTCATGAAGACGGTGCGGTATTCGTTGGGATTGCCAAGGCCGAAAGCGGCGTATTCGGTCATCACCGCCTTGAGCGCCTCGATCGGATCGTCGGCGGGGTGCTCCTCAATGCGCCGCGCCAGCGTTTCGAAGGCGTCCTCGGCGAGCGCGAACAGGATGTCCTGCTTGTCGGCGAAATAAGAATAAACCGACATCGGCGCGTAGCCCACGCGCTTGGCCAGCTTGCGGATGGTGAGGCCCTCGTAGCCTTCTTCCTGGACAAGCTTGTGAGCCGCTGCGACCAGTTCCGAGCGGAGCTCCGCCTTTTGTTTTTCGCGGCGTTTCTGAACGCTCAGCGCCAATGTCCGCCTGCCTTTGTCGTTGGTTGCCTGATGAAATTATATACGCTGTACGGAAACGGACAAGTGAGCGGGCTGGTTCCGCAACGTCCGTTCAAACTCTTCGGTTAACGCAATTGCAGACGAAAGCCGTTGCGGCGAAGCTGCCGAGCGCCGCCCGTCAAGATCGGAAAGCACCAGCCGCGCCCCTTCGGCAGCGAAGGCCCTTGCCGTGCCGCTGCCGAGACCGCCGGTCGCACCGGTGATCAGCACCGTCATCCCATCGAAACGGCCCATCGCTCGGCTCTCCCTGTTTTCAGTTCTTTCTGTCGAGCAGCTCCGCCGCGAGCATCGCGATCAGCTTCACCGCCTGGCCGTAGGTCTTTGCCTTTTCCGGATTGGAGGCATTGCCGTCCAGCGCGCGGCGATAGACGCCCTGGCAGATCGCTGCCAGCCGGAAGAAGGCAAAGGCCAGAAAGAAGGTCCAGTTGTCGATCGCCTCGATGCCGCGCCTGCGGCAGTAAGCGGTGACGTAAGCCTCCTCGGAAGGCAGGCCGGCAGCGGTGCGGCCGACACCGCCGAGACCGCGAAAGCCCGAGGCATGCGGCAGACGCCATTGCATGCATTGATAGGCGAGGTCGGCAAAGGGGTGGCCGAGCGTCGACAGTTCCCAGTCGAGCAGCGCAATGACCCTCGGCGCGTCCGGCGCGAATATCATGTTGTCGAGCCGATAGTCTCCATGGACAAGCGAAACGCGGCCATCATCGGCCGGCATATGCGTTTCAAGCCATGCAATCAGCCGGTCCATGTCGGCGATGGTTCCGGTTTCGGAGGCGCGGTACTGGCTGGTCCAGCGAGCGAGCTGGCGCTCGAAATAACTGCCGGGCCTGCCGAAATCGCTCAAACCGACGGCGTCGACATCGACGTCGTGCAAGGCGGCAAGCGTGGCATTCATGGCATCGTAGATCGCGGCGCGCTCCTCATTGCCGGAAGCGTCCGGCAGCGAGGGATCCCAAAAGATGCGGCCGTCGAGATATTCCATCACATAGAACATACGGCCGATCGGCGTGCCCTCGCTTGAGAGATGCAGCGTGCGCGGCACCGGTACCGCCGTGCCGGCCAGCGCCTGCATGACGCGGAACTCGCGGTCGACCTGATGCGCGGATTTCAAGAGCTGTCCCGGCGGCTTGGCGCGCAGCACATAGCGGCCGCTGGCGGCGGTCAGGAGATAGGTCGGATTGGACTGTCCGGACTTGAATTTTTCAATCGAGGACAGGCCGGCAAAACCCGGGATATGCGCTTGGAGATAGGGCCCAAGCGCTGCCTGGTCTATGGCACCGGCGTCGCCGCTCATGCGGTCTCGGGCTGGCGCTCGATCAAGGTCAGGGTCAGCCAGCGGGCGGTCAGCGCCGGCTTCTTCGAACCTTCGATCTCGATGGTCACGTCATGCGCCGTCTGCACCCAGCCGGACGGCCTCACCTTGGCGTCCGCCAGCACGAAGCGGGTGCGGATGCGCGCGCCCGTCTTTACCGGCGCCAGGAAACGCAGCGTATCGAAGCCGTGGTTGACGCCCATCTTGGTGTTTTCCAGCGGCGGCATGGTCTCGAAGGTCATTGCCGACAAAAGCGACAGCGACAGGAAACCATGCGCGATGGTGCCGCCGAACGGCGTCTCGCGCTCGGCGCGCTCCGGATCGCAATGGATGAACTGGTGGTCGTCGGTCGCGTCGGCGAACTGGTCGATCATGCGCTGCGTCACCGTTCGCCAGGGCGAGACGCCGACCTCCTTGCCGACGCTTGCCAGAAGCAGATCCAGACTGATCGGTTCCACGCTGATATCCTCCGCACCCCGCCCGGATTACGATTCCTTGAACCGGGCGCTATTCCTTAAACAAAGTCATCCCATGCTGCACCGACTGGCCGCCGTCGATCGGCAGGATGGCGCCGGTGACGTAGCTTCCGGCACGGCTGCACAAATAGAGCGTTGCGCCGGCAATGTCATCCGCCACGCCGATGCGGCCGAGCGGAACATGGTTGCCGACATATTTCGCCTGCTCCTTGGTGGCAGTGGCAAACGCCGTCATCCGGCTCTGGAAAGGACCGGGGGCAAAGGCGTTGACGGTGATGCGGCGGGCGGCGAACTCGATTGCCAGCGTGCGCGTCAAATGATGCACCGCCGCCTTCGAGGCAGCGTAGGAATAGGCGTCATCGGCAAGCGGCTGGCTGCCCATCACCGAGCCTAGATTGATCACGCGGGCAGGATCCTCGTCATTGGCGGCGGCATCGAGCAGCGGCAGGAGCTCCCTGGTCAGATGGAAGACGGCGGTGACGTTGACGCCGAAGACCTTGGCCCAGGCATGGTATGGGAATTCCCGCAGCGGCGCGCCCCAGGAAATGCCGGCATTGTTGACCAGGATGTGCAGGCGCTCCGTGCGCGCTTTGACCTCGGCCACGAGCGCCGCTATGCCAGCTTCGCTCGACACGTCGCCCGCAAAACCCTCGGCCTGGCCGGAGCCGCCGAGTGAGTTCAATTCGTTGGCGACTTTTGTGCAATCCTCGCCCTTGCGCGAGGCGATCATCACATGAGCGCCGGCGCGCACCAGCCCGGTTGCCACCATGCGGCCGATGCCGGTCGCCGCACCCGTTACCAGCGCGGTCTTGCCGGCAACCGAGAACAGCTTGTCCAGGTAGCTCATCGCATTCCTCCGCATTCCGCCCGGCCAGGGACTCGCCCAAGGACTCGCGTTGACAAGGCTAGCCGAAGTACGGTCATCCTTGCCACGGGTAAAGATTTATCTTCGGAAAGGCCGGAAGCGATGGCGGATATGAATCTCGGCATGACCGAACGGCTGAAGCCAATCCATCAGCGGGTGGCGGCGATGGTGCGCGACGAGATTGCGCCGCTCGGCGGAGAGTTTCTCGCCGAGATCGGCAAGGATGGCGACCGCTGGGCCTATACGGCCAGGCAGACGGAAATTCTGGAAGGCCTGAAGAAGACGGCGCGGGAGCGCGGGCTGTGGAACTTCTGGCTGACCGATTCCAAGCGCGGCTACGGCCTTTCCACCGTCGAATACGCCTATCTGGCGGAGGAGATGGGCAAGGCGCATCTCGGCGCCGAGACCTTCAACTGCTCGGCGCCCGACACCGGCAATATGGAAGTGCTGGAGCGTTACGGATCGGAAACGCATAAGCGGGACTGGCTGGAGCCGCTGCTCGAGGGCCGGATACGCTCCGCCTATCTGATGACCGAGCCGGAGGTCGCCTCCTCGGATGCGACCAACATTTCGATGCGCTGCGAACGGCAGGGCGGCGACTATGTGCTGAACGGGGAAAAATGGTGGGCGTCGGGCGCCGGCGATCCGCGCTGCGCCATCTATATCGTCATGGTCAGGACCGGCTCGGACGAGGAGCCGCAGCATCGCCGGCATTCGATGATCCTGGTGCCCTCCGACAGCAAGGGCATCACCAAACTGCGACCCATGCAGGTCTATGGCGACGACGACGCGCCGCACGGCCATATGCATCTCAGATTCGACAAGGTACGGGTGCCGGCGGCGAACCTGATCTTGGGCGAGGGCAGGGGTTTCGAGATCGCGCAGGGGCGGCTGGGGCCTGGCCGCATCCATCACTGCATGCGCGCCATCGGCCAGGCCGAGATGGCGCTGGAGATGCTGTGCCAGCGCTCGGTGCGGCGCGAGGCCTTCGGCCAGAAGCTGGCAAAGCTCGGCGCCAATTTCGACATCATTGCCGAATGCCGGATGGAGATCGAGATGGCGAGGCTGCTCTGCCTGAAGGCGGCCTGGATGATCGACCAGGGCGATGCGCGCGCCGCCGCGCCCTGGATCAGCCAGATCAAGGTTGTGGCACCCCGCGTCGCGCTGAAAGTCACCGACGAGGCGGTGCAGATGTTCGGCGCGCAAGGTATCAGCCAGGATACGCCGCTCGCCCGCTCCTGGACACATCTGAGGACGCTGCGGCTGGCCGACGGGCCGGACGCTGTGCACCGGCGCCAGGTGGCGCGCACGGAGCTGAAGAAATACACGCAGGAGAAGGTCTGACGGCCATGACGCTTCCATCGCAAATGCGGGGCCTGCTGCTTGTCGGCGACGGCTATACGAGGACGCCTTCGGCGGCCGCGCTGGAGGCGATGGAGCCCTATCTCCAACCCGGCAGCATCGCGGTGCCGGCGCCCGGCCCGTCGCAGGCGCTGATCAAGGTCAGCCTCGCTTCGATCAACCCGTCCGACATAGCCTTCATCAAGGGCCAGTACGGCCAGCCGCGGGTAAAGGGCCGCCCGGCGGGTTTCGAAGGGGTTGGCGTCGTCGCCTTTGCCACCGGCGTGTCGAACTGGGGGGCATGGGCGGACTATGCGGTTGCCGAGGCCGCGTCCTGCTTCTCGCTCGTCGACACGGTGCGCGACGAGGACGCTGCCGCGATGATCGTCAATCCGCTGACCGCTTTGGCCATGTTCGACATCGTCAAGCGGGAGGGCGAAAAAGCCTTCATCGTGACCGCCGGCGCCAGCCAGCTTTGCAAGCTGATCATCGGGCTGGCGAAGGAGGAAGGCTTCCGGCCGATCGTCACCGTACGCCGTGACGAGCAGATCCCGGTGCTGAAGGACCTCGGCGCCGCCCATGTGCTCAACGAGAAGGCGCCGGATTTCGAAACAGCGCTGCGCGAAGCGGTGAAGGCCGAGCAGCCGCGCATCTTCCTCGACGCGGTCACCGGCCCGCTGGCTTCGACCATCTTCAATGCCATGCCGAGGCGCGCGCGCTGGATCGTCTACGGCCGGCTCGACGCCGAGCCGACGGTGATCCGCGAGCCCGGCCAACTGATCTTCCAGCATAAGCGCGTCGAAGGCTTCTGGCTGGCCGAATGGATGCGCCAGTTTCGCGACAGGCTGGGCCCGGCGGTGCTGGAAGCGCAGAAGCGCTTTTCCGACGGACGCTGGTCGACCGACGTCACGGCGGTCGTGCCGCTGGACGAGGCGATGGCGCGGCTGCCGGCCGAGCTCGCCAAGCCCGATGGAAAGGTGTTCATAAAACCATGATATCGGCGGGAGGCGGGCCGGCGGCGGCTATGCCGCGCAGTTTTCGCCATGATATGCCGGCCGCCATCAAAATGCCGGGACGGTGCTCAACTGATCCGGCTTCGAGCATTGCGTGGGGCATTCGATGACGATTTCCAAGACGGTTTTCGACCGTTTGGGGTTTTGGCTGTGGGTCGGGTCGTTTTTTGTCGTGCTCGGCCTAGTGCTATGGTCGCCCAATCCGCGTTCGGTGGTCCCCATCTATAGACATGGCAGCGAGGCCTTCCTGAGCCGCCAACCGCTGTATCACGTCGAAGTCGCCATGGGGTATCTTTACGCGCCCGCCTTCGCCGTCCTCTACGCCCCCCTGCTGAGGCTCGGGCCGTCCATGGGCAATCTTTTATGGCACGCGTTGGGCTTCGGGGTGCTTACTTTTGCCGCAATGCGTCAGGTGCGCAAGGTCGGCGGCCCGGAGCAGACAAGGCTGCTGTCCTTCGGTCTCTTCCTTGCCTTGCCGGTTTCGCTGGCAGCGCTTCGCAACGGCCAGGCGACGATACTGCTCACCGGAGCGTGCTGGTTCCTCACGCTGTCGGCACTCGAAGGGCGCCGAGCCGAAAGCTTCTTCTGGGCCTCGCTTGCGATCATCGCCAAGCCCACGGCGATCATCATGCTGCTTCTGGCGGGAGCGCTGCGTCCCAGGCTGATACCGGTGCTGGCCCTGGCGGTCCTTGTCGTGCTCGCCATCCCTTATGGCGTTGCACCCACGGGCTATATCAATGCCCAGTACCAAGATTTTTTCCGGATGCTGACTTCGATGGCGGTTGACCCGACAGGACCCTTCGTCGCGGCCGACTTCACTGCGCCTTTCGCGAGGTTTGGGATCACGCTTCCGGAGTTTGACGCGACGATCGTGCGTGTCGTCGCAGGGTTGCTTACGCTGTGGGTGGTGCTCCAGTTCGATCGCAGGCTGGACCCGAACACCGGCGGGCTTGCCATCTTCCTCACCGCGGCGTTCTACATGTGCGTCTTCAATCCGCGGGTCGAGCAGAACACCTATGCCATGGTGGCGGTGCCTGCCGGCGTCTGCATCGCCCTGCTGTGGCGGGAGAAGGGAGCCGGAGCCACGCGCTGGTTGCTGGCGGCGCTCCTCTTCGTTACCGGACTGACCAGTGTCGATGGGCGGCTGCACGATCTTTTCCACCCGTGGTTCTGGCCAATCGGCATCAGCATAATTGCTTGCGGGCTCATCGGCTGGTTCTGGACGCGGGGCAGACAGAAGATGCCAGCCGGCGGAGCCGCCGCGCATGGCTGAGATGCTCGACATCATCGCGCCGTTCTTCAACGAGGCTGAATCCGCCGTTGCCTTCGTCGGGTTGCTCGACAAGCTCGAGGTGGCGGTGGCGGAGCGCTTCGGCATGACGGTCCGCAAGATACTCATCGACGACGGCAGTGGCGACGGCAGCGCCGAGGCATTCGCGTCGGTGCTGTCTGGCTCCTGGGAGATCGTGCGGCTCAGCCGCAATTTCGGCAAGGAAGCCGCGGTGCTCGCCGGCCTAGATCATTCGCGGGGCGACATGGTCCTGATCATGGACTCCGACCTCCAGCATTCCATGGATATCAGCCTGAAGATGATCGGCGAGCTGGTCGAGAACCCAGAGATCGATGTCGTCTATGCGCAGAACGACCGGCGCGAGGGGAGCTGGCGGCGCAGCCAGCTGGCGCGGCTCTTCTACACGCTGATCAACAGCAGCCAGCGCTTCGACATTCCCGAGAATGCCGGAGATTTCCGGGTTATGCGCGGCGCGGTGGCGCGTGCCTTGACCAGCGTGCGCGACAAGCGCCGTTTCAACAAGGGCCTGTTCGCCTGGGCCGGCTTCCGCCAGAAGGCGGTGCATTATTCGCCGGAAAACCGCGCCAGCGGCACGTCGAAATGGAGCCGGTTCAACCTGATCGCGTTCTCCCTGGAAGGGTTCACCTCGTTTTCCGTGATCCCGCTGCGCGTCATCAGCCTCATCGGGTTGCTGGCGGCATTCGCCGGTCTCGCCTATGGCGTGAAAGTGCTCTTCGAGGTGCTGTTCTACGGCATCGCCGTGCCTGGCTACCCAAGCATCATGGTCGCCGTCGTGTTGCTGGGCGGCCTCAATCTGGCGCTGCTCGGCCTGATCGGCGAATATGTCTGGGTCACGCTCAGCGAAAGCAAGGATCGGCCCGTCTACATCGTGCGCGATGTCCTCCACGGCAGTGCCGAGTCGGTCGCCCCCGGCAAATGACCCGGTCGATCCGCCTGATTGCCGACGATTACGGGCTGGCGCCGGGGGTATCGAGCGCGATCCTCGAGTTGATCGAGCGCGGCCGCCTGACCGGAAGCGGCTGCATGACCGGCTTTCCCGAATGGCAAGAGGCGGCGGCGCGCATGAGGCCCTTTCGCAAAAGGGCCGCCGTCGGGCTGCATCTGACCCTCACCGATCAGATCGCCGTGACCGGTCCGTCCAGCCTGGCGCCGGACGGCAAGTTGCCCAGGCTCGCTTCCCTTGCGCTGCCTGTGCGGCGCGGGCGTATCGACGAGCGGGACGTTCATGCCGAGCTCGACGCCCAGTACGACCGCTTCGTCGAGGCGCTGGCTGGCCCGCCCGACTATATCGACGGACACCAGCACGTGCATTTTCTTCCCGTGGTGCGAAACTGGCTGCTCGCTCGTTTTGAGGGAAGCGCGCGCAAGCCGGCGCTGCGAGGCGCGCCGGGGCTTCCCGGCGTGGACGCGGCGGCGGCCAAGATCGCGGCGATCGCCGCTCTGGCCGCGGGCTTCAACAGGTCGATGCAACGGGCAGGCTTCAATATCATGACACCGCTTTCCGGCATCTATGACTGGCGGCAGCCGGCGAAATTCGCGCCGACGCTGCGCGCCGCGATCGAGACTTTGCCCGAACAGGGGGTGTTCATGTGCCATCCGGGCCATGTCGATGACATTTTGCGCGCGCGCGACCCGATGCAAGGCGTGCGTGAGGTTGAATTCGCGGTTCTCTCCTCGGAGGAGTTCGGCGCCAGGCTCGACAGGGCCGGAGCCCGCGTCATGGATGGCAGCGCATGAGCACTGCCGGCCAGCCGCGGCGTTCGACCGGCAACAAGATCGTCCGCTTCGCCTTGGTCGGGCTGGTAAACACCGGCATCGACCTCACTGCATTTTTCCTGCTGCTCAAGCTCGTGGTACCGGCGTTGGCCGCCAATGTCGGCGCCTGGTTCGTCGCCGTACTCTTCTCATTCGCAGCGAACCGGTTCTGGTCGTTCGAGCGGGACCCGGGCATCCGGCTGCACCACTCCTTCCTGCGTTTCGTTTCGCTGGGAGCGCTGATTTCGCTTGGCGTTTCCAGTCTATCTATCGCCGTCCTGGCCGGGACCATCGGCGTGTGGCCGGCAAAGATCATCGGCGTCGTGGTGGCGGCCGTGCTGAACTTCCTGGCCGCGCGCTGGTCGATCGAAGGCCGGCTGCTGAAGTAGTCTACTCGGCCGGCTCCGCGTCGACGGCGGAAGGTTACGGCGAAGACGCCGAACTTAACCGCCCACACTTCCTGAAAGCTCACATCTAGCGCAAGCTCTCCAGGTCGCGGATGCGCTTGGCGCCGGCGGCTTCCAATTGCCTTGTCACGGCGCCGATCAGGGTCTCGGCGACGACGAACAGAGCGGCCGACGAATCCCAGGCCGAAGGCACGGCGGTCCGCCCGGCGATCACATGGCGGGCGAAGCGGGAGATCGGCGACAGCCACTGGTCGGTGAACAGAATGATCTGCACGCCGCGCTGATGCGCCTTCTCGGCGAAGCGGACCAGGCTTTCCTGGTAGCGGCGGATGTCGAAGATCACCAGAACGTCGCGTTTGCCCATGTCGATCAGGCGGTCGCGCCATATGCTCTCCTGGCCGGCGAGGTGATAGACATCCGGCTGGATGATGGCGAGGTGGGCGGCCATATAGCGCGCCAGCGGGTCGGTGAAGCGGCCGCCGATCAGGAAGGTCTTGCCGCGCCGCTCGGCAAGCCGCGCGGCGATGTCGGCGAGCTGTTTGTCGGAGAGGTGCCGGAACGTCTCGCGCATGTTGTCGAGCGTCGCTTCCAGCATTGGCGACGCAGCGCCGCCGGCCGAAGACGGATCGAGCGTGCGCGAAGCTGGCGACTGCAATTGCGCCGCCAGCTCATCCTGCAGCGCCGACTGGAATTCGGGGTAGTTCTGGAAGCCGAGCCTGGCGACGAAGCGCAGGATCGTCGGCGACGACACGCCGGCCGCGGCCGAGAATTCGGCGACGGTCTTCAGCCCGGTTAAGGGATAGTTGGCAATCAGCGTCTGGGCGGCGCGGCGCTCGCCGGCCGGCATCGTGCCGATGCGGTCAGAAATCAGTTCGGCAATGCTGGAGATCATCGTTTTCCCCCACTCTTTGGCCCGCTTGACGCCGTTTTGGAATTCCGCGTTTGACAAAGCCGGACAAACTGTATGAAATCATTCATAGGAGCGCAATGAGACAAAATACGTAACATACGATACAGCGCTTCCCAGGGGACGGCAGTATGGAGAAAGCACGGCTCGCCAGCCTTGCACCGTCTGAGACCGTGAGGGTGACCAACCCCGGCGGCTCGAGCCCCTTCGTCTTCACCTGCGACCACGCTTCCAACGTCCTTCCCGCCGAATTCGGAACGCTCGGCCTGCCGGCCGCGGACCTTTCCCGTCACATCGCCTGGGACCCGGGTGCGCTGCCTGTCGCCACCCGCATGGCCGAGGCGCTCGACGCCACCTTGATCGAGACCCGCCTGTCGCGGCTCGTCATCGATTGCAACCGGCCGCTCGACGCGCCTGACCTCATATTGAGTGTCAGCGTCAGCGAGAAAACTGTCGTTCCAGCGAACCAGGGACTCTCCGCAGACGAGCGGGAGGCGCGTGTCGCGCTCGCATGGCGCCCGTTCCATGACACGATCGAGAAGACCATCGAGGATCGGTTGGCGGCGGGGCGAGAGACGCGACTGGTGTCGATCCATTCCTTCACCCCGGTCTTCAAGGGAAAGAACCGGCCCTGGCATATCGGCATCATCCATGATGACGACCGCAGACTGGCAGCGCCGCTGATTGCCGCGCTGAAACGGCTTGCCGGCATCACAGTCGGCGTCAATGAACCCTATTCGCCGGCCGACCGCGTCTATTTCACGCTGGAGCGGCATGCGCGTTCGCGCGGCCTTGCCTGCGCGATGATCGAAATCCGCAACGATGAAATCTCCGGCGAGACCGGGCAGCGGAGATGGGCGGATCTGCTCACCGGCATTTTTTCGAATCTGGAGCCCGAGGAGGTCAAGGGCTCTCGAACCAGCGCAGTCGGAAAGTCAGTACAAACGGCCAGCTAAGAACCAAAGGGGACTTCGAAATGACAACGGACAATCCAGAGGACGTCAAAGTCCTTCACAGTATGGGCTATGCCCAGGAATTGGCTCGCCGCATGAGCGGCTTCTCCAACTTTGCCATCTCCTTCTCGATCATTTGCATTCTGGCCGGCGGCATCACGTCGTTCCCGCTGGCCATGGGCACCGGCAGCGGGTTCGAGGCGACCGTCGGCTGGGTCGTCGGCGGTGTTTTCGCCCTTGTGGTCGCCGCTTCGCTGGGCCAGATCGGCTCGGCCTATCCCACCGCCGGCGGCCTCTACCACTGGTCCTCTATTCTTGGCGGGCGCGGCTGGGGTTGGGCAACAGCCTGGATCAATCTGCTCGGCCTGATCTTCGTCGTCGCTTCGGTGAATGTCGGCGTCTACCTGCTGTTTCAGGGGCTCGTCGCGGGTCCGATCCTCGGTTTGGACACATCGACCTGGGGCTTCTGGCAGCAGACCGGTGCAGTCGTCATCATCACGGTCACCCAGGGCCTGTTCAATCATCTCGGTATCAAGACCACGACAAGGTTGACCGACTTTTCCGGCTACCTCATCCTCGTTGTTGCGGTGGTGCTGACGCTGACCTTCCTGATCTGGGGCGCGCATGGCTTCGATCTTGCCCGGCTGACGACTTTCGTCAACACGACCGGCGATCCCGGCGGCGGCTATGTTCCGACGGCCCGCACCGCGCTCGTGGCCTTCCTGATCGGCCTGCTCTACCCGCTCTATACGATCACCGGCTTTGACGCCTCGGCTCATACCGCCGAGGAAACGCACAATGCCCGCGTCGCGGTGCCCAGGGGCATGATCCACGCTGTCCTATGGTCTCTCGTCTTCGGTTTCGTCATGGCGGTCTCCTTCGTGCTGGCGAGCCCCGATCTGGTGGCGACCGCCAAGGACGGCGGCAATGCCTGGTTCAACCTGTTCAACAATCTGCCGGCGCCGACCTGGCTCAAGGATCTGCTCGGCATCTGCATCGTGCTGGCGAATTACCTATGCGCGCTGGCCGGGCTCACATCGACCTCGCGCATGATCTTCGCCTTTTCGCGTGACGGAGGCCTGCCGGGGTCGTCTTTGTGGAAGCAGGTTTCGCCGACCTGGCGCACGCCCGTCCCGGCCATCTGGCTCGGCGTCGTGCTCTCGATCGCCGCGACACTGTACTCGCCGGCCTTTGCCGCCCTGGCAGCCGGCTGTGCGTTGTTCCTTTATGTGTCCTATGCGATGCCGGTGGCGGCAGGCCTGCTTGCGGAAGGCAAGAGCTGGACCGAATTCGGTCCGTTCCGCCTCGGCATCTGGTCCAAGCCGTTCGCCGTCATCACCGTGCTTGGTGTGCTGGTGCTGATGTATGCCGGCATCCAACCGCCCTTCGACATCCTCATCAACTATGCGATCGGCCTGATCATCCTGCTCGCCGTTTTGTGGTTCGGCATCGAATCCCGCCGCTTCAAGGGTCCGCCGATCGGCGCCGATATCGCTCGTCGTCAGGCGGAGATCGCAGCGGCGGAACAGGCCGTTGGCCAGATTGCGAGCTGACGGCAGATGTAAAATCGCCTGATCGGCTCAGGCCGATCGGGCATCCTGTCGACAGTCAATTTCGGCGTTGAAGGTTGTTACGGAATGGCCGGGAATTTCTCGTTCGATCAATTGAAAAATGAGGTCTGGGGCGGCGAGATTGATACAGTGCTGGCCTGTATGGTCGACATGCGGGATCGGCCGGCCAAGAACCATAGGGGAATTTCAACATGACGACACCGGACTATAGCGACGTTGACAAAGCGGAGGACATCAAGGTCCTCCACAGCATGGGCTACGCCCAGGAACTGGAGCGGCGCCTCAGCCGCTTCTCGAACTTCGCGGTCTCCTTCTCCATCATTTGCATCCTGTCCGGCGGCATCAACTCGCTGGCGCAGGCGACGTCGGGCGCCGGCGGCATCGGCATCGGCATCGGCTGGCTGGTCGGCTGTTTCGTGTCGCTCACATTCGCGGTCGCGATGTCGCAGATCAGCTCGGCCTATCCGACAGCCGGCGGCCTCTATCACTGGGGCTCGATCCTCGGCAACCGCGGCACCGGCTGGGTGACGGCCTGGCTCAATCTGCTTGGCCTGATCACCGTGCTCGGCGCAATCAATGTCGGCACCTGGACGTTCTTCCTCGGCGCCTTCGGGCCGACGCTCGGGATCGAGGGCACGCTGACAAACCAGATGATCTTCCTGATCGTCATCACCGGCGCCCAGGCGCTGATCAACCATCTCGGCATCAAGCTGACGGCGAAGCTGACCGACTTCTCGGGCTATCTCATCTTCTTCGGCTCGATCCTGATCGCCATCGTCTGCCTGCTCTCGGCCGAAACCTGGGATTTCAGCCGTCTCTTCACCTTCCATAACTATTCGGGCGATGCCGGCGCAGGCGTCTGGCCATCGGTGTCGAACGCATGGGTGTTCGCGCTCGGCCTACTGCTGCCGATCTATACGATCACCGGCTATGACGCCTCGGCTCATACGTCGGAAGAAACCATCAAGGCGGCCTCTTCCGTACCGCGCGCGATGGTCATGTCGGTCATCTGGTCGGCGCTGTTCGGCTATCTGTTCCTGGCCGCCTTCGTGCTGATGATCCCGAACATGGACGATGCCGCCAAGCAGGGCTGGAACGTGTTCTTCTGGGCCTTCGACCAGCGTGTCAGCCCCGGCGTCAAGGAGTTCGTCTACCTCGTCGTGTTCCTGGCGCAGCTGCTCTGTGGTCTCGCCACCGTCACCTCGGCCTCGCGCATGATCTTCGCCTTCTCGCGCGACGGCGGCCTGCCGGGCTCGTCGGCGCTTTCCAAGGTCAGCCCGACCTACCGCACGCCGGTGGCGGCGATCTGGACGGCGTCGATCCTGTCGGTGCTGTTCGTCTGGGGCTCGTCGGTGGTTTCGGTCGCCGGCACCTCGGCCTACACGATCGTGGTGTCCTGCACCGTCATCTTCCTATTCCTCTCCTTCATCGTGCCGATCGTGCTCGGCATGGCGGCGTGGGGAACGCCGAAGTGGGACAAGATGGGCCCGTGGAACATGGGACGCGGCATCTTCATGCTGTTCTCGACACTGTCGCTCCTGTCGATGATCCTGATCTTCGTCATCGGCATCCAGCCACCGAACGACTGGGCGCTCTACATCACCGTCGGCTTCTTCATCCTGACGGCGATCGTCTGGTTCGCCTTCGAGCGCAACCGCTTCCAGGGGCCGCCGCTCGGCGACATCATCGCGGCACGCCAGGCAGCGATCAAGGCGGCCGAACAGGCGGTCGGCGAAACCGGCCACTGATACTTCGCTTAACGGCCATGGCCGGCACTCCGCCGGCCATGGCTCTTCTCTCCCTTTCAATCGACAAGCGCTGGAGTGCCAAAGGAATGGCCGGGAATTTTTCGTTCGATCAGTTGAAGAAAGCGGTCTCGAACGGCGAGATCGACACGGTGCTGGCCTGCATCGTCGATATGCAGGGCCGGCTCTCGGGAAAACGCTTCCTGGCTCAGTATTTCGTCGATTCCGCCTATGGCGAGACGCATGGCTGCAACTATCTGCTCGCCTGCGACATCGATATGGAGCCGGTGCCGGGCTACAAGGCGGCGAGCTGGTCGAAGGGCTATGGCGACTTCGTCATGAAGCCCGATCTGTCGACGTTGCGACGTGTTCCATGGCTGGAGAAGACGGCACTCGTGATCTGCGATGTGCTCGACCACCATACACATGACGACCTCGCGCACTCGCCGCGCGCCATCCTGAAGAAGCAGGTCAAGCGCCTGCAGGAGCGCGGCTATATCGGCTATTTCGCTTCCGAGCTCGAATTCTATCTGTTCAGCGAGACCTATGATTCCGCGCGCAAGAAGCACTGGCAGGGGCTCGATAGCGCTTCGCCCTATATCGGCGACTACCAGATCGGCATCACCAGCAAGGAAGAAGGCGTCATGCGCCGGCTTCGCAACGAGATGGAAGCGGCCGGCATTCCGATCGAGAACTCTAAGGGCGAGTGGGGTCCCGGCCAGGAAGAGATCAATGTGCGCTATGCCGAAGCGCTCGACATGGCCGACCGCCACGTCATACTGAAGAACGGGGCCAAGGAAATCGCCCACTCCGAAGGCAAGGCCATCTCCTTCATGGCCAAGTACAATTACGGGCTCGCTGGCAACTCCAGCCACATCCACAATTCGTTGTGGAGCGCCGACGGCAAGACGCCGCTGTTCTTCGACAAGAAGGCTGAGTGGACGCTATCGAGCCTCGGCCAGCAATGGGCGGCCGGCCAGCTCAAATACGCCAAGGAGTTCACCTGGCTCCTGGCGCCCTACGTCAACTCCTACAAGCGCTTCCAGGCCGGCACCTTCGCGCCGACCAAGATCATGTGGAGCGAGGACAACCGCACCGCCGGCTTCCGGCTCTGCGGCGAGGGCACCAAGGGCATCCGCATGGAGTGCCGCATCGGCGGCGCGGACTTGAACCCCTATCTCGCCTTCGCGGCGCTGATCGCCTCGGGTCTCGCCGGCATCGACGAGAAGCTGGAACTGCAGAAGCCGTTCGTCGGCGACGCCTACCAGGCCTCGCGCCTGCCGGAAATCCCGAAGACGCTGCGCGACGCGACCGAGACGCTGACCAAGTCGAAGATGCTGAAGCAGGCATTCGGCGACGATGTGATCGAACATTACGTGCACACCGCCCGCTGGGAGCAGTTCGAATACGACCGCCGCATCACGGATTGGGAACTGCACCGGGGATTCGAGCGGTATTAAAGCTGTAATCTGCGTTTGACTGAACCTAACTAAAGCTGTAATTTCCAGCCTGGTTGAGTTCAGGAGCGTGAAAATGGGAAAGTATTCGCCTTTGCGTTCGTATCTCATGGCTCAAGCCGGTGAGCGGGTACCGATGTCGTTCAGCGACATCGAGAGGCTGCTGGGCGAAAAGCTGCCGGCGTCCAAGCAGTATCCCGCTTGGTGGAGCAACAATCCCAGCAACAATCCGATGACAAAGGAGTGGCTGGCCGCGGGGTTCCAGACGGAGTCGGTCAACATAGCTGGCGAAAATCTGGTCTTTCGGCGCTCTCCGCAAGGAAGTGCTCAAGCCCATCCCAAGCCTGCCGGCGGGCAAACCGGGAAAAGGGGTTCGAGGCGCAGCCAGGGCTTTATGGAGGATAGGGTGGATTTCAAGAATGCTCCGAATATGAGCAGCAAGAGCGAAGAATACATTGTGCCGCCTCGGGGCGCCGATCCGTTGTTTGGATGCATGGCCGGGACACTCACGCTTCTTCCGGACGTCGACTACACCGCCCCTGCGGATCCGGACTGGGGCAAAGTGTATGACGACTGACGGAGTGTTGCTCGACACATGCTTCATGCTGTGGCTTTCGACCGAACAGCCGGTCGCGAGGACGGCGGTCGATAAGGTGACAAGCGCGCGAAAAAATGGCGGCGTGATCGCCGTTTCCGTCATGTCGGCCTGGGAAATCGGAATGCTTGTGTCCAAGGGCCGGCTTCCATTCATCAAGTCGCCGCTCGCCTGGTTCGAAGGGTTCGTGCAAGCCGGCGCAACGAGCGTGGAGGGGATCGACAGCGAGCTTTTGGTGGAGTCCTCGTTCCTGCCAGGTGTCGTTCACAACGATCCGGCGGACCGGATCATCATAGCCACGGCGCGTTCGAGGAACCTGGCAATCATCACCCGCGACCGCGCCATCCTTGCCTATGGCGCGGCCGGCTTCGTCAAAACAGTCCCTTGTTGATTTGGAGACGTCTTCTTGGAAACCGTAAAACTGAAATCCCCCATCGACGGCTCGATCTATGCCGAGCGGCCGGTCGCGACGGACCAGGCGATCAACGCGGCGGTCGAGCGCGCCAAGGCGGCGCAGGAGAAATGGGCCGAGACGCCGGTCGTCGAGCGCGGCAAATACATGCTGGCGATGCTCGAGGCGCTGGTTGCGATGACCGACGAGATCGTGCCTGAAATCGCCTGGCAGATGGGCCGGCCGGTACGCTATGGCGGCGAGTTCGGCGGCGTCAAGGAACGCACCAGCTATATGGTCGAGATCGCTGAAGCTGCGCTGAAGCCGGTCCTGGCCTCAAATCCGAAGGACGGGTTCCGCCGTTATGTGAAGAAGATGCCGCTCGGCGTGGTGCTGGTGATCGCGCCGTGGAACTATCCCTATCTCACTGCCGTCAACACGATCGTGCCGGCGCTGATGGCGGGCAGTGCCGTCATCCTCAAGCATGCCGCGCAGACGCTGCTGGTCGGCGAGCGTTTCAGCCAGGCTTTCGACAAGGCGGGCCTGCCCAAAGGCCTGTTCCAGAACCTGGTCATGAACCACGCCCAGACCGAGAAGCTGCTTGGCTCGGGCAAGATCGACCATGTCAACTTCACCGGCTCGGTCGGCGGCGGGCGCGCCATCGAGAAGGCCGCGGCCGGCACCTTCATGACGCTCGGCCTCGAGCTTGGCGGCAAGGACCCGGCCTATGTGCTGCCCGACGCCAAGATGGACCATGCGGTCGCCAACCTGGTCGACGGTGCCTTCTTCAATTCAGGCCAGTGCTGCTGCGGCATCGAGCGCGTCTATGTGCATGAGAAGGTCTATGACGAGTTCGTCGAGGGTTTTGTCGCCGAGACGAAGAACTATGTCGTCGGCAACCCGCTGGAGCAGGCGACGACGATGGGGCCGATGGCGCAGGCGCGCTTTGCCGACCTGATCCGCGACCAGAAGGCCGAAGCGCTGCGCAAGGGCGCCCGGGCGCATGTCAACATGAAGGTCGAGAACGACAAGGCCGGCTCGCCCTATCTGGCACCGGAAGTGCTCACCGACGTCGACCACCAGATGAGCGTCATGCGCGAGGAAAGTTTTGGCCCGATCGTCGGCATCATGAAGGTGCGCAACGACGAGGAGGCGATCGCGCTGATGAACGACAGTCCCTATGGACTGACGGCCTCGATCTGGACGCGCGACACGGAGCGCGCGATCGCCATCGGCGACCGCGTCGAGACCGGCACTGTGTTCATGAACCGCTGCGACTATCTCGACCCGGCGCTGGTCTGGACCGGCGTCAAGGACACGGGCAAGGGCGCCTCGCTCTCGGCCATCGGCTACGACAATCTGACCAGGCCGAAATCCTATCACCTGCGTGAAGCAATCTGATCTTTTTTCGAAAGCAATCCATGTCCAAGCTCATCTCCAAATGGAACTACCCCACCACCGTCCGCTTCGGCGCCGGGCGCATCAAGGAATTGCCCGAGGTGCTCAATGCCACGAGCATCAAGCGCCCGCTCTTCGTCACCGATCCGGGCCTGGCAAAACTGCCGGTCGTCGCCTCGACGCTGAAGGTCCTCGACGATGCCAAGGTCCCGTACGGCGTCTTCTCGGAGGTGCGGCTGAACCCTGTCGAATCCAACCTGACCGCCGGCGTCGCCGTGTTCAAGAAGGGCAAGCATGACGGCGTCATCGCGTTCGGCGGCGGCTCGGCGCTCGACCTCGGCAAGCTCATCGCCTTCCAGGCCGGGCAGACGCGGCCGGTATGGGACTTCGAGGATGTCGGCGACTGGTGGACCCGGGCCAATTCGGATGCGATCGCGCCGATCATCGCGGTGCCGACCACCGCCGGTACCGGATCGGAAGTCGGTCGCGCCGGCGTCATCACCAATGAGGAGACCCACACCAAGAAGGTCATCTTCCACCCCAAGCTTCTGCCGGCAATCGTCATCGCCGATCCGGAACTGTCGGTCGGCATGCCCGGCTTCATCACCGCCGGCACCGGCATGGATGCCCTTGCGCATTGTCTGGAAGCCTATTGCGCGCCGGGCTATCATCCGATGGCCGACGGCATCGCGGTGGAGGGCATCCGGCTGGTGTTCGAGAACCTGCCGAAGGCCTTTGCCAATGGCAAGGATCTGGTCGCCCGCGCCCACATGATGAGCGCGGCGGCCATGGGCGCAACCGCGTTCCAGAAGGGGTTGGGGGCCATCCATTCGTTGTCGCATCCGATCGGCGCGCTCTACGACACCCATCACGGCATGACCAATGCGGTGTTCATGCCCTATGTGCTGGCCTTCAACCGGGGCAGCATCGAGGAGCGCATCGCGCGGCTCGCCGCCTATTGCGGCATCAAAGGCGGCTTCGATGGTTTCGCCAAGGCCATTATCAAGCTGCGCAAGGAGCTCAAGGTTCCGCATGCGCTGCCCGGACTGATCAAGGGCCTCGACATGGACAAGAAGCGCAAGGCGCTGATCGCCGACATGGCGGTGGTTGACCCGACGGCGGGCGGCAACCCGGTCAAGCTCACCAAGAAGGCGGCGCTGACGCTGCTCGAAAACGCCATCGCCGGCGAGGTATGAAAGCCGGCTTGCAATGCCGAACAGTTGAACAAGGGGATGTGCAAAGGAGAGGGAGAGCGGGCAAAAATCAAAGCAAATAACCATTAGCCGGAAAATTAAGCGCGGGCTAATTGCTACAGTCCGTTAAAAAGAGTTAACTTTTTTCGCCGCGGGGCTCCGGTTTCAAAAAGCCTTCATCTGGCTGTCACACGAAAACGATACCCGCATCGCAGGCGCCTAGCGGTGCCAGTTCAACGGAGAGAACACATGTTCAAGTTCACGGGGAAAGTGCTTTCCCTCTCGGCCGCGGCGCTCTTTGCGTCGACGGTGATTTCGTCCGCGGATTCGATGGACGATCTCGTCAAGGCCGCGAAGGCTGAAGGCCAGCTCACCACCATCGCGCTTCCGCATGACTGGTGCGGCTACGGGGCAGTGATCGACGCTTTCAAGGCTAAGTATCCGGAAATCAAGATCAACGAACTCAACCCGGATGCCGGCTCGGGCGACGAGGTCGAGGCGATCAAGGCCAACAAGGACAACAAGGGCCCGCAGGCGCCCGACGTCATCGACGTCGGTCTGTCGTTCGGCCCGACCGCTAAGGCCGACGGCCTGCTGATGCCTTACAAGGTGTCGACCTGGGATTCGATCCCGGACAGCGCCAAGGATGCCGACGGCGCCTGGTATGGCGACTATTACGGCGTGCTGTCGTTCATGGTGAACAAGGACCTGATCAAGGAATCGCCGGCCGACTGGGCAGACCTCCTGAAGCCGGAATTCGCCAACTCGGTCGCGCTCGCCGGTGACCCCCGCGCATCGAACCAAGCCATCCAGGCCGTTTATGCCTCCGGACTGTCGTCGGGCGCCGCCGCCGGTGAAGCCGCCGGCACCGCCGGCCTCGACTTCTTCAAGAAGCTGAACGCCGCCGGCAACTTCGTTCCGGTCGTCGGCAAGCCGGCGACGCTAGCCCAGGGCCAGACGCCGATCCTGATCAACTGGGACTACAACGCGCTTGCCGGCCGCGACACGCTCAAGGGCAACCCGCCCGTCGACGTGATCGTGCCGAAGACCGGGGTTGTCGCCGGTGTCTATGTGCAGGCGATCAGCGCCTTCGCGCCGCATCCGAATGCCGCGAAGCTGTGGATGGAATACCTCTACTCCGACGAAGGCCAGGTAGGCTGGCTGAAGGGCTACTGCCACCCGATCCGCTTCAACGATCTCGCCAAGAACGGCAAGATTCCGGCGGACGTTCTGGCCAAGCTGCCGCCGGCTGAATCCTACGCCGCGGCGGCGTTCCCGACGCTCGACGAGCAGGGCAAGGCCAAGGAAGCCATCAGCAAGAACTGGGACGCCACCGTCGGCGCCAACGTCAAGTAAGATTTGAAATCCACCGGGCGGCCACCTGGCCGCCCGGCTTTCCCTCGAAGACGGTGCCGGGCGCATGACCGATCTATCGCTTTCAAATCAGTCAGTTGCCACCAAGCCCGCGCCGCCGAACGAGGCGACTGCTTTCCGCCTGCCGACGCAATGGGTCGGCGTGGCGCCGTTCTTCGTCTTCACCCTGATGTTCCTGATCATGCCGACGCTCTATCTCGTCATCGGCGCGTTTCAGACCGGGGAAGGCAGGTTCACGCTCGACAACGTCCTGCAATTGGTGAGCGATCCTTCGATCAGCAATTCCTATTGGGTTTCGATCAAGATTAGCTTCTGGTCGGCCATCGTCGGCGCGTTTGCCGGACTGGCCATCGCTATCGCCATCGTGCGTGGCGGCCTGCCCGGTTGGGTGCGATCCGCAACCCTGACCTTCTCCGGCGTCGCCTCGAATTTTGCCGGCTTGCCGCTCGCCTTCGCCTTCATCGCAACGCTCGGCCGCGTCGGTATCGTGACGGTGCTGCTGCGCGACATATTCAACCTGAACATCTACGCGTTGGGGTTCAATTTCCTGACCACGTGGGGCCTGATCGTGGTCTATCTCTTCTTCCAGATCCCGCTGATGGTGGTCATCATCGTGCCGGCGATCGATGGCTTGAAGAAGGAATGGAACGAGGCGGCCGCCACGCTTGGCGCTACCCAGTGGCAATACTGGCGCATGGTGGTGATACCGGTTCTGTTCCCGAGCTTCCTCGGCACCGTCATCCTTTTGTTCGCCAATGCCTTCGGCGCCATCGCGACGGCCTATGCGTTCGCCGGCCCGCAGTTGAACATCGTCCCGATCAAGCTCTATTCACAGATCAATGGCGACGTGCTGCATAACCCGCAGCTCGGCTATGCCATCGCTTTCGGCATGATCGTCATCACCGGATTGGCGAATGTCTTCTACATCTGGTTCCGGACCCGTTCCGAGAGGTGGCTGAAATGAAGTCGGGCAAATTCTGGGCCTGGGTCGTCTTCGGTATCGGCACGGCCTACTTCTTCATCCCGCTGCTGGCGACCTTCGAGTTTTCGCTGCGCATGCGGCGCGGCGTCCACTCCTTCGATGCCTATCAGGTCGTGCTCGGCGACCCGCGCTTCCAGGCAACGTTCCTCTATTCGGTGGTCGCGGCGATCTTCACGATCATCCTCGGCGTGCTGGTCGTGGTGCCGGCCGCCTATTGGATCCGGCTGCGCTTGCCCCAAATCAGGCCGATCGTCGAGTTCATCACGCTGCTGCCGCTGGTCATCCCGGCGATCGTCATCGTGTTCGGCTATATCCGCATGTACGGGTCGAATTCACCGCTGCCGTTCCTGGCCAGCGATCTCGGCGCCAGCGCCCTGCTGGTGATCGGCTACGCAACACTGGCGCTCCCTTACATGTATCGCGCGGTCGACACGGGCCTTCGCACCATCGACGTGCGCACGCTGACGGAAGCGGCGCAAATCCTCGGCGCCGGCTGGGCTACGATCATCACCCGGGTTATCCTGCCCAATGTGCTGATCGCGGTGCTGTCGGGCGCCTTCCTCACCTTTGCCATCGTCATCGGCGAGTTCACCATGGCCAGCCTGCTCAACCGGCCGGCCTTCGGGCCGTACCTGCAGAATATCGGCGCCAACCGCGCCTATGAGCCGGCGGCGCTTGCCATCATCGCCTTCGCCATTACCTGGGGCTGCATGTCGCTGATCCAGATCCTGTCCCGTTTCGCGCCGAAATCGGCGAACAGACCGAATTGACCTGAGAGAAAAAGCCATGGCCGAGCCATTCCTGTCCATCCAGCATGTGCGAAAGTCCTACGGCGCCACAACGGTGGTGCAGGATTTCAATCTCGACGTCGAACCGGGAGAATTCGTCTCCTTCCTCGGGCCGTCCGGCTGCGGCAAGACGACGGTGCTGCGCATGGTCGCCGGTTTCGAGGAGCCTTCGGCCGGCAAGATCGTGGTCGGCGGCAAGGACATCACCCGGCTGAAGCCCAATCAGCGCAATGTCGGCATGGTGTTCCAGGCCTATGCGCTTTTCCCCAACCTGACCGTCGCGCAGAACATCGCCTTTGGTCTCAAGGTTGCCGGCATGCCCAAGGCCGACGCCGACAGGCGCGTCGCCGAGATGCTCGACATCATCAAGCTGCCGCAGATGGGCGACCGCTATCCCTACCAGCTCTCCGGCGGACAGCAGCAGCGCATCGCGCTGGCCCGCGCCATCGCGCCGAAGCCAAAACTGCTTTTGCTCGATGAACCGCTGTCGGCGCTCGACGCCAAGGTGCGTGTATCGCTGCGCGAGGAAATCCGCTCGATCCAGAAGAAGCTCGGCATCACCACCATCTTCGTGACGCATGACCAGGAGGAAGCGCTGTCGATCTCCGACCGCATCGCTGTCATGTATGGCGGCAAGGCCGAGCAGGTCGGCACCCCGTTCGAGATCTACAACCGGCCGGCAACCAAGTTCGTCGCCAATTTCGTCGGCACGCTCAACGTGCTGGAAGGCAAGGTCACCGACGCCGCCTCGGGCAAGGTGCAGGTCGACACCCAGGAAGTCTCTCTCAAGGGCAAGCTCAACGGCTCGAAGTCCGGCGATACGCTGTCGCTGGCGCTGCGGCCGGAGGCTATCTCGCTCGGACGGCAGCCCGGCCATGACGCCAGCCTGTCGGGCGAGATCGCCGAAGTGCATTTCCTCGGCTCGGTCATCCGCGTGCGCGTCGGCATCGGCGGCAACACGGTGTCGCTCGACACCTTCAACAATCCGACTACGCCGCCGCCAGCCGTCGGCGACAAGGCGGACATCTCGTTCTCGTCGGGCGATATGCTGGTTCTGCACTAGGAAAGAGTGAGTGGTGAATAGTGAATGGGCGCCATCAGGAATCTGAGCACGTAAGGTACTCTCTTCGCTGATTGCCATTGACTATTCACCATTCACTTTTGCAGTGCCAAACGCCTGGTTCCATCGCTACGATGAGCCATGGCGCTGTTCGAAATCACCCTCATCCTGCTTCTCATTGCGGTTGCGCTGACAGCGGTATCGCGATGGCTGGAAGTCCCTTACCCGTCGCTGCTGGCGCTTGCCGGGGTCGGGATTGCCTTCGTGCCCGGCGCACCGACGATCGAGATCGATCCGGAACTGGCGCTTGCGCTGTTCATCGCGCCGGTGCTGCTCGATGCCGCCTACGATACCTCGCTGCGCGACCTGAAGCGCTACCGGCTGTCGCTGGCGCTGCTGGCGCTCGGCGCCGTCATCTTCACCACCGTGGCCGTCGCCTTCGTTGGCTGGAAGATGGCCGGGCTGCCGGTCGCGGCGGCGATAGCGCTCGGCGCCATTGTCGCGCCGCCGGACGCGGTGGCGGCAAGCGCGGTGCTCAACCAGTTCAAAGTGCCGCATCGGCTCACCGCCATTCTACAGGGCGAGAGCCTGCTCAACGACGCCACGGCGCTGTTGATCTACCGGATATCGGTTTCGGCCGCCATCGGCTCGCTCGTGCTGAGCGACGCCGTGCCCGTCATCCTGCTGGCGACGATCGGCAGCGTTGTCGCCGGCTACCTGTTTGGCCGCTTCTCGCTGCTCACCCTTACGCGCATCGAGGATGCGGCAAGCAGCACCGTGGTGCAGTTCGCCGGAACCTTCGCCGTCTGGATCATTGCCGATAAGCTCGGCCTTTCGGCTATCATCACCATCGTCGTCTATGCCATCACCATCGCGCGCACCGGACCGCGCCGCATGTCGGCGAGACGCCGTGTCAGCACCTATTCGGTCTGGGAGTCGGCGGTGTTCGTGCTCAACGTTCTGGCCTTCGTGCTGATGGGCCTTCAGGCCCGGTCGATCGTCGGCCGGCTGTCCGGCGACGGGCAAGGCGAGGCCTTTCTCTTCGCCGCGACGGTGCTGGCCGTCGTCATCGTGGCGCGCCTCGTCTGGGTGGCGAGTTACGTTGCGGTCATCCGATGGTTCGCCCGTTTCGACGGCGAAGACAAAAGGCGGGACGCGCCGACCTTCCGCGGCGCCGTGCTCGTCGGCTGGTGCGGCATGCGCGGGCTGGTGACGCTGGTGGTGGCCATTGCACTGCCGGCCAATTTCCCCGGCCGCGATCCAATCGCGCTTGCCGCCTTCGCGGTCGTTCTCGGCACGCTGGTGCTGCAAGGCATGAGCCTGAAGCCGCTGCTGCGGATACTCAACTTCGATCCGGATACAACGATAGACCGCGAAGTGGCCGAGGCGCGTGTCGCCATCATGCAGGCCGCGCTCGACGTGCTGAGCCGCAAGACGTCGGCCGCGGCCGCCGTCGTGCGCGAGCAATACGAGGCCGAGCGCCGGATCGCGGAAAATCCGGATGACGCGCAGGCAGCGACCGAATACGACCGGCTGCGCCTCTATGCCATCAAGCGGCAGCGCGACACGCTGGAGGAACTGCGCCGCAACGGCACGATCGGCGACGAGGCCTATCACCGGCTGGAAGAGGAGATCGACTGGTCGGAGCTGGCGGCGTCGCCGGCCGGAAGCTATCAGCCGCTCACCACTTATTAGAGTGCGCTGGGTTCGCCGGTCTCCATTGGACTATTCCACTTGCCGCCGCGGTCCATTGCAAGGCAGTGGACCGGGCGCTAGAGCGTTTCACCGTTTCATGGAAACGGCGAACCGCTCTGTCTCTTTGTTTGACGCAATTCCGGACAGAAAACCGCTCACACTTTTCCTGGAATTGCTCTACTGCGATCGTCGGAAGTGAGCCGGTTAATCAATGAAGCTGATCAGCTACAACATCCAGTACGGCTACGGCAGCGACGGGCGCTACGATCTCAGCCGCTGCGCCAGGCTGGTGGAGGGCGCCGACATCATCGCGCTGCAGGAGGTCGAGCGGCATTGGCAGCGCAGCAATGAGGACGACCAGCCCGAGATCCTGTCCAGCCTGCTTCCCGGCTATTACTGGGCCTACGGCCCCGCCTTCGACATGGACGCCAGCGAGAAGCGCGACGGCCGCGTCGTCAACCGCCGCCGGCAGTTCGGCACGATGGTGCTGTCGAAGCTGCCGATCGTCTGGTCGCGCTTGCACACACTGCCGATGCGGCGCACGCTCAGGCCGCTCAACACCCGCAACGCGGCGCTCGAATGCATGATCCGCACACCGGCTGGACCGGTGCGTGTGCTTTCGCTGCACCTGGCGCATATTGCGGCCGAGGAGCGGCTGGAGCAGATCGACTATCTCAATGCCGAACATCGACGCGCGCGGTTCGAGGGCGGTCCCTGGAGCGGCGTCGACGACGAACCGCAGCGCAACTGGTCGGATGGCCAGCCGGAGCCGGAAAGCCCGCTGGCGGCGATCTGGCTCGGCGACTTCAACATGGAGCCGGGCAGCGCCGAATACCGGTGTATCGTCGGCAGCGCGCCCTACCATCGCGGCGCTGCCTATTTAGACGGGTTCGTCGACGCCGCCGCTGTTGCCAGCGAGCCAGTCGCGGACTTCCACACGCACGAAAAGATCATCGACGGCAGGCTGGCCAAACGCCGGCTCGACCATTGCTTCGTCGGCGGCATGCTGGCCGGACGGGTGCGTTCGGTAGCAGCCGACATCGGCCAGATCGCGTCCGACCATTTTCCGCTCAGGGTCGACATCGATCTGGAAACGCCGGGCATCGCTCCGGGGCCGACGGGCAGGTGAACCGGACATGACGCCGTTCGTCTTCCTCGCGGTGCTCTCGGCGGCCGCCATGCACGCGATCTGGAACGCGCTGGTCAAGGTCCATCTCGACCGCTTCCTGTCGATCACGCTGATGACGCTCGGGATGGGGTTTGCGGCGCTGCTGGCGCTGCCTTTCGTGGAAGTGCCGAAAGCGGAGGTGTGGCCGTTCATTCTCGCCTCGGTGATCTTCCATATGGGCTACCGGACGTTCCTGATCGGCGCCTACAAGGCCGGCGACTTCGCGCAGACCTATCCGCTGGCGCGGGGTACCGCGCCATTGCTCTCGGCGATGGGAGCCATCGTCATGCTCGGCGAGGTTCCGGCGCCGCTCGCCATCGTCGGCATCGTGCTTCTGTCGGCGGGCACGCTGGTGATGTCGTTTCGCGGCGGCGTCCATCTCGAACGTTTCAATCTTCGCGCGGTCGGCTTCGCGCTCGGCACCTCGATCTTCATCGCCAGCTATACGCTATCCGACGGCAGCGGTGCGCGATTGGCTGCCACGGCAACGAGCTATGCCGCGTGGCTGTTCGTCTGCGACGCAGCGTGGGCGCTGGTGCTGTGCGTCGTCTTTCGTGGGCCGCAGTCGTTGCCGGTGCTGGCGCGCGACTGGAAGGCAGGGCTTTTCACCGGCGTGCTCAGCGGCGCGGCCTACTGGATCGTGATGTGGGCGATGACCAAGGCGCCGATCGCCTCGGTCGCGTCGCTGCGCGAGACCTCGATCCTGTTCGCCATGCTGATCTCGGTGCTGGCGCTGGGCGAGAAGATGACGGCCTGGCGCGCGGCCGCCGCGCTCGGCATCGTCGCCGGCGTCGTCGCACTCAGACTCGGCTGACGTCGCGATCGAGCACCGTCATCACTTGCCCACGCCGTTCCGGGCTAAAACGGATGACGACGATGATGCAGACCGCGACCACGCCCGCGAACAACGCCAGCGCATAGCCATAGCTGCCTCCGGGTGCTTCGGCTATGCCGGCCTGATACGGACCGCCATACGACGCCGCGAGGTTGCCGGCCTGGTAGATGAAACCCGGCAGCGTCGCGCGCACGGAGCCCGGAGAAAGCTCGTTGAGATGCACCGGGATGATGCCCCAGGCACCCTGGACCGCCACCTGCATGACGAAGGCGCCGAGCGCCAGCATGAAGGGCGTCGTCGTATAGGCCCAGAGCGGAATTGCCGGTAAGGCGATCAGGCATGCGATCGTGATAGCGTTGATACGGCCGATCTTTTCCGACAACGCGCCGAACGCCAGTCCGCCGACGATGGCGCCGATATTGGCGACGATGGTTATCCAGCTCACCGTGTGCGGGTCGAAGCCATGCTGCTTCTTCAGGAAGGTCGGGTAGAGGTCCTGGGTGCCGTGGCTGAAGAAGTTGAAGAACATCATCAGCACCGCGGCATAGAGCGCGATGCGCCAGTGCCTCCGTAACGTTTCAAGAAGGCCCGGACGCGCCTGCGTCCGGCCTTCGGCGAAGGCGGGCGATTCCGGCACATGCGAGCGGATGAAAAGCACGATCAGCGCCGGCGCGAAGCTCAAGAGGAACATGGCGCGCCAGCCGAAGGTGAAGTCGCCGATCTTCTGGCCGTAGAGCAGCCCGTAGACCACCGCCGCCAGCAGATAGCCCGCCGGATAACCGCATTGCAGGATGCCCGAGACCATGCCGCGGGCGCGGGGCGGGATGGACTCCATGGCGAGCGAGCTGCCCAAACCCCACTCACCGCCCATGGCGATGCCGAACAGGGCGCGCAGCGCCAGGAATATGCCGAGATTGGGCGAGAAGGCGGCTAAAGCTCCGATCACTGAATAGCTGACGATGTTGAGCATCAGGATGGGCTTGCGGCCATATTTGTCGGCAAGCATGCCGAAGAAGAACGCGCCGATGAAGCGCGTCGCCAATGTCAGGAACAGTGCTTTGGAGACCGCCGGAACATCGGTCTGGAATTCAGTGGCAATATCGGTGAGCAGGAATGTCAGAAGGAAGAAATCAAACGCATCGAGCGTCCAGCCCAGGAAAGATGCAGTTACAGTTTTCTTCTGCTCGGTGGTGAGGTTCAAGGCGATCCTCCTTTGGCATCCCCCAAGGAGCGATATGTTCCACGGCGGGCAAAAGAGAACGGGACAGCAGCCGGTTTTAAGCCGGCGAGCGGTCACATTTGCGTCACCTCAAGATCGATGACCATCAGCCCGTCGGTGCCGCCTTCAAGTGCCGCAACCAGACGGGCGCCGGCGCGCTGATGCGCTTCGTGCACGAGATAGGCGTCACGGGCAGAGGCATCGCGGAAATCGATTGTGAAGCCATGCGTGAGGCCGCGTGCGAACGGCTCCGGACTGACATTGGCGCTGAACTGCACCTTCCCCATGCCGTCGATGACTGTGCGCAGCGCTTCGAGGTCGGCATGGATCGCCGCACGCTCGGTTGCAGGTATGTCGTCGCGAAAGCGGACAAAGACGCAATGCCGGATCATCGTTGATGCCTCATGCCGCCTGGTTGCCTTTGAACACGGCCGGCGGCAGCGGCTCGCGGCCGAGGATGAGGTCGGCGCCTTTTTCGCCAACCATGATGGTCGGCGCATTGGTGTTGGAGGAGGGCACGCGGGGCATCACCGAGGCGTCGCAGACGCGTAGGCCTTCGATGCCGCGCAGCCTCAAATCCGGCGTCACCACAGCCATCGCGTCATGGCCCATGCGGCAGGTGCCGACCGGGTGATGATCGGTCTTGGCGGTGCGGCAGGCATAGTCGAACAACTCGTCGTCGGTGGCGAGCGAAGGGCCTGGCAGCACCTCGCGCAGCACGTAGGGGGCAAGCGCCTTCTGCCGCATGATCTCGCGCGCCAACCGCAGGCCCTTGATCGACATGTCGCGGTCATACGGGTCGGACCAGTAGTTCGGATCGATCAGCGGATGGTCGGCGGGATCGGCGCTTTTCAGCCGCACCGTGCCGCGCGAGCGCGGGCGCAGGAAAGCGGAGTTCAACGTCACGCCGGGGTTATTCAGCTTCTCGACGCCGGCCTCGATGCCGGAGCCGAGGCCGAGATGGAACTGGATGTCGGGCGAGGCGGCGGTCGGGTCGGCGTACCAGAAGCCACCGGTCTCGAAGAGGCTGGAAGCAACCGGCCCTTTCTTCAACAGCAGATACTGCAGACCCGCCCATAGCGTACGGTGCAGCTTGGCGTAGTTGTCGTAAGTATGGTCGCCGGTGCATTCGGCAATGACGAACAAATCGAGATGATCCTGCATGTTGGAGCCGACGCCGGGCAGGTCATGCACCGGCGTGACGCCAACCGACCTCAGATGGTCGGCTGGACCGATGCCCGACTGCATCAGGAGCTTCGGCGAGCCTATGGCGCCGGACGAGACAATCACCTCGCGCTCGGCGCGCAGGAGCGTCTTCTCACCACCCGGCCGTTCGACGATCTCGACGCCGACGGCGCGGCCCTTCTCGACGACGACGCGTGTCACCAGAACGTCGGTCCTCACCGTCAGGTTCTTGCGGTCGCGGATCGGCTTCAGATAGGCGACGGACGCGGACGAGCGCCGCGCGTCTTTCTGGGTGAGCTGGTAGTAGCCGACGCCTTCTTGGGCAGCGCCGTTGAAATCCGGGTTGAACGGGATGCCCATCTCCTGGCCGGCGCGGAAATAGGCCTCGCAGATCGGCAGCGGCGAGATCGGGTTGGAAACGCCGAGCGGGCCCTGGTCGCCGTGATAGTCGTTGGCGAAGCGCTGGTTGTTTTCGGCGCGCTTGAAATAGGGCAGCACGTCGCGGTAACTCCAGCCGGCGAGACCCTCTTCCTTTTCCCAGGCGTCGTAGTCGCGCGCGTTGCCGCGCGTGTAGATCTGCGCGTTGATCGACGAGCCGCCGCCGACCACCTTGGCCTGCGTGTACCAGAAGACACGGTCCTTCATGTGCTTCTGCGGCACGGTCGACCAGCCCCAGGAGGCGATGCCCTTGGTCATCTTGGCGAAACCCGCCGGCATGTGGATCAGCGGGTGCCAGTCCTTGCCGCCGGCTTCAAGCAGCAGCACCGAATTCGCCGGATCCTCGCTCAGCCGGTTGGCGAGAACGCAGCCGGCCGGACCGGCGCCAACGATGATGTAGTCAGCCATGGTTCCACCTACTCATAGGCGAGGCACGGAAAGCGCGCCGTCGACATCGATGACCGATCCGGTCGAAAAGCCGAATTTGCCAGACGCGAGCGCGGCCACGACGCCGCCGATATCACCGGCCTCGCCCCAGCGCTTGGCGGGCACCAGGCCACCGTCGATCAACGCGTCGTATTTGGCGGAGACACCGGCGGTCATGTCGGTGCGGATGATGCCCGGCCGCACCTCGAAGACACCGATATTTTCCGCTGCTAGCCGCAGCGCCAGGTTCTTGACCCACATCGAAAGCCCGGCTTTGGAGATGCAGTAGTCTGCGCGCTCCGGCGAGGCCATGGCGGCGCTGACGGACGTGATGGTGATGATCGACCTGGCCGAGCCTGCTGGCGCGCCGAGCATCGCCTTGGCAACCGCCTGGCTGAGGAACATCGTGCCGCGCAGGTTGATGCCTAGCGTGCGGTCGAAATTCTCCGGTTTCAGCTCCAACAGGTCGCCGCGCACCACGGCGCCGACGCCGGCGTTGTTGACCAGGCAATCGATGTGGCCGAAGGCGTGCAGGGCTGCTTCGACAAGCGTCGTGTGATCAGAAAGATTGGCAATATCGCAGCGACGGTAGGCGAATGCCGCACCACGCATCGTGATGTTCTCTACAAGACGTTTGGTGGGGTCCTGGGCAAGGTCCGCGACGAGGATGTCGAAGCCGGCGTCAGCCAGCGCTTCAGCACAGGCGAGCCCGATGCCGCGCGCGCCGCCGGTGACGATGGCCGCCGGGCGGGTCATGCGGCGAGATCCGTCTTGCGGATATGATCAGCCACCCGCAACGCTTGCGCTGCGATCGACAGTGCCGGATTAACCGCCGCCGATGTCGGCAGGAACCCGCCATCGACGACGAACAAGTTCCGGTGGTCATAGGCGCGGCAGAATGGATCGAGCGGCGAGGTGGCTGGATCGTTGCCCATCTTCACGGTGCCACACTGATGTGACGGCGTGCGCTTGTCGAAGGGGCGCGAGAGCACGATCGGATAGCCGCAGGCGCGGAAATTCTCGCGCATCACCTTGGTCAGGCCGTCCAGCGACTGCATGTTGGAGCGCCGCCATTGCATGACGATCTCCTTGCCATCGACCAAGATGCGGCTTTCAGGATCGGGCAGGTCCTCGCACATCAGATACCAGTCGATGGCGTGACCGGCTATGAAATCGAGCGCGAATTTCGGCAACCGCTTCACATTGGCCTTGAGCATGTTGCCATCGATCTTGCCGAGCAGTTGCACATTGCCGAGCGGTTTGCCGCCCTTGCCGTCCGACAGGTAGTAATCGTTGAGCATCAGCGTCTTCTGGTAAACGCTATCGTTGCGACGGCGCGGGTCGATCGCCAGCATGGCGCTCGAATTGTGGTTCATGAAATTGCGACCGACCTGGTCGGAGCTGTTGGCAAGGCCCTTGCCCACCTTTTTGCCATCATGGGCCGAAGGCGAACGCAGCAGGATGGCGGCCGAGTTGACCGCGCCGGCCGAGAGGATGACGAGTTTCGGCGACAGCGTTTTTTGCGCGCCATTCTGCGTATAGTGGATGGCGGTAATCGTCTTGCCGTCCGGCGCGGTTTCAAGCCAGTCGACATGGGCACCGGTCTCGAGCCGGATGTTGTTGTCAGTAAGCGCCGTGGCCAGCGGTCCGGTCTGAGCATCGATCTTGCCCTGGCCGGTGTTGGGGAACGCGTCCCAACCGGTCTTGCCGTCCTTCAACCAGGCCTCGATATCGACGCCGAGCGGCAGCGACGCCGGATGCAGGCCAAGGCTCTTCAGTTCGGCGCGGGCGCGAGCGATCGGCGGCTCGTCCGGCACCGGTCCAAAAGCATAGGGGATCGAGTGGAACGGCTCGGTCGGGTCCTCGCCAAGCATGCCGCGCACGCGAAACAGCTGCTCGGCCTTCGAGTACCATGGCTCGAATTCGTCATAGGAAAACGGCCAGGCCGGCGAGACGCCGCCGAAATGCTCGAGCTCGGAAAAATCCTCCTTGCGGTAGCGGATCAGGACCGCGCCGAAGAACTTCGAATTGCCGCCGACATAGTAGTAGTTGCCGGGATTGAAGGCCGGGCCGCCGGCCTCGCGCCACATCTCCTTCGGCCGGTAATGCTCGTCGACGAAGATCGACCGCGTCGAGCGCGCATGCGGCGTTGCCGGCAATGGCTCGCCGCGCTCCAGGATCAGAATCGAGGCGCCGCTGCCGGCCAAGCCGGAAGCAATCGTGGCGCCGCCGATGCCGGAGCCGATGATGACGATATCCGGGTTTGCCATAGCTTTTTAAAGGATGCGCTTCTCGGTCGCCGGATCGAAGAACACCGCCTTGGTCAGGTTGAAGGCCAGCGGCGTGACGGTGCCCGGCTGAATCTTGGCATCGGCGCGCAGCCGCGCCACTACAGCCTTGCCGCCGAGATTGGTAACGGCGAAAGTATCGGAGCCGGCCGGCTCGATCACCTCGATGTGGCAATCGGCGGTCGCGATGTTGGAGGCATTGCGCTCCGCACCTTCCGGATCGGTCAGCGCCTCGGGGCGGACGCCGAAGATGACCGGCTTCTCCTTGAACGCCGAGAGACCCGCCGGGGCGTTGGCCAGAGGCAGCGAAATCGCAGCGCGCGCGTCTGGCTTGAGCACCACCGACAGACCGGAGCCATTGCCGCCGATCGTCGCCGGGACAAGGTTCATCGCAGGCGAACCCATGAAGTCGGCGACGAAGATGTTGGTCGGGTTGTTGTAGATCTCCGCCGGCGTGCCGAACTGCTGCACCTCGCCGTCGCGCATGACGGCGATCTTGGTCGCCAGCGTCATCGCCTCGATCTGGTCGTGCGTGACGTAGACGATCGTCGTGCCGGTGGTCGCATGCAGGCGCTTGATCTCGATGCGCATGTCGACGCGCAGCTTGGCGTCGAGGTTGGAGAGCGGCTCGTCGAACAGGAAGAGTTTCGGGTCGCGCACCAGCGCGCGGCCCATGGCGACGCGCTGGCGCTGGCCGCCGGAAAGCTGGCTGGGCTTGCGCTTTAGGAGGTGGCCGATCTGCAGGATCTTGGCCACCTTGTCGATCGCCTTCTGGCGTTCCGCCGCCGGCACGCCGCGCATCTCCATGCCGAAGGCGATGTTCCCGGCCACCGTCATGTTCGGGTAGAGCGCGTAGCTCTGGAAGACCATGGCGATGTCGCGCTTCGAAGGATGCAGGTCGTTGATCGCGCGGCCCTCGACCCGGATCTCGCCCTCGGTGATCTGCTCCAGGCCGGCAATGGTGTTGAGCAGCGTGGACTTGCCGCAGCCGGACGGGCCGACCAGCACCAGGAAGCCGCCCTTTTCGAGCTCGACATCGATGCCCTTCAGGATCTCGACATTCCCGAAGCGCTTCTTCAGCCCATCAATTTCCAGAAAAGCCATGATCGTTCCTTCAAGAAAGAGGGTCAGCCCTTGACCGCGCCTGCCATCAGCCCGCGCACGAAATAGCGGCCGGCGACGACATAGACGATCAGGGTGGGGAGGGCGGCGATCATCGCCGCCGCCATGTTGACGTTGTATTCGACGACGCCGGTCGAGGTGTTGACGACATTGTTCAGCGCCACCGTCATCGGCATCACGTCGCCGGAGCCGGCATAGGCGGAGGCGAACAGGAAGTCGTTCCAGATGTTGGTGAACTGGTAGATCACCGTCACAACGATGATCGGCAGCGAGTTGGGCAGCATGATGCGCCGGAATATCTGGAAGAAGGAGGCGCCGTCGACCTGTGCCGCCTTGACCAACTCGGTCGGGAAGGCCTCGTAATAGTTGCGGAAGAAAAGCGTGGTGAAGCCAAGGCCGTAGACCACGTGGACGAAGACGAGATTGACCGTCGAATTGCCGAGGCCGAAATTGAAGCCGGTCGCGTTCTGCAAGGTGACGCCGAAGCGGCCGAGGCTGCCGAGGATCGTCGCCATCGGCAGGAGCACCGACTGGAACGGGATGAAGCAGGCAAACAGCATCATGGCGAAAACCAGTATGTGGCCGCGGAAGCGCCATTTGGTCAGCACGTAGCCGTTGAGCGCGCCGAGCAGCGTCGAGATCAGCACTGCCGGCACCACCATCTTGATGGAGTTCCAGAAATAGCCCTTCATGCCGACGCAGGTCAGGCCCGAGCAGACTTCGCTCCACGCCTTTATCCATGGCGCGAAAGTCGGCGCATGCGGCAGCGACAGCATGTTGCCGTTCTGGATCTCGTCCATGGTCTTGAACGAGGTGACCAACATGACGAAGAGCGGCATCAGGTAGAAGATCGCGAACAGCGCGAGCAGGCCGTAGATGACGATGCGGTTGATCGTCCTGGCTCTGGCGCCGCTTGACGCCTGGCGGGCAGGTGAAGTGACGGCGCTCATCGCGACTTCTCCCTGAGCTCGGAATAGAGATACGGAACGATGATGGCGGTGATGGTCATCAGCATGATCACCGCGCTTGCCGAGCCGACCGCCATCTCGTTACGCTTGAAGGTGAACTCATACATGAAGTTCGACGGCAGCCAGGCCGAGCCACCGGGTCCGCCGCTGGTCAGCGCCACGACCAGGTCATAGGACTTGATGGCGAGGTGGGCGAGCACGATAAAGGCGGACAGGAACACCGGCCGCAGCAGCGGAATGACGATGCGGCGGTAGAGCTGGAAGGTGGAAGCGCCGTCGATCTGCGCCGCCTTCATGATCTCGCCATCGATGCCGCGAAGGCCGGCCAGGAACATCGCCATGACGAAGCCGGAAGCCTGCCAGACGCCGGCGATGACCACCGTGTAGATAACGAAATCCTTGTTCTTGATCCAGTCGAAGTGGAAGCTCGTCCAGCCCCACTGGTGCAGCGTCTGCTCGAGGCCGAGGCCGGGGTCGAGGAACCATTTCCAGGCGACGCCGGTGACGATGAAGGAAAGCGCCATCGGATAGAGATAGATCGGCCGCAACACGCCTTCACCGCGGATCTTCTGGTCGAGCAGGATGGCCAGGAACAGACCGAGCGCCAGGCAGATCGCGATGTAGAGGAAGCCGAAAATGCCCATGTTGGTGATCGAGGTGTACCAGCTCGACGGCGGGTCGCTCTCGAACGTCCAGCGCCACAGTCGCTGGTAGGCGCGGCCGCCGGTAATGGCATAGGACGGAAAGGTCTTGGAGTTGGTGAAGGACAGATAGATCGTCCATAGGATGAAGCCGTAGACGAAGACGATCGTCGCCGCGAAGCTTGGCGCCAGGACGATCTTCGGCAACAGGTCCTGCAGCCGTGAACGGACGGAGGCGCCAGGGCGGGCGTCGTGCTCCGGTGTCAGCTTGATCTGGGTTTCGGCAACTGTGCTCATCGGCTCATCCAGTACCGGTTGGTCGGAAGCTGCCCGGCGCGAAACGCACCAGGGTTTGTCCCGCACCTTTTTTCGACGGGAGATCTCCCCCGCCGAAGCGGGGGAGATGAGTTCAAGTTGAAGCCTTACTTGGCGTCGTCGATTGCCTTGACCAGTTCGGTCACGGCCTCGTCGGAGGTCTTGATCTGACCATGGACGAATTTCGACACGACGTCCTTGTAGGCGTTGGCGACGGCCGGCGGGGCACCGTAGCCCTGGGCCAGCGAGCCGAACAGCGTGCCGCCTTCATTGGCCTTCTTCAGGTCGGCGATGCCCTTCTTGCCGCAAGCGTCGAAGTCGGTGTCCGGCACGTCGGTGCGGGCCGGGACCGAACCCTTCACCACGTTGAAGGCCGACTGGAAGCTTTTCGACAGGGTGGCGGTGGCCAACGCGACCTGGGCGGCCTTGCGGTCGTCCGGAACGTTGAACATGCCGAACATGTCGGAGTTGTAGATCACCGAGCCGTCGGTGCCCGGGAAGCGGTAGCACAGGAAGTCGGTGCCGGGGGTCTTGTTGGCGGCATGGAACTCGCCCTTGGCCCAGTCGCCCATGACCTGAACCAGCGCATCGCCCTTGATGACCATGGCGGTGGCGAGGTTCCAGTCGCGGCCCGAGAAGTTCGGGTCGACATAGGCGACGAGCTTGGCGAGGTTGTCGAACGACTTCTTCATCGTGTCGGACTTGAGCGAGTCCTCGTCGAGGTCGTTCATGGCCTTCTTGTAGAATTCCGGACCGCCGGTCGACAGCACGACGGAGTCGAACATGGTGGCTTCCTGCCAGTTCTGGCCGCCGAGCGCGAGCGGGGTGACGCCGGCAGCCTTGGCCTTGTCGAGCAACGCGACGAAGTCGTCGAAGGTCTTCGGCTCGGTGCCGCCGATCTTGTCCATCACCGCCTTGTTGATCCACAGCCAGTTGACGGAGTGGACGTTGACCGGAGCGGCCACCCACTTGCCGTCATAGACGGAGAACTTCTGCAGCGCCGCCGGAACCGACTTGTCCCAGCCTTCCTTCTTGGCAGTCTCGGTCAGGTCGCCCATGACGCCGGCGGCGGCATAGTCGAGCACGGTGTAGCCGAGCATCTGCGAGGCGGTCGGATAGTTGCCGGCCGCGACCATCGCCTTCAGCGCGGTCATGGCGGCGTCGCCGCCACCGCCGGCCACCGGCACGTCCTTCCAGGCATAGCCTTCCTTGGCCAGATCCTGCTTCAGCACGTTCAGAGCAGCCGCTTCGCCGCCCGACGTCCACCAATGCAGCATCTGCACTTCCTTGACGTCCGCGGCATGCGCCGAGAACGCAAAGCTCGTCGCAAGAGCCGTTCCGATAAGCAGTTTGCGCAACATGTACTTCCTCCCTTGTTGCATACACATAACCGGCGGGTGTCCGCCGGGGTTCTCCCAACTCAGCCGACCCACCATCCGGTGCGCTGGCCTTGATGAAACTGGATAGTCTTTTCTTCGGTATAGTCTTCGACGGCGCGTTTGCCGAGTTCGCGTCCGAGACCGGACTGCTTGTAGCCGCCGAAGGGCAGTTCGGGATAACCTTCCATGAACGTATTCACCCAAACCGTCCCCGAACGCACACCGCGCGCCACCGACATGCACGTGTCGATGCTGCCGCTCCATACCCCTGCCGACAGACCATAGGGCGTGTCGTTGGCAATGCGCAATGCCTTTTCAATCGTTTCAAAAGTGAGCACGGACAGCACCGGTCCGAACACTTCCTCGCGGGCGATCGCCATGTCCTGCGTAACGTTGCGGATGATGGTTGGATCGAGATATTGGCCGGCATTGGATGCGAGCCGGGCGCCACCGGCAAAAACATCGCCGCCGTCGGTTTTCGCCGCCGTTACATAGCCGGCTACCTTTTCCATATGGTCGGCCGAGATCATGGCGCCGACCTTGGTGCGGTCGTCGAGCGGATCGCCGACGCGGACCTTTGCGGCAAGCGCCTTGACCGCGCCGAGGAACTCGTCGGCGATCGCCTCGTGCACGATCAGGCGGCTGCCGGCATTGCAGCATTCGCCGGCGTCGAAGAAACCGCCGAACACCGCGGCATCCGCCGCCGCCTCGAGGTCGGCGTCCGGGAAGACGATCTGGCCGTTCTTGCCGCCGAGCTCCATCGATACCTTCTTCAAGGAATTCGAGGCGGCGGCCATGGTCATCTTGCCGACGCGGGTCGAGCCGGTGAAGGAGACCATCTCGACCAGCGGATGGCTGACCATTGGCGCACCGACATCGGCGCCGAAGCCGGCGAGGATGTTGACGACGCCGGCCGGCAGTCCGGCCTCGAGCAGGATGTCGCCGAGCACGAAGGTTGAGGCCGACGTCATCTCGCTCGGCTTCACCACCGCCGTGCAACCGGCGGCGAGCGCGAAGGGCAGTTTCTGGCTGATGATCAGGAAGGGGAAATTCCACGGCGTGATAAGCGAGACGACGCCGATCGGCTCGCGTAGCACCACGCCCAGCATGGAATCGCCGAGATTGGCGTAGCTTTCGCCAGAGAGTGAGCGGGCCAGCGAGGCGGCGTAGCGCCAGATGTCGACGGCGCCGCCGATCTCGCCGCGTGCCTGGGCGATAGCCTTGCCGGATTCCAGAGCATCGAGCCGGGCGATCTCTTCCAGCCGTGTCTCGATCAGGTCTGCGGCCTTCAGCAGAACCGCGGCGCGTTCGGACGCCTTCATGCGCGGCCACGGGCCGGTCTCGAAGGCCTTGTGCGCGGCCCGCACGGCGGCGTCGACTTCAGCGGCGCCTGCTTGCGCGTAGCGGGAAACGACGAAGCCGTGGCCGGGGCTGGCGCGCTCGATGGCGCGGCCGTCGCGGGCATCGACATGCTTGCCGTCGATCAGCAGCTTGTAGGCCTTCGGCGCTTGCGATGCCTCGGCCGGCATGGAGATGTTGAGCGGTGCGTTCATCGTTCTTCTCTAGGATCTCGAAAATTCCGGCTTCTGCTTGGCCTTGAAAGCGCCGACGCCGGCTTTGAGGTCGGCCGTGAGCGCGACGAAGCCGCTGGCCAGCGCCTCGGTCGCGGCGGCATCCTCCTCGCCCTCGGCAACGCCGATCATCAGCTTGGCGGCTTCCGTCGCCAGCGGGCCGCGCTCGGCGATTTTTTCAGCCCAGGCCTTGGCCTCACCGAACGCTTTGGCGGTTTCGACGACGCGGTCGACGATCCCGAGCGCCAGTGCCTCGGCCGCCAGCAAAATCTCGCCGCCGAGCGCCATGCGGCGCACGACTTGCGCGCCGAAGCGGCGCACGGCGCGCTGCGTTCCGGACCAGCCCGGCACAACGCCGATCGAAGTCTCTGGAAAGCCGAGCTTCACCTGGTTTTCGGCGACGCGGAAATCGCAGGCGGCCGCGAGTTCCAGCCCACCGCCCAGCGCATGGCCGGACAGCACCGCGATGGTGGGCTGCCGAAGCCGCGCCAGCCGGTCGAAGACGCGGTGGCCGTAGCGCACCCATTGCACCTGGAAGTCGGCGGCGCTCATCGCGGCCCAGGCCTCGACGTCGCCGCCGGCGCAAAAGCCCTTGCCTTCGCCGCGGATCAGCACGACGCGCACGCCCTCGGCCAGCTCGGCGTCATCAAGCGCTGCTTCGAGCGCACGCAGCATCGGAATGTCAAGCGCGTTGAATTTCTCCGGCCGGCGCAGCGTGACGATGCCGATCGCGCCGTCCTTTTCGAAGGTGACGAGACGCTCAGCCATGCGCGCCTCCGAGCGAGGCGCCGCCGTTTAGCGACAGGCCGATCGGCCTGTCCCGATAGAGCGCCGCGGGCGTGACCTTGAGGTCGTTGGCGACGCCAAGCGGAATGTCGGCCTGCGCCAGCACATCGCGTTCGAGATCGATGCCGGGCGCGAGTTCCGTCACCATCAGGCCGCCCGGCGTCAGCTTCATCACGCAGCGTTCGGTGACGTAGGTGATGTCCTGCCCTTGCGCGACCGCGCGCTTGCCGGAGAAGGAGATATGCTCGACCTCGTCGACCACTTTCCTGACCTTGCCTTCCTGGTCGATGCGGATGGCGCCGTCGGCCAGCGAAAGCTTGGCGCCGGCATTGAAGAAGCCGGAGAAGACGATCTTCTTCGCCCTCGACGTGATGTCGACGAAACCGCCGGCGCCGGCCGTCACATGCGGCCGCGCCGAGAGCTTCGAGACGTTGACCGAGCCGTGGCGGTCGATCTGCAGGAAGGACAGCAGCGAAGCGTCGAAGCCGCCGGCCTGGAAATAGATGAACTGATGCGGCGAAGGCATGATCGCCTCGGCGTTCGAGGCGCAGCCGAACTTGAAGTCGAGCAGCGGCACGCCGCCGACCGCGCCCTGCTCGATCACCCAGGTGACCTTGCCGTGCTGGCCTTCCTCGAGAAGGATGCGCGGCACGTTGGCCGAGATGCCGAAGCCGATGTTGACGGCCATGCCGTCGCGCAATTCCATGGCGACCCGGCGGGCGATCACCTTCTGGACGTTCATCTCCGCGTTGCGGAAGGTCGACAGCGGCCGGAAGATCTCGCCCGAGATCGCTGGGTCGTAAGGTGTCAGCGTCGTCTGCAACTGGTCGGGCGCCACCACGATATGGTCGACCAGGATGCCTGGAACGCGCACATCATGCGGCTTCAGCGTGCCGTTCTCGACGACGCGCTTGACCTGCGCGATGACGATGCCGCCATTGTTGCGGGCAGCCAGCGCCTGCTCGAGGCCGCCGAGATAGGCGCCCTCATGCTCATAGGTGAGGTTGCCGCGTTCGTCGGCGGAAGTGGCGCGGATGATGGAGATGTTGGGAACGATGGCGCGGAAATAGAGCCATTCCTCGCCGTCGAACTGCTGCACCGAAACGATCGGCTCGCTGGCCGCGGCGTTCATGGCGCAGCCCTGGTGGCGCGGATCGGCGAACGTGTCGAGGCCGACCTTGGTCAGCACGCCGGGCCGCTTGGCGGCGGCCTCGCGATGCATGTCGAACAGGATGCCGGAAGGCACGTTGTAGGCGGCGACCGAATTGTCGCCGATCATCTTCCAGATCTGCGGCGGCTCGGAAGAGGAAGGACCTGACGGATAGGAGCCGCAGAGCGTTCGCTTGAGCAAGCCCGGCTTGGCGAGATGGTCGATGCCCTTGATGCCGTACATGTCGCCAGCGGCGATCGGGTGCAACGTGGTGATGTGCTTCGGATGGCCTTCCGCGTCGAAGCGCTCGCCGATCGCGGCGAGCACCGCGTCCGGGCAGCCGAGGCCGCTCGACGACGACACCGATACGACCATGCCGTCCTTGATCAGGCTGGCGGCGTGGGCCGCCGAGACGAGCTTGCTCACGCGAGACCCCCAAGTTGCGGGTCGATCGTCACGGCCTTGCCGGTCTTCGACGATTGCAAGGCGGCTTCGGCGGATGCGAGCGACCAGATGCCGTCCTCGCCGGTGGCTGAAGGCTGGCCTTCGCCGCGGATCGCGGCGTGGAACTGGCGCAGCGAACGCGTATAGAGATCCTCGCGGTCGAAGCTCAATTCTTCCTCGCCCTTCGCAGTGCGCAGCAGCACCGAGCCGACCGGCTTCTGCGTCATGACATTGCTTGCGATCAGCGAGCCATCCGATCCGTGCACCTCGAAACCGGTGCCGGCGAATTTCGTCGTGAAGCCCTCATGCGATTGCGCGATGACGCCGGACTTGAAGCGCCAGATGCACATGGCGCCATCCTCCAGGCCGCCGCCAGCCATGCCGGCTGACTGGGTGAAGGCCGAGATCTCGACCGGATCGTCACCGAGCACGAAGCGCAGTGTGTCGGCATCATGGACGGTGATGTCGAGCACCACGCCGCCGCCGGCCTCGGGCCTGGTGATGCGCCAGCCCTGCAGGTTTTCCGGCAGATAGACGGAGTGGAAGACGCGCGCGGCGACCGGCTTGCCGATACGGCCGGCGGCAATCGCCTCGCGCATGGCGCGATGGGCGCCGGCATTGCGCAGATGATGGTTGGTGCCGAAGACGATGCCGGCCGCCTTGGCGGCGGCGACCATCTTGCGTGCATCCGAGCTGTTAAGCGCCAGCGGCTTCTCGCACATCACATGCTTGCCGGCTTTGATCGCCGCAAGCCCCTGTTCGAGGTGCAACTCGTTTGTGGTCGAGATGTAGACGGCGTCGATGTCGGCCGCGAACAGCGCGTCGAGCGTCGAAACGGCCGCCGGGATGCCATTTTCCCGGGCATAAGCTTCGGCGCGTTCCGCGCTGGAACTCATCACGGCAGCGACCTCGCCATCGGCCTGCGCTCGCATGGCATTGATCATGAACTGTCTGGCGATCGTGCTGGCGCCGATCAGTCCCCATCGCACGCTCATGCCGCGTCTCCCACTTGCTTGTTGCGATCCGGGCCGCTGCTTTCCCGGACGACGAGGCTGACGGCGCCGATATGGTCCTCGGCGCGCGTAGTGCGCGACTGGATCATCTTCAGCATGACGTGGGCCGCGCGCTCGCCGAGGCCGGCGGTGTCGACGGCGACGCTGGTCAGGGCCGGACTGTAATGCTCGGCCTCCGCCACGTCGTCGAAGCCGACGACGGCAAAGTCGGCTCCTGCTTCCAGATTGCGCCGGCGCAGCGCCAGCATTACCCCGAAGGCAACGGCGTCGTTGAAGCAGAGTGCTGCCGTCGGCGGCTGGGCCGCAGCAAGTGCTGTCTCCAGGCAAGCCATGCCGCCCTTACGGCTGGTCTCGCCTTCGACAATCAACCGGTCAGCGGCAGGGATGCCAAGCGTTTCGCAGGCCTCGAGGAAACCGCCCACCCGCTCGTGATAGACGACGAGGTCCGATGAGCCGCCGAAGAACGCCAGGCGGCGATGACCCTTGCGGATCAGATGCTCGGTGGCAAGCACCGCGCCGCGATGATTGTCCGGCGCGATCACCGGGATGCGGCTGTCGGGCAACCGGCGCATGGCAAAGACGATCGGCACACCGGCCGTTTCGATGCGGCGGAAGGCGCCCGGCATGGTGCCGCGCGCCGGCGAGACGATCAGGCCGGCCACACCCTGCTCCATCAGCGATTTCAGCACCTCTTCCTGACGCACGGGGTTCTCCGCCGTGTTGGCGATGAAGGGGACCACGCCCGCCGCCTGGAAGACGCGCTCCATGCCGACCGCAAGCTCGGCGAAGAAGGGATTGGTGAGATCGTTGATCACCATGCCGATGACATTGGAATGGGCCTTGCGCAAATTGGCGGCGCCGCGGTTGTAGACATAACCGACATCCTCGATCGCCTTGCGCACCTTGACCGCGGTTTCAGGCCGGATCAGCCCGCTGCCTTGCAGCACGAGCGACACCGTCGATTTGGACACGCCGGCCTCGCGGGCAATGTCCAGGATCGTTGCCTTGGCCCGGCTGGCCATCCTCGTCCCATCCTCCACATTTTCTGAGCGAATTTATTGGAACGTTCTAATCATCGTTCGAAATCGGAGTCAATCGAGATTCTTGTGGGATTCCAAAAATTGATTGGAGCGGTTCAAAGACACAGGCACTGCAAGGGTTTCTAGGTTTTGGCACTGCTCTCGCCGGCTCGGATATCTGGAATCCTAAAGCTTATTGATTTATTGGAACGTTCCATTTATAGCGGCTGCAACGGGAGAGTTCGATGGACATCATCTTGCCTGCGGGAAACGGCGAGCGGGTCAGCTACCGGCTTGTCGGCAAACCGGTCGAGCCGAAAACAGGCGCGCATTTTTCGCGCATCGCCTATGCCGCCGCCCATGTCGTTGCCGACCCCTTCGCGATGACCAATCCGTGGTCGCGGCCGGCGGTCGACTGGGACAGGACCATGGCGTTTCGCCACCATCTGTGGCGCCTCGGCTTCCGCATCGCCGAGGCCATGGATACGTCTCAACGCGGCATGGGTTTCGACTGGGCGAGCGCGAAGGAACTGATCCGCCGCTCGATCGCGGAGGCTAAAACGGTGCCGGGCGCCGACCTCGCCTCGGGCGCGGGGACCGACCATCTGGCGCCGGCGGCGGCCAAAACGCTCGACGACGTTGTTGGCGCCTATGAAGAACAGTTCGCCTTCATCGAAGGCGAGGGCGGCAAGGCGATCATGATGGCGAGCCGGGCGCTGGCGGCGGTGGCAAAGGGGCCGGACGATTATGCCCGCGTCTATGACCGCATGCTGAGCCAGGCGTCGGGCAAGGTCATCCTGCACTGGCTGGGCGACATGTTCGATCCGGCGCTCAAGGGTTATTGGGGCAGCAATGATTTCGATACCGCGCTCGACACGGTCGTGGCCATCATCGAGCGGCACGCGAGCAAGGTCGAAGGCATCAAGATATCGCTGCTCGACGCCGGCAAGGAAGTGCTGCTGCGCGACCGGCTGCCCGACGGGGTCGTGATGTTCACCGGCGACGATTTCAACTATCCGGAGCTGATCGCCGGAGACGGCAGGAGGCACTCGCACGCGCTGCTCGGCATCTTCGACGCCATCGCGCCGGTGGCGAACGCCGCGCTGGCGAAGTTGGCGGAGGGCGACAAGGCCGGTTACGATGCGCTGATGGCGCCGACCGTGCCGCTGTCGCGAAAGATCTTCGAGGCGCCGACCGAATACTACAAGGCCGGCATCGTCTTCATGGCCTGGCTGAACGGGCATCAGGATCACTTCACGATGGTGGGCGGCATGCAGTCGGCGCGCGGCATATGCCACTACGCGGATGTCTTTCGCCTCTCCGACCTGGCCGGTCTCTTAGCCGACCCTGACCTTGCCGCCGCCAGGATGAAGACCCTGTTGGCGGTGGCCGGCATCTGAGCCGATCCCCCGCGCGGGATTTGCGTTCCGCCGGCACATCTGTATTGGTCGGCTCGGTGCTGGTGCGCAGGCGCCGCATGAGAAATCAGGGCCGCCGCAATATCCAGAATGGCGGGATCGCGCAGTCCGGATGGAAGACCAGCTTCATTGCTTCCGGTTGCATGCCTGCGGGCATGGTTTCGCCGCCATCATGCCGCGCCAGATCGTCCAGCAAGGGCTGGATGCGCTCCTCGTCGAATTTTTCGCCGCGTATCGTGGCCAGGGTATCGGCATGTGCCGCCACCCAGCGCAGAGCCTCGACCAGCCCCTGTCCGCCCCTGGCCCGATAGCCCCAGAGATCGTCGCCGACCGAGGACAGGATTCGCGCCAGCGCCGTCCATCCCTGCAAGGCAAACATGGCGTAGTGCCTCGGGCGGGTGCGTGACAGTTCCTCTGGCAGGCGGCCATCGGCCGCGATCTGGTCAGCGATCCTTTCGCGGGCATAGAGTCCCGTTTTCGCAAGTGCTGCGCCGTCACCCAGGAACGCTGCGATGGCCGCCCGTTGCAGATCGAAGAAAACACCGTGATTGTTCAGCCGGTAGAATTCAAATTTCGCGGCCGGCGCGGTATCCAGCCATTCGCAATATGAAGAAAGCCAGGCCCTGAAGCCATGGCTGTCGCGCTCGCCCTGCGCTCCAGTCCGCTCGATCAACCTGACCGCATCGAGGAAGAAGTAGAGGTCCGCGAGTTCAAGGATGCCGTATCCCGGGCCTTCATTGTTGTCGCGCCCGCGTCGCACCTGCGCATAGCGCATGTTCGGGTTCATTCTGGTCGCGGGGTCCACGAACCACGTACGGACGAGCCGTGCGGCATGACTGGCGTAGCGCAAGTCGCCAAGCACGGTCGTCGCCAGGGCAAGCACGGTGGTGTCGTCGAGAACCCGCTGCAGGCGTGTTCGATCGTAGGCTTCACTGCCCGTGGCATACAGTGCGGTGCCGGGAGCGTGTTCGCCGTCGCGCCGGATAAAGGGAAGACCATCCGGCTTTCGCGGATCCGGCCACCAATATGGTGCGGGCTGGAAATAGTCATGCGGATCGCCGCTCGGGGCACGGCCGCTCTTGTCCATGACGCTGAACGGACCGCGAAGGAGCGCCTGCTCCGCGCCGGCACGCAGCTCTTGTTGGACATGCGGGTTTTGCCCGTGGCGCACGGCGACCAGCATATCCTCGTCGTAGTAAGCCAGGCGCAAGGGATCGAGCTTTTGGGCGGCTGCTCTGGCATCGCAGCGGTCGAGCATGCCGACGATCGCCTCGTCGCGCTTGCCCAGCCGGGCGCGGAAACCGGCCCGGCCGACTTCCAGGTGCGAACGCCCTGAATCCAGGCGCGCAACCCAGCCCGCATTCTGGAAAAGCCCGGCATCCGCCGCAAGGCGGGGGCGCGGGATGTCCCATGCATCGTCGCGAAACCGGTCCCATAGTCCGGGGACGCCGAGCCGCCATAGCATTTCAATCTTCGGCCGGCGCCCATAGCCGTAATTTTCGTCGAACAGCTCGGTCGTGTCGCTTCGAAAAATGATCTGCGGCTCTTCCTCCGCCGGCGGCGTGAAGGTCTCGTCGAGGAGAAGCGCGTTGTCGACGATGCGCGCCATCGGCACGACGACATAGTGAAAATAGGGATTGTGCTCGATCGCCGTCCGGATCTGCTGGAAGGCCGGCGCTGTGAGATAGCAATTGCCGTCCCAGGCCATCAGCCATTTGGCCCGCCCGCGGGCAATTTCCAGCGCCGCGTTGCGCGCGCCGTTATTGTTCATCGCATAGAGGTTCTTGCGGTGCCGGACATGCGTTTCGTAACGCGAGGCATTCTGCCCGCCCGGCCGGTTGTCGGCATTGGTAAACCTGGATTCGTTCGCCGCCAGCCCGTCGGTGTTCCAGGGAATTTGCCGGTAGCTGTCGAGATCGAACGGGATTGCGTGAAAGCTTTGACCGCGGCTTTGCAGCAGGTCGACGATGCGCGCTTCCTCGCTCGGGTCGACAATCCGATTGACGATCCAGAATTTCTCGCAGTCCGAAAAGACCGGTTCGTTGTCCAGGATGAACCGGACATTGTCGTATGACTGGCCCTTCCTGTGTCGCGGTTCCAGGTCATTGCCGATGATGCGGACGAGCATGAAGCTGTCCTTCACAGGGGCAGACCGCGACGTCTCGTAGGCTCTGCGGGCAGCATCGACACGCTGTCGTGCCAGACGATCGCGGACGGCCTTGTTTTTCGCCCGTTCGCGAATGCGGGCGAGGGTGGCAAGCGGCGCGCCGGCGAGTTTGCCTGCGCGCTTGAGCTCAAGATAGACGCGCAACCAGACCGGGCGTTTTGTCGGGCCAGAGCTCACGAGTCGAGGCTCGCGGCCGGAAATCGCAGTCCGCTTGCAGTTGCTGGCTGACAGAAGAACTGTGTCTCGATTGGAATTAGAATGATCCTCCCGAACTCGGCTCTGCGTAGCCTGTTAGTCGGATCGTGTCACGGCTCTATTCAGTAGATGCGCCGCAATAGCTGGAGAAGCAAAGGATGCTTGCCAATTACCCGTCACAACCGCCGATTCCCAGGCTCACTGGACAAGCGTCGTCGGAACCGAGATTTCGGATCAGGAGGCGCAGGCCGAATACAGCCGCCTTTGGAAGCCTATCGGCGAAAAGTACCAGGCACGGATCAACACGACAAAACAGCCGCCTCTGCTCATAGAGGCGCGTGATGCCCGGCGCATGATCCTTGTGGAATTTCCGTCCCTGGAGATCGCCAAGGCCTGCTACGCCGACCCGGCTTACGAGGAAGCCAAGCGGTTCGCGCTGAAAGCGTCGAACCGCGTGCTCGTCATGTTCGAAGGGGATCTTGGGTAGCAGCCGTCAGCAGTGCCGCAAGAAGTTCCGTGCCAGACGGAATGTTCAAGTTATTGAAAGGACGGTGGGTGTGACAAGGATTGAACTTATAACCCCTGCAATGTCGATCCGGTGCGTTCATTGAGTTCATTGCGAAATCTGCCCGCAAAAGAACATAAACAGAGTAAAAACATTCAAACATATCTGTGCCGTTTCTGTGCCAAGGTACCGATCTTCCCTTGCGACAGTTCCCCAGATACAAAGCTGGTTATTCGTCGAGTGCTGAGGAAGTCCAGCACTGTGGAATGACCGAGGCACACGGGGACTATTTATGGATGCGTCCGAGGACTCGCCTCGCGACAGAACTCTGGTAGAGCGCTGGATCGGCATCGCGGAGATGCCAAAAGCCATCTTCGGTTGGCCTAGCTGGGAGATCAGCAGTAGTTCGAGGAAGAAGGCCGGCGAGGGCGCCAACGAGTCAGACCAACTCGTCCTAGTGTCTCTTCTCGCTGATCAGTCCGGTGCCGCTCTTGAAGGGGTCGAGCTTCGCATACAAGCTTGGCGAAACCGTCCCCAAGAAGACGTAACCGCTCTCTTGCAGGTCGAAAACGATGGGTGGATACCTATCGCGCGCCTCGACTGTTGGCCATATTCTCCCCATATCAACCGCCATTGGAAAAAACTGAAGACGCCACCGATCGTTGAAACGTCCCACATTCATCATTGTTGGGACAACTCTCGGCTAGGCCGTAAAGCCTTTGGCCCATTCCAAAATTTACCATCTGCGATCCCTGTGGATAGCGAGCCCGCGTCGTTTCGTGATATGCTGAGACTGGTTGAAGTGCACTTCAACATCGATGGCGCTAGCAAATTGCCAGCGCCAGAATGGCAAGAAAGGCTGCTCTGACCTATGGACATCACAGCCAACTCGGTTGCCAAAGAAGTAGCACAAGCGCTGTCCTATGCCAAGGAGACGAACGGCATACCAGTCGTAGTGACTCCGCTCCTCTACCCAGGTGGAAGCAGGGTCGTCCTTCGCATGGAGCAGACGCCGGACGGATATATCGTTTCCGATTTTGGGTCTGGCCGGCGAGAAGCCGACCTTATGGGCGGAAGCCATATCTACAACAACATCGCTAAGCGCGCGGCCGAGCGGTTTGCTGTGCGGTATGACAGCCATATGCTGTTCGACCTCGAGGTGCCGCGCGAAGCTTTAGTTGCCGCAGCTATAGCTGTTGGCAATGCCTCAAAATATGCCGTTGATAGCACTGCAGAAGCGCTTTCAGAGAAGCGGGCCGGTGACCAGCGTCGGCTGCTTTGGGACGTTCTCAAGAGTGCCTTCCCCGCAAGGACCATTCAACGGAGCGAGCAGTTTGTGGGTTATACAGACGCTTGGGAATTCGATGCTGTCGTTAGCCTTGACGGTCGACCAGCTCTTTTTGAACTGGTTACTCCCTACCCAGCTGCAGTGAACTCGGCCATAGCAAAGTTCCTGGATGTGAAGGACATCGGTGCGGACAAGACGGTTCGCATTGCCGTGCCGACTGATCCTGAGAAGACACCGCATATTCGGCTTCTTAGCCGAACTGCCAGGATCATTCCTCTTGACTCTCCGCAAGAAGCCTTCAAGTCCGCCGCTTAACTCCATCCCTTCCTTCACCTTCACCTCACGGCAACTCCGCTCAGTATGCCTCGGTCGTCCCTGGCGGCGGCGGTAGACGCAGCGGCTTCAATCGCCGCCCAAGTAGTCCGTGACCACCCCGAAATCGTGACGCCCTGTGCGCCCGCTTCGGTGCCACAAAATTCGCCAGAGGCCGGTTTCCTCAAGCCGCCCTAGTTCAATTACAAGACCTTCGCTATCGTCTTTGAAGGTCCGCTTCAAAAAACCATTCACTTCCTCTACGCCGTTTTCTCGATACGCTTGGACGTACGTATTCATCATGGTGCTGCTCCCTCCCGTGCCGCTCTGGTGCCATCGTGTGATTGGTAATTGCAAGTTGTGGTCATCGCGGTCGGCTTCGCGACACTCGTGGCAGAAGATGACCTTCACTAGGTCCCAATGCAAGCAAGGCGATCAGGCCCGAGCCGGTTCACCAGCTCGGCAACGTCAGGAACCGCTTTCCGCGTGCAGGTGAGGCAATCCACGGAAAGCCTATACAAGCCGTTCGTGCCAACCAGCGCAGGGCTTAGCTAAGTTATTGGAAGGATGGTGGGCGTGACAAGGATTGAACTTGTGACCCCTGCAATGTCAATGCAGTGCTCTCCCGCTGAGCTACACGCCCATCCGAAGCCGCGCATACACCACTTTTGATCCGGCGCGTCAATAGTGGGAATGTGGAAAGACGGCTTCCGTTTGTCGCATCGGCGCGGCGCGCGCCGATGGCTGCCGAAGGTGCCTCAGGCCGCCTGCAGCATCTTCTCGACCTCGTTGACGAGATCGCGCAGGTGGAAGGGTTTCGACAGCACCTTGGCGTCCTTGGGCGCCTTGGAATCGGGATTGAGCGCGACCGCGGCAAAGCCGGTGATGAACATCACCTTGAGGTCCGGGTCGATCTCGGTAGCGCGGCGGGCAAGCTCGATGCCGTCCATCTCCGGCATGACGATATCGGTCAGGAGCAGCGAGAAAGGCTCCTCGCGCAGCCGCTCATAGGCGCTGGCGCCATTGTCGAAATCGCTCACCTGGTAGCCGGCGCGTTCCAGCGCCTTGACGAGGAAGCGGCGCATATCGTCATCGTCTTCCGCCAGCAGAATGCGTGCCATCATGTCCCGTCCGAATCACCCGCCCCAGGCCTGCCGCCGGGCAAGGCCGTTAACCATCCTGTATATGAGGTTGCGTCGGTAAACATCAAGTGAATGAAGGGCATCCCGCATCCGCCTCGAGGTGCGGTTTCGCCGCCTGAAATGCTGGACATGCCGAACGCAAGGTGGCAGTTTTACGTCATGATGCAATGCTGTTTCCTGGTTCGTGCAAATTGAAGACGGCAGCCGAGGATTTTTCGGTCGTTCCACCCTTCGAAATCCGATCGGGCGCCGAACAGCGCGTCCCCTTCCTTTTCAACTCACCGCATAGCGGCCGCCATTATCCCGAGCGTTTCCTGGCCATGGCTCGGCTCGACCGCAACGCCATCCGCCGGTCGGAGGACTGCTATGTCGAGGAGCTTTTCGGCGGCGCCGTTGCACTCGGCGCGCCGCTGCTGTCGGCCAATTTCCCGCGCGCCTATCTCGACGTCAACCGCGAGCCCTGGGAACTCGATCCGCGCATGTTCGCCGAGCCGGTGCCGTCCTTCTGCAATATCCGCTCGGCCCGTGTCGCGGGCGGACTGGGCACCGTGCCGAAACTGGTCGGCGAAGGGCTCGACATCTATCCCGGACGCCTGCCGCTGGCCGAAGCCGTGGCGCGCATCGAAGCGGTGTACAAACCTTACCACGAGGCGCTGAAGCGGCTCCTGACCAGGACGCATGCCAGGTTCGGCTACGCCGTGCTGATAGACTGCCACTCGATGCCGGCCAGCATCCGCGTCGGTGACAACGGCGCGCGGCCCGACTTCATCATCGGCGACCGGTTCGGCATTTCGGCCTCGCCGGCGCTCACCGAAATGGCGATCAGCCTGCTTGTCGGCATGGGCTACACGGTCGCGCACAACAAGCCCTATGCCGGCGGGTTCATCACCGAGCATTATGGCAGGCCGGCGCGGCATCTGCATGCGCTGCAGGTCGAGGTCAATCGCGGGCTTTATATGGATGAGCGGACGTTCCAGAAATCGGCCGGCTTCGATGCCCTGGCCGACAACCTGACCCGCTTTTCGGCCGACCTCATGTCGATGCCCGACGATCATTTCGTCGATCTGCCGCTGGCGGCGGAATGACGGCGCGGTCGGCGCGCCGAGTTCTTTATAAACGCAATTCCGGACGGAAAACCGCTTCACACTTTTCCCGGAATTGCCCGAAAAAAAGACCGCATCGTTTTCACGACACGGTCGAAGTCTAGGGAGGAAACGCCCAAGGAGGGCATGGACAGGATAACCTGTCCGATGACAAAATTATTGTGCGGCGCACAAATGTCAATCGACACCAGGCTTTTTTAATTCAATATGATGTGGAAATTCCGCTTCGGCGGCTCAAATGTGGCATTCGGGCAACAGATAGCGGCCGCTTGACTGGTCTTCGGCGCGCCTGTTCTGCGAGAAAGAGCGGCTGGCAAAGGCCGCGATGGGGAGAGCGATTTGGATATCAGCCTCGATTTCATGCGGCGCATCGCGCATGCCGCCGCCGCGGAAACCTTGCCGCGCTTCCGCAGCCAGGGGGTGGTTACCAACAAGCTGGCGGGAAGCTTCGATCCGGTGACGGAGGCCGATCGTGAGGCCGAGCGGGTGATCCGGGCGCTGATTTCTTCCGAATATCCCGATCACGGCATTCTCGGCGAGGAACATGGCAGCCAGAACATAACCAGCCGTCATGTCTGGGTGATCGACCCGATCGACGGCACGCGCGCTTTCATCTCCGGCATCCCGGTTTGGGGAACGCTGGTCGGACTGACCGTCGATGGCGACGCGGTCGCCGGCATGATGTCGCAGCCTTTCACCGGCGAGCTGTTTTATGCCAACGCTTCCGGTTCGCATTTCGAAGGACCGGGCGGCCCGCGCAGGCTCACAACCCGAAAGACGACCGATCTCGCGCAAGCGACGCTGTTCACGACCACGCCTGCGCTGTTCAACGGCGATGCGCGCAAGCGCTACGACCAGTTCGAGACAAAGGTCCAGCTCGCCCGCTACGGCACCGACTGCTACGCCTTCGCCATGCTGGCGGCGGGCAGCGTCGACATCGTCGCCGATCCGGGCCTGAAACCCTACGATATCGTCGCGCTGATCCCGATCATCGAGAAGGCCGGCGGCGTCATCACCACTTTCGAAGGCGGGCCGGCGGAAAACGGCGGCGACATATTGGCGGCGGCGACGCCCGAGCTTCATGCGGCGGCAATGGCCGCGCTGCGCGGTTGACCGGCGCCGCGGCGACGGCCGGCAGCGGCCGGATTTAAAGCGCGATCAGGCGGCGTCGCCGGTGCCGGGGATGAAGGCATCGAAAGCCGCCAAGAGCTGTTCGCGGTAGATGTCCTTCTCCTGCAGGAGTTCGTGTTCCGCGCCGTCGATCATCAGCAGCGAGCCGACGCGCAGTTTCCTGGCGTAGGCTTCAACGGCCCTGGTCGAGACCACGCGGTCTGCGCCAGCCGCGACGATCAGCATAGGCACCTGGACCCTTGCCATGAAATCCGGATCGCTGACGGCTTCCGCGGCCGCGGCGGCGGCCTTCAGCCAGCGGATGGTCGGGCCGCCGAGCGCGAGCTGCGGCCAGGCCTCGTAGATGCCGACATTGCGCCGGTAGCGCGCGGGATCCGACGTCACCTTGTTTGCCTCGAAAGGCGGCGGCACTTTCGGCCGTGGACCCATGGCGGCATAAAGCCGGCCGAGTCCCAGCGCGCAGAGGACCGCACAGACGCGCCGCAGTGTGCCTATCGAAACCGGCAGATCGGGCACGGCGAGGAAAGGCGCCAGCAGCACCATGCGGCGCACGCGATTGACCATCGACGGCGAGGCAAGCAGCGCGATCACGGCTCCGGTCGAATGGGCGAGGATGTAATAGGGGCCGCGGCAGTCGGGCAACACGATCTCCTCGAAGAATTGCTCGAGGTCGCGCGTATAGTCGCGGAAGCTGCGGACATAGCCGCGCTGGCGGTTACCCAGCAGCCGGCTGGAACCACCCTGGCCGCGCCAGTCGAGGACGGCGACGCCGAAGCCGCGATCGGCGAGGTCGCGGATGGTCTCGAAATATTTCTCGATGCATTCGTTGCGCCCGGTCAGCAGAACCACCGTGCCCTGCAGCGGGCGAGCGACGGCGGCAAAGACGCCGTAGCGGATCTTCTTGCCGTCAGGTGTGGTGAAGAAGCCGCCCGCGGCATTCTGCGGCGCGGGATTATCCTCGGTGTGGTGGAAAAGATCCGTCATTCGGCGCGTCGCTGGTTGTTGTTGCCCGGACGGGCGAGGCGTCGGCATGGTGATAGACGGCCAGGCGGCAAAAGCAAAGGCGTCACGAACGTGGAAGGCCGGAAGTGCCTGCGGCGCACTTCCGGCCTCTGTCGATCCGGGAGGAAGGGACGTTGCACCCGGTTCGGCCTCGTCGCGGCGCCGGGTGAAGGCGCCGCTTGTCTCTTCGTCTTGACGCAATTCCGGATGGAAAGGCTGCGGTGAAGTCGCCGAGCCTGACCGCTTCATACTTTTCCTGGAATTGCTCCAACTTGGCCGAAGCTTAGCGAGGCCTGGCTGAACGGATGCCGAAGCCCGGGTTCATCTGCCGTTCATCAACATGGCGGCTTTGTGCCGGTCAAAAACCTTGAAATGGCTTTTTCCGCTTCCCAAATGAAGGTTGCGGCCGCCGATACCGGGGCCGCTGGCCTACCCGGAACGCCTTTCGAGGGTTTCGCACCGGGCCATACGCAAACCATGTTGCTCAACAGGAGAACACCTCATGCGTCACGTTGATTTTTCCCCGCTTTATCGTTCGACCGTCGGCTTCGACCGGCTGTTCACCATGCTCGACTCGCTCGGCCAGCCCGAGAGCGTGCAGACTTACCCGCCCTATAACATCGAGCGCACCGGCGAGAACGCCTACCGCATCTCGATGGCCGTTGCCGGCTTCTCGGAAGACGAGATTTCGATCGAAGCCCACCGCAACGTGCTGACCGTCAAGGGCGAGCGCAAGGAAGAGAACAACAGCGAGGGTTCCGAGCTGCTTTATCGCGGCATTGCCTCGCGTTCCTTCGAGCGCCGATTCCAGCTTGCCGATCATGTCGAGGTCCAGGGCGCTACGCTGAAGAACGGCCTGCTCTTCGTCGACCTTACGCGCAACATTCCCGAGGAGCTGAAGCCGCGAAAGATCGCGATCACCCAGTCCTCGGACAAGGCCAAGCAGATCGAAGCCAAGGCCGCGTAACCCGCGAGCTCGATCCAAGACCCAAGTCGTCTCCCTCCCGAGACGAAAGCGGCGCCGCGAGGCGCCGCTTTTTGTTGTGCCATCGGCAACGAGGCTTTCTGGCTCTTTTGAACCACGCAGCGGCGGATCATGAAGGGCGATGTCCGATTTTTCCGTGTTGCCGACGGCCACGATCGCAATCACCTTCCTGCTCGCCGGTATCGTCAAGGGCGTGACCGGCATGGGCCTGCCGACGCTGGCCATGGGATTGCTGGGCACCATCATGCCGCCGGTGACGGCGGCATCGCTGCTCATCGTGCCGTCCTTCATTACCAATGTCTGGCAGCTTTTCGCCGGCCCGAGCTTCTCTGCCATCCTGCGCCGTCTCTGGCTGATGATGGCCGGCATTCTGGCGGGCACGATTATCGGCGCCTGGCTGCTCGCCAGCGACAATGTCAAATGGACGACGGCCGGCCTCGGCGCGGCTCTCTTTCTTTACGCCGCCTACACATTGCTGGCGCGGCAGCCTTCGCTTCCTGTGAGAGCAGAGCGCTGGTTTTCGCCTGTCGTGGGTTTCCTCACCGGCCTGGTTACCGGCGGCACCGGCGTCTTCGTGGTTCCTGCCGTCCCCTATATCCAGGCGCTGGGCCTGAGCCGGGACGATCTCATCCAGGCGCTCGGTCTTTCCTTCACTGTGTCGACAATCGCGTTGGCGCTGGGCCTTGCCTCGCATGGCGCGTTCGACGCCGGACATCTGGCGATGTCCTCGCTTGCCGTGCTGCCGGCCTTGCTCGGCATGTGGCTGGGGCAGATCCTGCGCCGGAAGATCAGTCCGGCAACCTTTCGCAGATGGTTCCTGATCTTCCTGATCCTGCTCGGCTTCGAACTTTTGATGCGGCCCTTCCTGGCCTAGAGCGTTTCCCGTTTCACGGAAACGGCGAACCGCTCTATCTCTTTGTTTTAACGCAATTCCGGACGGAAGGTTACGGCGAAGACGTCGGACTTAAACGCTCACACTTTTCCTGGAATTGCTCTAGCGCATCCTATTGGTCCTTTGCCGCGACAACAGTCGCGACGTTCTGCCGGTGGACCGCTTCGTATGGCGCGAAATACTCGGTCGCGGTCGTGGCAAATATGTCGGCGCCGAAGGTCCTCAGGTCATGGTTCGCCAAGTCGGGGTCCTGCCGGCAGGCAAGCAGCTTTCGAACATAGGCCTGGGTCGCCGCGATGAAGCTTCTGTCATAGCCGCCGGCCTCGATTGCCTCCAAGGAACCGTGGTTGGGCAGGATCCGATCGAACCGCCAGCCGGCCATGCGCTCGAGGTCGACCAGATGTTCGTTCAGGCGTTCCGGCTCCGAGACATAGGTGACGGAGTCCTCCAACGTGTCGCCCGCCAGCAGCAGGCCGGCGTCGGGCATCAGCAGCACCGTGCCGTCATGACTGTGGATTTCGACCTGGCGCAGTTCGATCGGGATTGATCCGACCGTCAGGCTGAGGCTGTTCTCGAACATGCTGTTGGGCAGCACGAGCGGCCTGATCGGCGGATTGCCGCCCTCGATGTCGGCCCGGCCGCGTTCAAGCGCCGCGGCAGTGAGGCGGTTGGCGATGATCTCGCAATCCTTGAACACCTCGTTGCCGGCAATATGGTCGTCATGCCAGTGGCTGAGCACGACACGTATCGAGGTTACGCCCATCTCTTCGAGCGTTCGCCTGATGTAGCGGGCATGCGGCAGGGATATGTGCGTGTCATAGACAAGCGCCTGCGATCCATCGACGATCGCATAGGTGCAGATGCCGAGCGTATAAGCGCCGTCATCGAGCCAATTCGGTTCGTCCGACCAGATGCGAACGCCATCGATGCGGCCATCGTAGAAGCCCAGCACGTTCGGCGCCGGACGAACCAGCCGCATCGTTGAACCAAGGGAAGGCCTTGTCATCTAGCTGGTCCCAATTGCAGGAAGCTCAGCCAAGCAACTGGCCGAGGCGGTCGATCTCTTCCGTCGTGGTCGCGAAGCTGGCGACGAAGCGATAGATCGCTTCATTGTCACCGAGGTGCCCTTCGAAACCCTGCGGCACGCCCCATTCGTAGAACTTGGCACCGGCTGCCTGCAGCTTTTCCGCTGTCGCGCGGCCGAGGATGGCGAACACCTCATTGGCCTGCGGCAGCCAGGCGAGCTTGCCGGCCGGCGCATCTTCGATCGTCTCAGCCAGATGCGCGGCCATCGCATTGGCGTGCCCGGCCATCCGCAGCCACAGATCGTCGGTGAAATAGGCCTCGAACTGGGCCGAGATGAAGCGGGCCTTGGAGAAGGTCTGTCCGGCGCGCTGGCGCAGCAGGCGCAAATCCTTACCGACGTCCGGATTGAGGATAACCACCGCGTCAGCCATCCAGCAGCCGTTCTTGGTGCCGCCGAAGGAGATGAGGTCGACGCCGCTCTTCCAGGTCATTTCGGCCGGGCTGACGCCTGTCGCGGCAATGGCATTGGCGAAGCGCGCGCCGTCCATGTGCAGCGGCAGTTTATGGTGACGGCTCACCTCAGCGATCGCCTTGACGTCGTCAACGCTGTAGATCGTGCCGACCTCGGTTGCCTGGGTGACAGTGACCGCCATCGGCTGACCGGCCGGGGCCAGATCTTGCGAATAGCGCTTTATAGCCCGGTCGAGAGCTTCCGGGTTCATTCGCCCCAGCGGTCCCGGGACCGGCGCCGTGCGCGCGCCGCCGGTGTAGAAGCCCATCGCGCCGAACTCGTCGACATTCATATGCGCTTCGGAATGACAAAGCGCGATGCCGCCGATACGGTTCAATCCAGCCATCGAAAGTGCGTTGGCCGCAGTGCCGGTCGCGACGAAGAAGACCTGCACCTCTCGCTCGAAGATTTCGTTGAAGCGGCGATAGACGGAGCGGTCAAGGTCGCCGTCACCATAGGCGGTCGCAATGCCGGCGGCATGGCGCGACAGGTTGGCTGAAATGTCGGGGTGGACGCCCGCCCAGTTGTCGGATGCAAAGAACATCGAGAGGTCCATATCGTTATTGGCAAAAAGCGGCGCGACTTGACCGCTTCGACCGTCGAAGCGCAAGGGCCAATCGCTGGCAAAGCGGTGAAGCCAGCCAGCAGCCGAAAAAGGCCGGGACCAAAGCTTGCGTTTCCAGCGCTTGTCACGAAATTTTGTGTCGCAGTGCTGCCAAGATTTTTGTGAATCGGTCTTGTGTGGCTGCCGGATTTCTGCCATAAAAAATTTAGGACAGTAGTGCTGTCTTATTTTGTCGCACAAAACAGGCTGGACTGGCGTATCATCACTGCCATTCCGGCCATTGTCGCGAGCGGCGGGTAGACGGCCCGGCTCTGGCCTGTACGATACCGGATGCGAACCGGGCGTATAGCCATATGGTTCGATGGATTTCGCGAGACGTGCAGCAGGATGAAGGGGAAGCATTGTGCTTCCCAAGGCAAACCAGCGCCCTGAGACAATTCAGGTCAAGGTGAAGAACGGAGGATAGGACGATGACGGAACTGACGCCATCTGCGATGAACGGCCAGGCCGCGCAGACGAAAGCGCCAGCCGTTAAAAATACCGTCCTGACCAAAGACCTCCGAACTGCCAGCGGCATGACCGCGCAAGGCCTTTACGATCCGCGCAACGAGCATGATGCCTGCGGCGTCGGCTTCATCGCCAACATGAAGGGCGTGAAGTCGCACCAGATCGTCGAGGACGGTCTGATGATGCTGGAGAACCTCACCCATCGCGGCGCCGTCGGCGCCGATCCGCTGGTCGGCGACGGTGCCGGCTTGCTGGTGCAGATCCCGGACGGGTTCTTCCGCGAGGAGATGGCGGCGCAGGGCGTCGAGCTGCCGCCGGCCGGCCAGTACGGCGTCGGCCATTGGTTCATGCCGCAGGACGCGGCGCTTCGCGCCCACATCGAGGAGATCATCGCCGAATCGGCGCAGTCGGAAGGACTGCCGCTCATCGGCTTCCGCGACGTGCCGGTCGACAATTCGTCGCTGTCGAAGGCGCCCGAGATCGTGGCGTCCGAGCCGTTCCACCGGCAGGTGTTCATCGGCCGCACGGCCGACATTCCCGACGACGAGGAATATGAGGCCAGGCTCTATCTGCTGCGCAAGGTGATCTCGGGCCGCATCTATGCCGAGAACGACAACAAGGACATCGGTTCCTACTGTGTGTCGCTGTCGGCGCGCACCATCGTCTATAAGGGCATGTTCCTGGCCTACCAGGTCGGCGCCTATTACAAGGACCTCAAGGATCCGCGCTTCGAAACGGCGCTGATCCTGGTCCACCAGCGCTTCTCGACCAACACCTTCCCATCGTGGAAGCTGGCGCACCCCTACCGCATGGTCGCGCATAATGGCGAGATCAACACGGTGCGCGGCAACAACAACTGGATGGCGGCGCGCCAGGCCTCGGTCGATTCCGAGCTGTTCGGCAACAACATCTCGAAGCTGTGGCCGATCTCCTATGAAGGACAGTCGGACACGGCGTGCTTCGACAATGCGCTCGAGTTCCTGTTCCAGGGCGGTTATTCGCTCAGCCATGCCATGATGATGCTGATCCCGGAAGCCTGGGCCGGCAACAAGCTCATGGACGCCGACCGCAAGGCTTTCTACGAATACCATGCCGCCCTGATGGAGCCGTGGGACGGTCCGGCAGCCGTAGTGTTCACCGACGGCCGCCAGATCGGCGCCACGCTCGACCGCAACGGCCTGCGCCCGGCGCGCTACATCGTCACCGATGACGACCGCGTCATCATGGCGTCGGAGGCCGGCGTGCTACCGGTGCCGGAGGAGAAGATCGTGCAGAAGTGGCGGCTGCAGCCCGGCCGCATGCTGCTTATCGATCTCGCGAAGGGCCGCATCGTCTCCGACGAGGAGCTCAAGTCGGAGATCGCGACCAGACACCCTTACAAGACCTGGCTGGCCAACACGCAGCTCATCCTCGAGGATTTGAAGCCGGTCGAGCCGCGCGCGCTGCGCAAGGATGTCAGCCTGCTCGATCGCCAGCAGTCCTTCGGCTACACGCAGGAGGACACCAAGCTCCTGATGGCGCCGATGGCGACCACCGGGCAGGAAGCTGTCGGCTCGATGGGCACCGACACGCCGATCTCGGCGATGTCGGACAGGTCGAAGCTGCTCTACACCTATTTCAAGCAGAACTTCGCCCAGGTCACCAATCCGCCGATTGATCCGATCCGCGAGGAGCTGGTGATGAGCCTGGTGTCCTTCATCGGACCGCGGCCGAACATCTTCGATCTCGTCGGCACATCGCGCCGCAAGCGGCTCGAAGTGCGCCAGCCGATCCTCACCAATGGCGATCTCGAGAAGATCCGCTCGATCGGCCACACCGAGGATCGCTTCGACACCAAGACGATCGACATCACCTACGGCTCGAACGAAGGCGCTGCCGGCATGCAGGGCGCCATCGACCGGCTCTGCGAGCGGGCGGAAGCGGCGGTCGCCGGCGGCTACAACATCATCATCCTGTCCGACCGCCAGGTCGGTCCGGACCGCATCGCCATTCCTTCGCTGCTGGCGACAGCGGCGGTGCACCACCACCTGATCCGCAAGGGCCTGCGCACGTCGGTCGGGCTGGTCGTCGAATCCGGCGAGCCGCGCGAGGTGCATCATTTCTGTTGCCTGGCCGGCTACGGCGCGGAAGCGATCAACCCCTATCTCGCTTTCGACACGCTGCTCGACATGCACAAGCGCGGCGAGCTGCCGGAAGAGGTCGACGAGCACGAGGTCGTCTCGCGCTACATCAAGTCGATCGGCAAGGGCATCCTCAAGGTGATGTCCAAGATGGGCATCTCGACCTACCAGTCCTATTGCGGCGCGCAGATATTCGACGCCATCGGGCTGAAGTCGGATTTCGTCGAGAGGTATTTCACCGGCACGGCGACGCTGATCGAAGGCGTCGGCCTGGACGAGATCGCCACCGAGACGCTCAGCCGCCACAGCGATGCCTTCGGCAGCGATCCGGTGCTGCGCAACAGCCTCGAAGTCGGCGGCGAATACATGTACCGCATGCGCGGCGAGGCGCATATGTGGTCGCCCGACGCTGTCGCCACCTTGCAGCACGCCGTGCGGCAGGGCTCATGGGATACGTTCAAGGACTATTCGGCGCAAATCGACAGCGCGACCGCACGCGCCCAGACCATCCGCGGCCTGTTCAAGATCAGGCTGGCGGAACAGACCGGGCGCAAGAAGGTGGCGATCGAGGACGTCATGCCGGCGGCCGAGATCGTCAAGCGTTTCTCGACCGGGGCAATGTCGTTCGGCTCGATCTCGCGGGAAGCGCACACGACGCTGGCGCGCGCCATGAACACCATCGGCGGCAAGTCGAACACCGGCGAGGGCGGCGAAGAGGCCGACCGTTATCTGCCGCTGCCCGGCGGCGGCAAGAACCCGGAACGTTCGGCGATCAAGCAGGTCGCCTCGGGGCGGTTCGGTGTTACGGCGGAGTATCTGGTCAATTCCGATGTCATGCAGATCAAGGTAGCCCAAGGCGCCAAGCCCGGCGAGGGCGGTCAGCTGCCTGGCCACAAGGTCGACGCCACCATCGCCAAGGTCAGGCATTCGACGCCCGGCGTCGGCCTGATCTCGCCGCCGCCGCATCACGACATCTATTCGATCGAGGATCTGGCGCAGCTGATCTACGATCTGAAGAACGTCAATCCGGCGGCCGATGTCTCGGTCAAGCTGGTGTCGGAGGTCGGCGTCGGCACGGTCGCGGCGGGCGTCGCCAAGGCGCGCGCCGACCACATCACCATCTCCGGCTATGATGGCGGCACCGGCGCGTCGCCGCTGACCTCGCTCAAGCATGCCGGCAGCCCCTGGGAAATGGGCCTGGCCGAAACGCACCAGACGCTGGTGCTCAACGGCCTGCGCAGCAGAGTGGCGCTGCAGGTCGACGGGGGATTGCGCACCGGGCGCGACGTCATCATCGGCGCGTTGCTCGGCGCCGACGAGTTCGGCTTCTCGACCGCGCCGCTGATCGCGGCCGGCTGCATCATGATGCGCAAGTGCCACCTCAACACCTGCCCGGTGGGCGTGGCGACGCAGGATCCGGTGCTGCGCAAGCGCTTCAAGGGCGCGCCCGAGCATGTCATCAACTTCTTCTTCTACGTGGCGGAAGAGGTGCGGGCGCTGCTTGCCGAAATGGGCTTCACGCATCTCGACCAGATCATCGGCGACACCGATCTCCTGGAAAAGCGCGACGTCATCCAGCATTGGAAGGCGCGCGGGCTCGACTTCTCGAAGATGTTCTTCAAGCCGGACGCGCCGCATGAGGCGCTGCACTGGACCGAGCGGCAGAAGCATCCGATCGACGACGTGCTCGACCGCAAGCTGATCGAATTGGCGAAGCCGGCGCTGGATGCCAAGCAGCCGGTCAAGATCGAGGTGGACATCCGCAATGTCGACCGGTCGACGGGCGCCATGCTGTCGGGCGAAGTGGCCAAGCGTTTCAGGCACAAAGGCCTGCGCGAAGACACGATCCAGGTGAAGCTGACCGGCACCGCCGGCCAATCCTTCGGCGCCTTCCTGGCCCGCGGCGTCTCCTTCGAGCTCGTCGGCGCCGGCAATGATTATGTCGGCAAGGGCCTGTCGGGCGGCCGCATAGTCATCCGCCCGCCGGACGAGGCCAAGATCGTGGCGGCTGACTCGATCATCGTCGGCAACACGGTGCTTTATGGCGCCACCGAGGGTGAGGCTTACTTTGCCGGTGTCGCCGGCGAGCGTTTCGCCGTGCGCAATTCGGGCGTGGCGGCCGTCGTCGAAGGCGTCGGCGACCATGGCTGCGAATACATGACCGGCGGCATCGTCGTGGTTCTGGGCAAGACCGGGCGCAACTTCGCGGCCGGCATGTCGGGCGGCGTCGCCTATGTGCTGGACGAGAAGGGCGATTTCGCCGAGCGCTGCAACATGGCGATGGTCGAGCTGGAGCCGGTTCCGGAAGAGGACGACCTGATGGAGAGGCTGCTCCATCACGGCGGCGACCTCGACCACAAGGGCCGCGTCGACGTGTCGGGCGACATGACCAGCCATGACGAGGAACGTCTCTATCAGCTGATCTCGAACCACGTGCATTTCACCGGTTCGGTGCGCGGCCGCGAAATCCTCGACGACTGGCAGAACTTCCGGCCGAAATTCCGCAAGATCATGCCGGTCGAATACCGCCGCGCGCTGATCGAGATGGAACGCATGCGCATGAGCGTGGCGGCGGAATAGGCTTCGGGCATGGCCGGGAAGATGACTTTCCGGCCGCCATCCTCACCAACAATCCTGACCCCGGACTGCGGTTGCCATGACAGCCTTATGGGGTTAACGGGTGCGCCGACAAAAGCGTGCCTTCGGACAGCAGGAACTGGACTATGGGCAAGGTAACAGGCTTTCTCGAGATCGACCGGCAGGTGCACAAGTACCAGCCTGCCTCGGACCGCATCCGGCATTTCCGAGAATTCACGCTGCCGATGTCGGACAAGGAGGTCGAGAAACAGGCCGCGCGCTGCATGGATTGCGGCATTCCGTTCTGCCACGGGCCGACCGGCTGTCCGATCCACAACCAGATCCCGGATTGGAACGATCTCGTCTACAATGGCGATTGGGACAACGCGATCCGCAACCTGCATTCGACCAACAATTTCCCGGAGTTCACCGGCCGCATCTGCCCCGCGCCTTGCGAGGAAGCCTGCACGCTGAACCTCGAGGACATTCCGGTCGCCATCAAGACGGTCGAGCAGGCGATCGCCGACAAGGCCTACGAGACCGGCCATATCCGGCCCTATCCGCCGGAAAAGAAGACCGGCAAGCGGGTTGCCGTCATCGGTTCCGGCCCGTCCGGCATGGCGGCGGCGCAGCAGCTCGGCCGCGCCGGCCACGACGTGCATGTCTATGAGCGCGAGAGCCGCCCCGGCGGGTTGATGCGCTACGGCATTCCGGACTTCAAGATCGAGAAGCACTACATCGACCGGCGCATCGAGCAGATGCAGGGCGAGGGCGTCACCTTCCATTGCGGCGTCAATGTCGGTGTCGACAAGCCGGTCGCCGAACTTCTCGAAGAATATGACGCCGTGCTCTATTGCGGCGGCTCCGAAACGCCGCGTCCGGCCGGCATTCCGGGCAGCGATCTCAGCGGCGTTTATGACGCCATGCCCTATCTGGTGCAGCAGAACCGCCGTGTCGGCGGCGAGCCGATCCAGTCGGTGGCGTGGCCTTCGCACCCGATCATCGCCGGCGGCCAGCATGTCGTCGTGGTCGGCGGCGGCGACACCGCGTCCGACTGCATCGGCACCGCTTTCCGCCAGGGCGCGGTACGCGTGACCCAGCTCGACATCCGCCCGCAGCCGCCGGAAAAGGAAGACAAGCTGTCGGTATGGCCGTATTGGGCGACGAAGATGCGCACGTCCTCCTCGCAGGCCGAGGGCGCCGAGCGCGAATTCCAGGTGGCGACGCTCGAATTCATCGGCGAGGACGGTCAGCTGACCGGCGTCCGCTGCTGCGAGGTGGACGACAAGCGCAAGCCGATCGCCGGCAGCGAATTCGTGATCCGCGCCGACCTCGCCTTCATCGCCATCGGCTTTGCCGGACCGGCGAGCGACAGCCTGATGAAGGAGCTCGACGGCGAGATCAAGGTCGTCACCGACAGCCGCCGCTCGAATAATGTCGAGGCCAACGACCGCGACTACAAAACCAGCGTCGACAAGCTCTATGCGGCAGGCGACGTGCGCCGCGGCCAGTCGCTGGTGGTGTGGGCGATCCGCGAGGGCCGCCAGGCGGCGCGCTCGATCGACGAGGCGCTGATGGGATCGACGGTACTGCCGCGCTGAGGTCGGACGCGTTCTATGAACGTCAAGTGCTTCCGCTCGGGCGAAAAAATGCTCGGGCTAGCTCACCAGTAGCGCTGCCGCCCAGTAGGCGCCGACGGCCATCTGGACCGCAAACGCCGAAAATCGGACCTTGACCGCCGTTGGGCTTGTCGACGTCAAATGAATGATCGACTGCGTGACACGAGCCGCGAGGAACCAGTACGCAACAGGATCGGTGATCGAAACGCGAGAGGTCATGATCGCCAGCGCCATGAGACCTCCGAATATGGGCAGGCCCTCGATGCAATTCGCATGAGCCCGCGCCAGTCGCTGCATAAAGGGCGACAGGCCGGCGTTGTCGGGGCTGAAACCATTTGCTGGCACCCGGCCCGTCACAACGAGATAGGTCCGCACGACCTCCATCCAGATGAGCAAGCAAAGCGCCCAAGCTATGAACCCGGTCAACGCGTAGCCCGTCGCTGACATTTCGCCCCCAATCCTGACCGCAGCCGTGGGATATTGCCGTCAGTGGATAATGCCATTGTTCCATCTGGCGCGGTTGTTCGGTGCCAGATTAGCCTAGACTCATTGCACTTGAAATTGTTGATGATTCTCAGGCATTCGCCATCCGGATTGCAACTGTCGACACACAACCCGTCGATTCCGGGCGACCGTCGCACATAAGTTTGCACCACGCCTCGGACGGCCCTCAGAAGACAACCAGCGGTGTCAGAGCACCTGAAATTTCTCGGAGCGAATGGCTGCGATGGCAGGTTCTGGGCCAGTCTGACCGAAGCTCATCAGCGCTGCCAAGCGGGACTCACCTTACCAGACATCGCCCGGTCCCCGAACGTCGTAGCTTCGAAGTATACCCGGATATGGTCGGCGGCGGCTGAAACCACTTGGTTGCGCCTGCCAGGGGCGTATCTCAAGTCCAGTTCACAAAAACCGATTGGCGGAAGCCCGTGGTCGGCTCCGAATGACGCAAAATCGGTTGGCAGAGTCACACGAGGTAATGGCGCGACCGCCAGGCCGGCCTGGACAGGTGCAAGCTGACCGGCGAAGTTTTCACTGGTGCACGAGACGCGGTAAGAAATGCCGGCGGCATCCAGCGCATCGACGGCTGCTTTCCGCCATGGGCAGCTAAGTGGGGGGACGGAAATAGGCAGCGGGCGCTGACGGTGAGCGTTTCCGTTTGGAAGCCCGGCCCAAATGAGTTGATCACGAAAGACCCGCGCTTCAGGCGAACTTACCCTATTCAGGGTGCCTGACGTGATGAGAGCAATGTCAAGTTCGCCGTCGTCCAATAAATGGAATAGTGCAGTGCTCACGCGGGAAGTCACGTCAATTTCGATGGATGGATACCTCGCTGCAAAGCTAGCGAGAATAGAGGGAAGAAACACTGAAGCGTAAAGATCCGGAATGCCCAGCCGCACTAAGCTTTCGGGGGAGATGCAATTGAAGCGTGTTACCGCCTCCTCGGCGATGTCGAGAATGCGCCGAGCATATGTGAGCAGAGCTTCGCCTTCGGGCGTCAATGTTACCGAACGGCCATAAGGCGCAAATATTGGACGTCCGACCTGCCTTTCCAGCCTTTTCATCTGCATACTGACGGCGGATGCCGTCCGGTGGACTATCCGCGAACCGCCAACAAAGCTGCCTGCATCCACTACGGCAAGCAGTGTTCGTAGAAGAGAGCTGTCCAGTCCCAGCAGGATGCCGGTATCCAGCAGTGAGCTTGCGTGCCTGGTCATAAGCGGCAAGTGCCCCATTCGCCAACCTTGCTGATGTCCAACCTAAAGCCTTTTCGTTCGTGCAATCAATAAATATCCGGCAAGCTGGCTGCACGAGGGAATGGTCCGTTTCCTCCCGACGCAACAGTCTCCGAGAAGTGGCGTGAACGTTGCGGCAACCGCGCGCAACAAGACAAGGATACATGATGGGCACGGCTCTAGACCTCGCTTACCAGGCAGCACGTGAATGGATCGACGGCTTGGGATGCCGATCCGTGGCGGCGACGGCTACGCTGCAGGAGCTTAGGCGATCCTTTTCGGGTCCCCTGCCATACCAGAGCAGCAGCCCGGAAGAAGTCATTAAGTCGCTGACTGCGGGAGCCAACGCCGGGATGCATGGCAGCGCGGGCGGACGTTTTTTTGCTTGGGTGATCGGCGGCGCACTGGAATCCGCCCTCGCAGCCGACTGGCTTGTCGCCACTTGGGATCAGAACGCAGCACTCTATTCCGCCGGCCCTGCGCCTGCTGTGATCGAAGACACAGCAGGCGAATGGATCAAGGATCTGCTCGGCCTGCCGCGCGAGGCGTCCTTTGCCTTCACGAGCGGCTGTCAGATGGCGCATGCGACGGCGCTGGCGGCGGCCAGGTTCGCGCTACTGAAGCGCATCGGCTGGAATGTCGAAGAAAGCGGGCTATTCGGAGCGCCGCCCATCAAGGTCCTCACGAGCGACCAAGGGCACGTCACCGTAGAGCGTGCAGCGCGCCTTCTCGGCATCGGCCGAAAAGCTATCGAACTGCTCGCAACTAACGAATTCGGCCGGGTTTTTCCCGATGCACTTGCGAAGGCACTCTCCGCCAACGACGGTCCTGCGCTGCTCGTGCTGAATGCCGCTGATCTTAACATCGGCGCGTGCGATTCATTCGAGGAACTGATTCCGGTGGCGCAGTCTGCAGGAGCGTGGGTTCACGTCGATGGCGCCTTCGGTCTGTTCGCGCGGGCGAGCCGCAGACATCGCCACGTGCTCGACGGAGTGGAGCTAGCTGATAGCTGGGCCACCGACGGGCACAAATGGCTGAACGTCCCGTTCGACTGTGGTATTGTGATCGTCAGGGACTCCGTGTCACATCGCGCGGCGATGGCTTCAAGCGCGTCCTACGTCGCACCCGCCACCGACGTGCGCGATCAAGTCGACTGGAATCCAGAATATTCTCGCCGCGCGAGGGGCATCCCTGTGTACGCCGCGCTCAAGGAACTTGGCCGAAGCGGCGTTGAGGCACTGGTTGACCGCTGCTGCGCTCACTGCGCCGACATAGTCGAAGGGATCGGCGAACTGCCCGGAGCCGAGATTCTGGCCCGGCCGATGCTCAATCAGGGCCTGCTTCGGTTCAGCCGTCCGGGCGCATCATCCGAACAGAACGATGCCTTCACCGATGCAACGATTCAAAGGATCAATTCCACAGGGGAGGCTTTCTTTTCCGGAACAACTTGGCGCGGGCGGCGCGCTATGCGGGTCAGCGTGGTCAACTGGCGCACTACCGAACAGGATGTGAAGCGAGCCATTGCGGCCGCAGCCGCGGTATTAACGCGGGAATTTGCCGAAAGCGTCGCGAATTGACGAAGTTGAATCGACACGAAAATGGACCGGAACGGATCGGATCGCGGCCTCGATGTGTCCGATGCAATGTCGACAAGTGAGGCTTAGCGTTACCCGATCCTGATCAGGAGGCATCCATGAGAAGGTCGTTTGTCTTGGCTACGATGCTGGTGTTGGCTTTGTCGGCGGGGCCTGTCCTGTGCGATAACGCGAATGTCCGAGAGAAGTTGATTTCCGAAGAGGCTGTGAGAATTGCCAGCGCCCAATTATATTCAGATATTCTGATCCGTGCCTGCCTTAACGGCATGCGATATCCTCGGAGTCAAATAGAAGGCGGCTTCAAGCGCCATCTCGGCGAGATGAAACTGCAATTCGCCAATCAGGGCTACGTCATCGTGCCCGTATCGCCCACGTCATCGGAGAATCCTTCCGGCATAGCCGTTGCTGCCAAGCTCGCGCCTGGCACGCAAAAATTCGGATGTTTTCGCTATTACTGGCTCGACGATTGAGTATTCAAATCGATGGCGATGCCGCCATTGTCGAAGCGTTGTCGTTCAAGGGCAAGGCGTATTCACCTTCATTCGGGCGACCGGGGTCCGGCCAAGCACGCTGTGAGCAGTCCGCCATCGTGGGAGAAGAGCCGACCTTTAGTCATTTTTCGCCAATTTTGCAACTTATGCGCGGAATGCTTGCAACGCCGCGCACGGTAACCCTTATCGTTTTACGCTCGCGCGCTCCCAGGCCCGTCATCCCGGGCAAATGACGCTGGCGTGCACACGATGTCTGAGTGACCTGAGAGGCCGTCTCACGGCGGCTCCAGGGCCTTGAGCGACGCCGGATACGCATAGCGGCTGCCGTCATAGCGCAGCCGATAGGTCCGCTTCAGCGGCTTGCCAGGATGGGACTGGCACTCGCCATCGTCGTCGGGCAACGGATTGTCGGTATCCATCCGCTCGGCCACCGTGATGTCGTGGTAGCCGTGATGTTTGGCCGGGCTCACCGCCAGGCTGACCCGACTGGTATGGAAGGATCCGGCGCAACTGGCATCGCCCTCGCCGCCATGGCCGGCCACGACCAGGCCATCGAGCACCATCCGCAGGGAATCGCCGTCGACGGCATAGAGCCGCAGGTCGGTTTCACTGAAGGGGTTAGGCAGCGAATTGTTCGCCATTTCGATGCGCAGGCCGAAGGCGCTGACATCGGGCGCCAGCGCATAGCGGCCGGTATCGAGTTCGACCTTGCGGATGGCGATGGCATCATCGTTCATCAGCCCAGGCTGGAGCAAGCGCCGGCGCACCTGCAGGCTCTTCCTGTCGACGATCAAAAGCTCGATATCGCCGGCATGCGCGTAATCGGTGGGTTGGGAACTGTCCATCAGCGGCACCGCGACCAACAGCAGGTCGTCATGGGCGGGCCAGACCTTGCAGACCAGGCCCGGCGGATCGCGATATGCGGACGTCAGGGCGATGCTCGTGTGGGGTTCGAGCGTGAACGAGGCGCCGTCGGCGGCCTTTGCGGCCTGGGGATAGGCCTGCTGCACCAGGGCGGCGGCATCGCCGCAATCGCCGGCTGCTGCCCGCGCGGGCGACAGGCTGCCGGCAGCGGCAAGGCCGAGGAAGAGGGTTTGCAACAGTATTCGCATGGGGTTCTCACGCGCAGGGGCCGGGTCGGGGCAGGACTGTCTACGCGAGATTGGCGGCGGCGCACAGCGGTATCGGCGATGCCGTCCATCGGCCGGTTCTAAAGCGCGTCGCGCTGAAGCGGATTCATGCGACGCGCTTTAAAGTCTTTGTTTTGATGCATGTCGTTGTCCCAGAACCGCTGCGCACTTTCGGGAGACATGCTTTAGACCCCAGCCTTTCGCCATCGCGCGAGGCGTTCCTTGGTTTACGCAATTGCGGATGGGTTCGCCGACACTCTTTCGAATTGCTCTAAGGAGTGATCGCCGTCGTCGTGTCCGGCCCGGCGGCGGCCGCGGTGGCCGGTTTCGGCGGCCAGGAAAAATCGTCGGCGCGGCCGGGCGAGGCGGCGGGCGCCTTGCCCTCCTTGATCAGCTTTTCACCAGGCAGGTTCGGATCAGCCTTGGCCGGCGGCGCGGCGCCGAGCAATTCCGAGCCGCCATCGAGCGCCGGGTCGCCAAGCAGCATCGGCGCGGTGCGGTCGACGATGACGGGCGCCGCTGCCGGCGCCGGCGCCTCGACCGGAGCGCCGGTCGGCGCCGACACGGTCGTGATGCTTCCCGGCGGCGCAAGGCCGAGGATCTTGGCCAGCGGCTTTTCCGTATAGAAGGCGAGCTTGCGCTTGCCGGCCTTGGTGACGTTGATGCCGTCGTCGGAACGCAAGCGAACCGGCTGGCCGTTGATGTCCGGGCCGGAGGTGACGAAAGCGCCGTTCTCGTCGACGAAGCCGTCCCAGACATCGACGAATTCGCCGCCATGCTTTTCGGCGGCCGAGTGATAGATGTCGTTGAAGGCAAGCATGTCCGAGTTCATCTTCGTTACCCGGAAAGCCGGCATGCCGACCCACAGGAACGGCACCTTGGCGTCCTGTATCGCCTTGCCGAACGCATCGGTGCGGCGCTCATATTCCTTGGTCCAGCTCTCCGAGCGCGGCTGCTCGCGCACGTCGCCGACCTTCATCTGCTGGCGGTCGTTGGAGCCCAGCATGACGATCACGGCCGCCGGCTTCTCGGTCTCGATCAGCGATTTTATCTCGGCCGGCCAGTTATAGAAATCGTCGCGGACGAAGCCGGACGAACCGTTGGCGCGGGCCACGATCCTGACGGCGGGGTTGTCGGCAAAAGCGGTATCCAGGCCTTCGGCCAGCCCACCCGCCAGGAAATCGCCGACCACCAGCACGACACGGGCGTCGTTTGTCTTCTCGACGATCGGTGTTTCCGGCTCGGCCGGCGGGCGCGGCTTGGATTTCTTCTTCGGTTTCGGCCTTGCTTTCTGAATTTCGATGGGTGGCTCGACGCGTTCGCTCCGGCGCGGGAAAAGGAGGTCACGCAGCGACCAGCCGTGGCTCTCCTCCTGCGCGAACGCAGGGGCGTGGAAGGCGCCGGCGGCGGTGACAACAAGCACGGCAAGGGCGAGAATCAGGATCGGCGCCCGGCGAATGCTTTGCCTGATACGCGCAACCGTAACCAATCACCTCTCCATCCCCGGCGCATGACCAGGCAGACATGGGAAAGTCATGCGCAAGCCGAAGCGCTACAGCATCCTTGCCGTATTTGAAAGGATGCTTGGCGCCTTAGAGCGGTTCAGCGTTTCACAGAATCGCCAGCCCGCCCCAAGGATCTTATTTTGCGCAATTCCGAACGGAAAACCGCTACGCGCTTTTCCTGGAATTGCTCTGGACGGCTCTACTGCTTGCGGAGCCATTTGAGCACTTCCATGCTCGGATAGCCATCCTGGCTCAAGCCGACCTTTGCCTGATAGGCCATGATGGCGGCTTTCGAGCCATCGCCGATCTTGCCGTCGAACTTGCCGTCATAATAGCCGTGCTCGGAAAGCCGCTTCTGCAGCTCCTGCCGTTCCTCGAAGCTGAGCTTGGTGAAAGGCCGTTGCCAGTCCTGCACCAGCCCGGTGCCGCCGGAGATCTCGTCGGCCAGGAGGCCGACGGCCAAAGCGTATTTGTCGGCATTGTTGTAGGCCTTGATGACGGAGAAATTGCTGATCATCAGGAAGGCGGGGCCGCCGCGGCCGTCCGGCACCTTCAGCGTCGCCTTGTCGGTCAGGTTCTTGAACGGCTTGCCGCTGGCCCTGGCGACGCCGAGCGCCTGCCATTGGGCGATCGTCTTGGCCCCGCCAGGCAATTTGCCTGCCGGTATGGTGACCTCGTAGCCCCAGGTCTTGCCGGCCTGCCAGCCGTTCTTCTTGAGCAGATTGGCGGAGGTCGCCAGCGCATCGGGGATCGAATTCCAGATGTCGCGCTTGCCGTTGCCGTCCATGTCGACCGCATAGCGCTGATAGCTGGTCGGGATGAACTGCGTCTGTCCCATCGCGCCGGCCCAGGAACCCATCAGATGGCTTTCGTCGATGTCGCCGGTCTGCAGGATCTTCAACGCCGAGATCAGCTGGGTGCGGGCATATTTCGATCGCCTCGGATCGCCATAGGCAAGCGTCGCCAGCGAACGGACGACGTTGCGCATGATATCGTCGCGCTTGAGCGTCTCGCCATAGTTCGATTCCATCGACCAGATGGCCAGAAGGATGTTGCGGTCGACACCGAACCGCGCCTCGATGCGATCGAGCCACGGCTTCCACTTCTTCGCCATCGCCTGGCCGTTGGCCACCGACTGGTCATGCACCCGGTTGTCGAAATAGTCCCAGGCGGGCGCGGTGAATTCCGGCTGGGTGCGGGCCTTTTCCAGCACGACCGGGTCGGGCTCGATGCCTCTCATGGACTGATCGTAGACAGCGCCCGAAACGCCGCCCGCGACCGCGGTGGCGCGGAAAGCCGAGACCCACTGGCGGAACCCGGCATCGGCGAAAGCGGGTCCGGCGGACATCAGCAAGGCCAGCGTGAGGCCGGCGGCCATCACCAGTGCCGTCAGGCGCCTTGCGGTGCTGCGAACGGACATCATTTCCTCCTTCGTCAAATCAGGAAGGATCATTCAACGCCGAACCGGGTTAGCATTTAGTTTACCATAGGTGCCGCCGGGAACGAAAAGAGGTGTCGGGGCTTTTAGTTCTCACAGTCGACCTGGCGGTTCGGTAGTCCAACATTCCGGCGTTAAAATGATTCCGCCGTGAAAGTGTCAGGGGGATTGCGGAGCGCGCCGCCGAGCGGATAATTGATTGAAACGCAGGGGTGTCAGCATGAAGCGTGTTCGCAAGGCAGTTTTCCCGGTCGCCGGGCTCGGCACGCGGTTCCTTCCGGCCACCAAGGCCATCCCGAAGGAAATGCTGACCGTCGTCGACCGGCCGGTCATCCAATATGTGGTCGACGAGGCGCGCGAGGCCGGCATCGAGCATTTCATCTTCGTCACGGGGCGCAACAAAGCGGTCATCGAGGACCATTTCGACGTCCAGTTCGAACTCTATGACACGCTTGCACAGCGCGGCAAGGACGACCAGCTTGCCCGCCTGCAGCGGCTGCAGCCGGCGCCGGGACAGACGAGCTTCACGCGCCAGCAGGTGCCGCTGGGCCTCGGCCACGCCGTCTGGTGCGCCCGCGAGCTGGTTGGCGACGAACCCTTCGCGCTGCTTTTGCCCGACATGATCATGCAGTCGGAAAAGAGCTGCATGAAGGACATGGTCGAGCTCTATGCCGAGACCGGAAACAACATCATCGCCGTGCAGGAATGCGATCCGGCCGAGGCCCACAAATACGGTATCGTCGGCCGCGGCGAGGACACCCATCACGGCTTCCGCATCACCGGGATGGTCGAGAAGCCGAAGCAGGGCACCGCGCCCTCCAACCTCTTCATCAATGGCCGCTATATCCTGCAGCCGGAGATATTCGGCATCCTGGAAAGCCAGGAGCGTGGCGCCGGCAACGAGATCCAACTGACCGACGCGATGCTGAAGCTGGAGAAAAAGCAGCCTTTCTACGGCTATCACTATAAGGGGCGCACCTTCGACTGCGGCTCGCCGGAGGGTTTCGTCGAGGCCAATGTCGCCTTCGCGCTCTGGCGCAGCGATATGAATGGCAGCATGGCCGACGTCATCCGCACGCTGCTGGATGAAGTGCAGCCGGCGGAACGGCGCGGGGCTGCGTTCTAGCCTCTCGGCTCGGCCTGACCTGAATCTCGGTATAGGCTTACCTGTCAGCGCCTTCAGCGCTGAACCTTTAGGCCGAGATACACGCTGTTGGCGGTGTAGTCGCGTCCGGGCAGGTTGCTGGTCAGCTTCTCGGTCCTGACGCGGGTGGTAATTCCGGCATAGCGGTTCAGCCACCATGTCAGCCCGGCCTCGGCGCTCAGGATCAGGTCGTGGCCGTCGGAGCCGGTATAGTCGCGCCAATCGAGGCCAAGTGCCGAATTCGCCGTCAGATTGGCGCGGATCTGGCGCTCGCCGGTCAGACGGCCGGAGTAGAGGATATCGCCGCTCTCGCCGGCCGTCGTGGTGGTCTCGACGTTGGTTTTTCCGGTGAGCCCGATGATCGTGCCGCGCTCGGGCGACCATTTCAGGTCGGCGTCGATGCTCGGACCCGCCACAGCCGCAAGGCGGTCGTCGTCGATCGCTTCACGCAGCCAGCCGACGGAAAATTCACCAGACAGCTTCTCGCCCATGTCGAGCTCGAGCCCGGCGCGCGCGCCAAGCCTGGTCGACGACCGTTCGAAGCCGTCGGTGTCGACGCGCAGGTCGTAGATGCGTCGCCCAGCCTCGACCTCCGTGAAGGGTGTCAGCGCCGGCGAAATCTCGTAGCCGGTGCGCAAGGTTGCCGTGTAGAGCGTGGAGTCGCGATCCTTTTGCGATATGCTGGTCCCGTCCGAAAGTTCGGCGTCGCCGTAGAAGTCGTGCGAGACCGCGCCGGTCAGCGCATAGCGCATCTTACCGACGCTCTTTTCGATGCCGAGGCTGCCGTCAACGGTCTGACGCAGCGGCTGTTGGGTGACGCCGGCGATCGCGTCCGGCGAGGAGGCCGATTCCGGTGCCGCCTCATAGCCGAGCTTGGCGATGGCGCGCAGCTCGTTGTCGAGGTCGACATTGAGTTGGCCTTCGATGCGGCCCTGCGCGTCGTCGATCTTCTGGCCGGAGACGGTGTTGCGGAACAGGCCGTAGCCGGTGATCAAAGCCGAATTCTCGCGCCAATCGGAGGTCGCCGTGAACCGCAGCGCCGTCTCGGACAGAACCGCGGATTTTCCGGTGCTGCTGGAATCGGCGTTGGACGTCGCGGTGAAACCCTGCTCGAGCGTCGGCCGGAATAGAAAGGTGCCGATCTTGACACCGGGGGCGGCGAAGGGGTCGTCCTCGGGCTTGATCTTCTGGCCCTCGATGGATGCCGTGCGCTCCGCGCCGGGATCCAGCTTCTGCCTGTCGACGCTGTCGATGGTGACCGCACGACGGTTGGCATCCTCCCCATCGGCGGCGGTGTCGGCCTGGCTGCTCGTGCTGGCGGTGGCAGCGGTGGTCGTGCTGTCCGTCGGCTCGCCGGTTGTTTTCTTGGCCTTTTTCTTGTCGGCCGCCTTGGTGTCGGCCTTTGTCTTGGCGTTTTCGGTGCGCTGCTTCGCCGTCGAAGGCCGGCGCGGTTTTACCGGCGCCGTCGTGCCGGCAGATGAGTCGTCGGTTGCCTGCGGCTGCTGGTCGAAGATGCTGTCCGTTGCTCCCGCGGCCTGGTCGTCATCGGGAACAGCACCGGGGCTTGCCGGCTGATAAGTCGTCGTTGTGTCCTGGAGGGCCGCGGCGACGGGCGTGTTCTGATCCTGCGATCCTTGCGCCCTCAACTGCCTGGCCTTGCGCTGCTGGTCGGCAAGTATGGCCGATTCGGAAACCTCGCCGCGCAGCTCGGTTTCCTGCGAAAATGCCGGAACCGGGCGCAGCAAAGCGAGAGCGCTTGCCGTCAGCAGCAGTGCCGCAATGGCAATGCCCCTTCGACCGATTTTCGTTTCAGGCTGGCCCCCGGACATCGTCACCACTGCTTGCGCGGCGCGGTTGCGCCATACTTACCGAACCGTAAATGCGGATGGTTAACGGAGGGTTGAGAGAGCCGCCCTGGAGACGTCCGGATCGGCAGACCGCGGCAATTCCGTTGGACAGGGGCGCGGCAAAGCGCTAATCGCTTGCGCCATGCATGCGGGGTCCCCAGAAAGAAAGCAGCCGGACAGGCAGGCTGCGATCGAATCGGCGCTGAGAACGGTGGCGACGGAGCATGCCGGTGTGGCGGCGCTGGCCGCCGCGCTCGCGAACGGACTGGCCGAGCCATTCGCGGCAGCCATCGATCTGATTTCGCGGATCGAGGGGCGTGTCATCGTCACCGGCGTCGGCAAGAGCGGCCATATCGGTGGCAAGATCGCAGCGACGCTTGCCTCGACCGGAACGCCGGCTTTCTTCGTCCATCCTGCAGAGGCCAATCACGGCGATCTCGGCATGATCGCCCGGGATGACGCCATCATTGCCATGTCCTGGTCGGGCGAGAGCAAGGAACTGATGGGTATCGTCGCCTATTCCAGGCGCTTCTCCATCCCGCTGATCGCCATCACGTCGGGCGAGAGCTCGGCGCTTGCGCGCGCCGCCGACGTGGTGCTGCTGCTGCCGGCCGTGCCTGAGGCCTGTCCGCATGGGCTGGCACCGACGACATCGGCGCTGCTGCAATTGGTCATGGGCGATGCGCTGGCGATCGCGCTGCTCGAGGCGCGCGGCTTCACGCCGGACCATTTCCGCACCTTCCATCCGGGCGGCCAGCTCGGCGCCAATCTGACGCAGTTGCGAGAGATCATGCATGTCGGCGAACGGTTGCCCCTGGTGCCGTCGGGCACCGGCATGCGCGAAGCGATTGCCGAGCTTTCGCGCAAAGGCTTTGGCTGTGTGGCGATCACCGGTGCTGACGGCGCACTTGTCGGTATCATCACAGATGGCGACATCCGCCGGCATATCGGCAGCGATCTTCTGTCGATGAGCGTCGATCAGGTGATGACGAAGAAGCCGAAGACGGCGGCCCCTGACACGCTGGTGGCGACGGCGCTGCAGACGATCAACGCTTCCGCCATCACCAGCCTGATGGTGGTCGAGGGCGGACGGCCGGTCGGGCTTGTGCATCTGCACGATCTGCTGCGGATCGGCGCGGCTTAGAGCAATTCCAGGAAAAGTGTGGCACGGCTTTCCGTCAGGAATTGCGCCATCCTGACGTCGCCTCGGTTCAAACCGCCTCGACGGTCAGATCCAGATCGGTGTCGGCGGCCCCTGTCACGCGCACCTGCGTGCCGGCCGGCAGATCCGGGCCCGAGACACGCCACAGCGTATCACCGAGCTTGATGCGGCCGCGGCCGTCCTTGATCGGCTCGGCAAGCGTGGCCATCTTGCCGACCATCTGCGCACCACGGCGGTTCAGCAGCGGCTGATCGGTCGGATCGTGGCGGCCGCCAACGAGCTTCTTGCCGACATAGGCCGAAACCAGTGAAAGCGCGAGGAAGGCGAGCACCTGAACTTGCCAGGTCCAGAAGCTCGCATCCCAGATCAGCAGCGAGATCGCGCCGATGAGCAGCGCCGCGATGCCGATCCACAGCATGAAAATGCCGGGAGCGATAACTTCCATCACCAGCAGCACGAAGCCGAGAACCATCCAGTTCCACGGGCCGAGTTCGAACACAATGCGGTCAAGCATGGGAGCAGCCTCCTATGACCTCAGCTCTCGCTCGGGCGAACCACGGGCGGGCGGGCGGCCTGCCGTTGCGCGCCGTTGCTGCCTTCGCTCCTGAACACTTCCTTGGCAATCTCGCCAATGCCGCCAAGCGTGCCGATCAACGAAGAAGCCTCAAGCGGCATCAGCACGACCTTGCTGTTGGCGGCCGAGCCGATCTTAGTCAGCGCTTCCGTGTATTTCTGGGCGACGAAGTAGTTGAGAGCCTGGACGTCGCCTTTGGAAATGGCTTCGGACACGACTTGTGTGGCGCGGGCTTCAGCTTCAGCCGAGCGTTCGCGAGCCTCGGCATCGCGGAACGCGGCTTCCTTGCGACCCTCGGCCTCCAGGATCTGCGACTGCTTGAGACCTTCGGCGGCGAGGATCTGCGCACGCTTGTTGCGTTCGGCCGTCATCTGCCGTCCCATCGACTCGATGAGGTTGGCCGGCGGATTGATGTCCTTGATCTCGACGCGGGTGATCTTGATGCCCCATGGGTGCGCGGCCTCGTCGACCACGCGCAGCAGGCGCTCGTTGATGGCGTCGCGGTTCGACAGAAGCTCGTCGAGGTCCATCGAACCCATGACCGTGCGGATGTTGGTCATCGTCAGGTTGAGGATCGCGTTCTGCAGGCCGGCGACCTGGTAGGCGGCCTGCGCCGCGTTGAGGATCTGGAAGAAGGCGATGCCGTCGACACCGACAATGGCATTGTCGCGGGTGATGATTTCCTGGCTCGGGACGTCGAGCACCTGCTCCATCATGTTCATCTTGGCGCCGATGCGGTCGACGAACGGGACGATGAGATTGAGGCCTGGGCTCAATGTCTTGGTATAACGGCCGAAACGCTCAACCGTGTAGTTGTAGCCTTGCGGGATTGTCCGGATGCCCTTGAAAAGCACCAATACGACAAGTGCAACAAGAACAATGATGGCAATATCGAAACCGCTGAAACCCATTTCGTTTCTCCCCTCAAAAGGCGGCGACCTCACAGAATCACTTAAGTGTGTTTCCGCAACGTTACAATCAGGTGATCGCTAATATTGGTTAGCGGCGGGTTTTGCGCACCGGTTTCGAGCCAGTCGGTGAAACCGGTCACACCCAGCCGGAAAGCTCGCGCCGCACCAGCGCTTCAATGACCGCCATGCCCTCGGCGCTGTCGTTGAGACAGGGGATGTGGGCAAAGTTCTTGCCGCCGGCGTGATGGAAGGTTTCGGCCGCTTCACGCCCGATCTCGTCCAGCGTCTCGATGCAGTCGACGGAAAAGCCCGGATTGACGATGGCGATCGATTTCACGCCGTCCTTGGCCAGTTTCTCGACGGTCACGTCGGTATAGGGCTGCAGCCATTCCTGCGCGCCAAAACGCGACTGGAAGGTGGTGATGAGTTTCTTCTCGTCCCAGCCGAGCCTTGCGCGCAGCAGCCGCGTCGTCTCCAGGCAATGCGCCCGGTAGGGGTCGCCCTTGTCGGAATAGGGCTTGGGGATGCCGTGGTAGGAGGTGATCACCACCTCCGGCACGAAATCGAGCGTCGCCAGATGCTTCTCGATCGAACGGGCAAGCGCCTCGATATAGACCGGTTCGTCATAATAGGGCGGCACGCTGCGGATCGCCGGCGCATGCCTGATCGTCATCAGCGCGCGGAACAACTGATCGTTGGCCGTCGCCGTCGTCGTCGCCGAATATTGCGGATAGAGCGGAAAGGTGAGGATGCGCTCGCAGCCCTGCTCGACCAGCTTTTGAGCGACGCTTGCTGTCGAGGGACTGCCGTAGCGCATCGCCCAATCGACCACCACATCGGGCAGGTCGGCCAGCGCTGGGGCCAGTTTCTCGGCCTGGGCGCGGGTGAAACTGCGCAGCGGCGACTCGTTCTTCTCCCGGTTCCAGATCCGGGCGTAGTTGGCGCCGGATTTCTTCGGCCGGGTGGTCAGAACCAGCCCGTAAAGGATCGGATACCAGATCGCCTTGTTGAGCTCGATGACGCGCGGGTCGGAGAGGAATTCGCGCAGGTACCGCCACATCGGCTTGAAGTCTGTGCCGTCGGGCGTGCCGAGATTGACAAGCATGATGCCGACCTTGCCGGGCTTGACCGGCGCGGCGGCAGCCTGCGCCGGACCGGCGGTCTCGGCGGCTTTCGCATCGGCAGGGTTGGCAAGCGTCATCGACTGTCTCCGGGCGCAACAGGAGCGGCTCAGCTTTCACCGACCACTGGGTCGTAGCAATGCCTGTTTAGCGCAATTCCGGACAGAAAACCGCCGCCGCGCTTTGCCTGGAATTGCTCGGGCCGCGAAACTAACGATGCCGCGCCGGTTTACAATGCTGCGTCTGGCCGCACCTTCCGAGCTGAAAACTGGCCCAACTGAAAGCTGGCCCAGCTAAAAACAGGACACCCGCCCTGTTTCCAGGGCGGGAGCCGTGAATTTCATGGAAAGGCTTACTTCGCGGCCGGCGGAATGGTCAGCGTCGCGCCGAGCGGCAGGCGGCGCGGCCTGTAGTCCTTGTTGGCCTCGGAGATCAGCTTCCACTTGGTGGCGTCGCCATAGGCCTTCTTGGCCAGGTCCCAGTAGGTGTCGCCAGCGGCGACGGTATGGTTGGTCTCGGCCGGTTCCGCTGCCGGCGTCGCGGGCGCGGTCTCGGCCGGCTTTGCCGGTTCTGCTGCCGGTGCGGGCGCCGTCGCCGCAGGCGCCGGTTCCGCAGGCTTGGCGGGTTCCGCCGCCGCCGTCGTTGCCGCAACCTCGGTGATGCGGCCGTCGAGCTTCGGCGTGTAGGGCCGATGCGCGCCGAGATAGTCCGCTACCACCTGTTCGAGGCCCGGACCGTAGTCATAGGCATCGGTGGCCTTGTCGGCGAAGACCTTGTAGCCGTCGCCACCCTGGCGGACATAGTTGTTGGTGGCGACCAGATATTGCTTGTCCGGGTTGATCGGTGTCCAGGCGCCGTTCTCCATCACCTCGACCGATTTGACGCGGCCGGCATTGGGCGCGGCCGATCTGTCGAAGGAATATTTCAGGCCGGCAACCTGCGGGAAGCGGCCTGCGCCGTCCTCGATCTGGCTGAGGCCGCTTTCGAGCCCCGCGACCAGGTCCTTGCCCGAGATCTTGAAGGTCGCCAGCGTGTTCTGGAACGGCAGCACGGTCAGCACCTCGCCCATGGTCACCGTGCCCTGGTCGATCGAAGCGCGCAGGCCGCCGCCGTTGGAGACGACGATCTCGACGCCCTGGCCCTTGACGCGGTCGAGGATGGCGTCGGAGACGAGATTGCCCATCTCGCACTCACGCGCGCGGCAATTCTCGCGGCTGCCGTCGATCGGCTTGGTGGTCTCGGCCACCTCCTTGTTCTTCAACGCCTCGATCGGCGCGCCGAGCTCCTTGATGCGGGCAAGAACGGCCGGATCGGGCACGATAGACTTGTCGAGATAGATCGGGTCGCCGCTCGCTTCCTTGACGACGCCGCTATCGTCGAACACCACCTTGAACTCGCCGAGATATTTCGAATAGGACGCCGCCTGCACCACCGGTACCTTGGAGCCGTCCGGATTGTCGACCATCGTCGGATACGGTCCCTCGGCTTTCGGATCGGTGTTGGACAGAAGCGTGTGACTGTGGCCGCCGACCACCACGTCGATGCCCGGGATCTTGGCGATGACGTCGCGCTCGCGCCGGTAGCCGATATGGGTGACGGCGATGATCTTGTTGACCCCTTGCGCCTTGAGTTTTTCAACCTCCGCCGTGATCGACTTGACATCGTCCGCGATGGCGATGTTCGGGCCGGGCGAGGCGAGTTCCGGCGTGTCGTTGGTGACGGCGCCGATGATGCCGATCTTCTGGCCGCCGACCTCGACCATGATCGACGGCTTGATCTTGCCCGCCGCGCCGGACTTGTCGTTGGGCAAGACATTGGCGCTGACGATCGGGAATTTGGCCTTGTCGAGGTAAGGCACCAGCGCGGTCTCGCCGTCGTCGAATTCGTGGTTGCCGAGCGTCACCGCGTCGGGCTTGATCTGGTTGAGGAATTCCTCTTCCACCGCGCCCTTGTAGGTGGTGTAGAACAGCGATCCCTGGAAGCTGTCGCCTGCATTGAGCAGCAGCACGTTCTGTCCTTCGAGCTTCTTGCGCTCCTGGGCGATCGCGGTGATCAGGCGGCCGGCGCCGCCGATGCATTCGCCCTTGGTCTCCTCATCGGCGGAACAGGTCGACTCGTATTTGTTGTTGCCTTCGATGCGGCTGTGCCAATCGTTGAAGTGCAGGATGTTCAGCGTGTAGTCGGCAAAAGATATGCCCACCGACAGGCCAAGCGTCGAGGCGGACAGGGCTAAAATGGCGGCAATCTTCTTCATCTTCGTCTCCCGGATGAACTGACTTCCAAGGTGCTTAATCCCCTTGCTTGACTGGAAAATAACAGTCAGCCTCGCGTCATGTTCACATCGGGTTCCGGTCGATGCAAGCACAAATCAGGGAGATGTTTGCCGGCATAAAAAAGGACGGCGGCTGGCGCCGCCGTCCCTGTCTCTGGATGTTCGCGAGGCCTTAAGCCCGGCGCGTCAGCACGAAATTCTGGCCGCTGGCGCTGGTGCAGTTGAGCTGGCTGGTGGAGACCATCAGGCAGTTGAAGCTGACCGGCGTCTGGCGGATCAGCGAGGTGCCGTGGATCTCGACCGAGGTCGGTCCGGTCATGGTGTAGCTGCCTTCCGACAGTTTCTGGCCGGTATCGGTCGCGACAGTGTTGAAGCTGCCGGCCGCGAAGGTCGACAGGCCGGTGCCCTTGGCGTCGATCCAGTTGCCCTCGACGCCCTTGGGCGCCGCCGCGATCGGCTCGGAAGGGCCGGTGGTGGTGCAGGCGGCCGCAGCCAGAAGGCTTGCCGCGGCGCCTGCCGAAAGCAGTTTGCGCGCAATGGTCATTTTGAAAATCCTCTCCTCAGTCCGCCGATACTCAATCGCCCGATTTCCGGGCGATTGCAAGGCGCAGAGACGTGCCGGCCGAACCGCTATCGGACCAGAATGTTGCGGAACTGCCACGGGTCGTCCTTGTCCAGGTCCTCCGGGAAGAGGCCCGGACGATTGTCCAGCGGCGTCCAGTCGGTGTAGTAGCCCCTGACCGGCCCGAGATAAGGCAACTGCACTTCGAGGCAGCGGCGGTAGTCCATCTCGTCGGTTTCGACGATGCCGGCCGTCGGGTTCTCCAGCGCCCAGACCATGCCCGCGAGCACCGCGGAGGTGACTTGCAGGCCGGTGGCGTTCTGGTACGGGGCGAGCTTGCGCGCCTCGGCCAGCGAGAGCTGCGAGCCATACCAATAGGCGTTCTTGTCGTGACCGTAGAGCAGCACGCCAAGCTCGTCGACGCCGTCGACCAGCTCGTGCTCGTCGAGCACGTGGTGAACCGGCTGCGGCTTGCCGGCAGCGCCGAACATCTCGTCCAGCGACAACAAGGCGTCGTTGCAGGGGTGATAGGCATAGTGGCAGGTCGGGCGGTATTGAACCTTGTCCTTCTTCGAGCGAACGGTGAAGAAGTCGGCGATCGAGATCGCCTCGTTATGCGTCACCAGCAGGCCGTATTGCGGGCCCGGCGTCGGGCACCAGCTGCGCACGCGCGTGTTGGCGCCGGGCTGTTCCAGATAGATCGCCGCCTTGGAGCCGTGCTTGTGCTTCTTGCCGTTCTTCGGCATCCAGTTTTCGTGCGTGCCCCAGCCGAGCTCGGCCGGCTGCAAGCCTTCCGAGATGAAGCCCTCGACCGACCAGGTGTTCCAGAACACGTCCATCGGCTTCGGCTTCTTGGTGCGCTGGGTGTCGCGCTCGGCGATATGAATGCCCTTGACGCCGGCCTTCTTCATCAGCTTGGCCCAGGCCTCGCGGTCTTCCTGCGCGGGCTCCGAAAACTCGAGACCAAGATCGGTTGCGAGGTTGACCAGTGCCTTTTTGACGAACCACGAGACCATGCCGGGATTGGCGCCGCAGGTGGAGACCGCCGTCGCGCCGCCCGGCTTGTCGTGCTTTTCCTTGATCATCGCTTCGCGCAGCGCGTAGTTGGTGCGGCTGGCATTGTCGGCCTCGGCGTCGAAATAGAAGCCGAGCCACGGCTCGACGACGGTGTCGATGTAGAGCACGCCGAGCTTGCGACACAATTTCATCAGGTCCACCGAACCGGTGTCGACCGACAGGTTGACGCAAAAGCCCTGGCCGCCGCCATTGGTCAGAAGCGGCGTCAGCAGCTTCTTGTAATTCTCCTTCGTCACTGCGTCCTGGACGAAGGTGATGCCGCGCTCGTCGAGCAGCTTGCGGTCGGTGTCGCGCGGGTCGATGACCGCCATGCGCGACTTGTCGAACTTGAAATGGCGCTCGATCAACGGCAGCGTTCCCCGCCCGATCGACCCGAAGCCGATCATCACGACAGGACCGGTGATTTCGCCGTAAACGGGCCAGTTTTCATTCGCCATTTTTTCGCACACTCCTTCAAACACATGCAAACCCGGCACTTCCGCAGGACGGCCAAGCGCTACAACCACAGATCATTGTCATAAACCAGCGAAAAGCACCAACCGCCGGTCAAGCCGGCTTGGCGGCGTGGTTAAGCCTATCCGGCCATGCCGTCGAGGAACGCAACCAGCCTGTCGCGGTCGGCGGTCAGGCCTTTATAGTCGAGTTGTAGCTGGTCGAGAGTCTGGAGCTGCTCCGCGAACGAGGCGGCAAGCGTTGCCCGATCCGGGTGGCCAGCGAGCACTTTGATGGGATCGATGTGGATGCGGATGGTGAAGAGGATGTCGCGCGAAGTAGGCAGCTTGCGCAGCGTCTGGCGTTCGACGCGGATGAAGGCATGGGCGTCGATGTCGCCGTCGGGGAAGCGGCTCGGGCGGTTGGTGGCGCGGTCGATGCGCTCGACGTTGGAGAGCGGATGATAGAGCGCGTCGTCAGCCTGGATCGACCAGTTGAAGCGCTCGACCGCCTGGCCCTGCAGGCCGTCGAACATGCGATTGATGAGATCGGCCGGCCGCGTGCCGGGTCCGAAGCCGGGCACCGGTGCGTGGATCTCCTGCAGCGGCTTGCCGAATTTCTCCTGAAGCGACCATGACGAAGGGAAACAGAGCGAGCCGGCGGCGAGCCGCCAGCCGCGCTCGTCGCGACGCATCAGGATCAGGTCTTCCTGGACGAGCAGCGACGCTTTTGCGAGCGGCGCCTCGCGCAGGGCAGGGGGCAGCCTGCCGAATGCCCCCTCGAAACCGACCGGCTCGATATCCGTGCCGTTGCGGCGGTGCGTGCCGGGATGCGCGGCTTCGAGATGCGCGGCCAGCAGGTCCAGCACTTCGCGTTGAGCGTCGCGGGTGCCGTCTTCCGCGACAAAGACCTTTTGCGGCATCTCGGTGTAAAGCCGCTGCTTTTCGGCCAGGTGTGGCAGCAGGAATTCGTCGACCTCGATCCAGCGATCGAATTCGAGCGGCTTCAGCCCGATGGTGAAGAGTTTTGAAGACCCGTCATAGGGCGTGTGGGTCGGCTGGCGAATGGTCATGCTTTTCTCAAAAATAGGAACGGCTGACGGTTTCAGTGTCAGCCAAGCCGCGCCGGGATCAGCCCGCGCAGCGAGTTGCCGACGAAGATCGCCTTCGCCGCCTTTAGATCGTCGAAGCTGTAGATCGCTTCCACGGCGCGGCCTTCGTCCAGAAGCGCGCCGCGCAATATTCCAGGCAAAAGGCCGCAGTCGAGGCGGGGCGTGGCGAGCGGGCCGTCGCCGAAGTCGGCGAAGAGATTGGTGATAGTGCCCTCGCAGATCTCGCCGCGCTCGTTGGCCAGAAGCACTTCGTCGGCGCGGGTGGCGAGATATTCGGCCCGCGCCTGCTGGTAAGCCTCGCGGCGGCTGGTCTTGTGGCGCAGCAGCAAGTTGGTGGAATCGAGACGGATCCGCGCCAGCTGAAGCCGCCAGACCTTGTCCGCGGGAAGCGGTTCATAGGCTTGAGCGGCGGCCGTCGCCTCGCCATTGCGCTGCAGAGCGAGGCGCACGCGCAAAGCAACTCTGTGCCCGTTGACGGCGTTCGAAAGCACCTCGCCGATCTGCTCGGGATCGCAGGCGAAACCCAGTTCGGCGGCGGACGCATAAAGCCTCGCAAGGTGGCGCTCGAAGCGCAGGAAGCCGGAGCCTGGCTCCCAGCGCATGGTCTCGATCAGTTCGAAGCCGGCACCGTTCCCGTCGCGAAGCGTGCTTTCAGAAGACACTCCTTATACTCCTCCTCGGCGGTGGAATCGAAGACGACGCCGCCGCCGACATTGTAGACGGCCTCGCCGTCGGCAAAGAGCGAGATGGTGCGGATCGCCACCGAAAAACGCATCCTGCCGCCGGGCGCGATCCAGCCGATGGCGCCGCAATAGACGTCACGCGGTGCGTCTTCCAGCTCGCGCAGGATTTCCATGGCGCGGATTTTCGGCGCGCCGGTGATCGAGCCGCAGGGAAAGAGCGCGGCAAAGACCTGGCGGATGCCGATGTCTGGCAAGAGCTTCGCCCGCACCCGGCTCACCATCTGGTGCACCGTCGGATAGGTCTCGATGCGGAACAGTTCCGGCACGTGCAGCGTGCCGACTTCGCTGATCAGCGAGATATCGTTGCGCAAAAGGTCGACGATCATCCGGTTCTCGGCCTGGTTCTTTTCGTCGTTGCGCAGGAAGGCTTTCAGCTTCGCATCTTCGGCCCTGGTCGCGCCGCGTGGCGCGGTGCCTTTCATCGGGTGCGTCTCGATCATGCCGTCGGCATCGATCTCGAAGAACAATTCGGGCGAGCGCGACAAGACGATCGGGTCGCCGAGCGAGACCAATGCGCCATATTTCACCGGCTGGCGTTCGGTCAACGCGTCGAAGGCGGCGAGCGGATCGCCGGACCAGTGCGCACGGACCGGGAAGGTGAGGTTGCCCTGGTAGCAATCGCCCTTGCGGATATGGTTGTGAAGGCGCGCGAAGCGGCCGGCATAGTCGTCGGCGGACCATGTTGCCCTGGCGTCGAAAATCGGGCCGTTGCTGGTGGACGCCTGTTCTTGCGGCACCGCTTGTTCGACTGGCGCATCGAAGACGCCGAGGCAGATCAGGGGCGCGCGGCGGCCTTCGGGCAACAGCGGCACCAGCTTCGGCTCGAGCAGGTAACCGGCCTCGTAGGAGAAGTAGCCGGCCAGCCATTTGCCGGAGTCCGAAGCGGCCTGCGCTCGCTCAAGCGCCGGCACGAACTCGTTGGCGTCATGCGCGACGATGATCTCATCCGGCCGGTCGAAGACCAACTGACGAGCGGTCGCGTCGTTGCGGAAAATGGCTGCAGGCAGGGACATGAGCCTCGGATGCGGACAAGAGCGCCGTCAACCGCTCTATATGGGGGCTCGGCGAGGCGCAATCGAGGGAACGGCGTCGGGCGGCGCAAAGGTGACTGGCCCAAAACAAAGACGGCGCTCCGTGGGACGCCGTCTTTCTGCCAACCTGGCTGATTGCTCAAGTGTTGCTTGCGGTTCCGGCCGTCGGGAACTGGCGGACGAATTCGGCCTCGTCGCCGGAAGCGAGCAACTTCGCCTGCTCGATCCATTTTTCGCGCGCGATACGACCGTCGAAATTGAGCACCTCCTCGATGCGTTTGACGTCGGCGGCGGTCCAGGCGGCGATCTGGGCGTAGGTGGTGACGCCCTGGCCCTTGAGCAATCTTTCGTTGACCGGACCGATGCCGATCAAGCGGCGCAGATTGTCGGCCTTGCCGGATGCGCCCTGCGGCGTGGCTGCTTTCTTTGCCGCTGGCGCTGCCGCCTTCTTTGGCGCGGCTTTCTTGGCCGCCGGCTTCGGCGCCGCCGCAGTCTTCGTCGCGGCCGGCTTCTTCGCGGTGGCCGACTTCGCCGGAGCGGCCGATGTCGCGGCTGCCGGGGTCGACATCAGCGCCGCCGGCGCAGGCGCGGCGGCCTTGCCGGCGCCAGTCTTGGCGGCCGGCGCGTCACGCAGCCGGCTTTCGAGGTCGGCGCGGGCGCGGCCGCAGGCATCGAGCTCGCCTTTCAACCGATCGCTATCGGCGCGCAGCCTGTCGCGCTCGCTCCGCGTGCGATCGAGATCGCCACGCAGACTGTCGATCTCGCCGCGCAGGCGGCCCCAGAGGAACCAGCCAACCAGGATACCCACAACGAACGCCAGCAGCATGTAGAAGAAAGTGCTCATTTCTCTCTCCAGTCCGATCTGTCGGCCGAGGCCCGGAAGGCGAGCTTGCCGCGAGGATCATCAAAGGTTCCGTGGTCGGCGGAACCACCGGCTTCTATCGAGCCATCGGCGTTCGGCCTTATCCGGGCCGACGGCCATCATCGCATTCGCCTTAGCGCCGCGCCCGCCACCCCTGGCCTGCGCGATGCGTCCGGCTGAGCTTGAGGCCGGACGCTATCATATGGTTTGTCGAAAGCCAGTTGAAAAATGCTCGGAGAGTTATTCAAGAACAGCTATTTAGAGCAAGAATAGATCATTGCTAATATGCATCACGGCTAAACTATTGCGGCCGATGCTCGCTGCTTAGTTGCTGTCACTTGTCGAGCGCTTCCAACTCGTCGATCAACGAACCGATCACGCCAAGGCCAATCTGCCAGAAAGCCGGATCGGTGGCGTCGAGGCCGAAGGGCGCCAGGAGTTCGGAATGATGTTTCGTGCCGCCGGCGCGCAGCATCTCGAAATACTTCTCCTGAAACCCATGCTCGGCATTCTGGTAGACGGCGTAGAGCGAGTTCACCAGGCAATCGCCGAAGGCATAGGCATAGACGTAAAAAGGCGAGTGGATGAAGTGCGGGATATAGGTCCAGAAGACCTCGTAGCCATCGCGCAGCTTGATCGCCGGCCCCAGGCTCTCGGCCTGCACCTCCAGCCAGAATTCGCCGAGCCTGTCCGACGTCAGCTCGCCGTTCTTGCGCTCGGCATGCACCTTGCGCTCGAACTCGTAGAAGGCGATCTGGCGCACGACAGTGTTGATCATGTCCTCGACCTTCTGGGCGAGCATGGCCTTGCGTTCGCGTTTGTCGCTGGTGTGCTCGAGCAGCGAGCGGAAGGTCAGCATCTCGCCGAAGACCGAGGCCGTTTCGGCCAGCGTCAGCGGCGTCGAGGCCATCAGCGCGCCCTGGCCGGCGGCCAGCACCTGGTGCACGCCATGGCCGAGCTCATGCGCCAGCGTCATCACATCGCGCGGCTTGCCCATGTAGTTGAGCAGCACGTAAGGATGCGCCGACGGCACCGTCGGATGAGCGAAGGCGCCGGGTGACTTGCCCGGACGCACAGGCGCGTCGATCCACCTGCGATCGAAAAAGCCGCGCGCGATTTCGGCCATGTCCGGTGAGAAGCGCTGGTAGGCCGAGAGCACCGTGTCCCTGGCGTTGTCCCAGCTGATCACCGCCTGCGGCGTCTCCGGCAGCGGCGCGTTGCGGTCCCAGTGGTTCATCACCTCCATGCCGAGCCAGCGCGCCTTCATCGCGTAGTAGCGATGCGAAAGCCGCGGATAGGCCTCGCGCACGGCCGCCGCCAGCGCGTCGACCACATCGCGCTCGACGCGGTTGGCGAGGTGGCGCGAGTCGGCGATATCCTGAAAGCCGCGCCAGCGGTCGGAGATTTCCTTGTCCTTGGCCAAAGTGTTGGTGATGAGGGTGAAGGTGCGCAGGCTCTTGCGGAAGGTCGCGGCGAGCGCCTCGGAGGCGCGGCGGCGCACCTCGCCATTGGCGTCCTGCAAACGGTTGAGCGCCGGCTCAAGCGTCAGCTCCTCGCCGTCTACGTCGAAACGAAGGTCGGTCATCGTCTCGTCGAACAGACGGTTCCAGGCACCGCGTCCGGTGACAGACTTTTCGTGGAACAACTGCTCGACGCGGTCCTCGAGCTGGTAGGGTTTGTCCTTCCTGAGGTCGAGCACCCAGGGCCGGTAATGGCCGAAAGCCTTGTCGGTGGCTAAAGCGCTCTCGATCGCCGCGTCGTCGATCAGGTTGAGCTCGAGCGCGAAGAACAGAAGATGCGCGCTGGCGTCCGTCATCTTTTCCTGGACGTCGCCGTAGAGCTTGGCGCGCTGCGGATCGGCGGTGTTGCCGGCATAGACGAGGCCGGCGTACGAGACGATGCGGCCGATCAGTTCCTCAAGCGCCTCATAGGCTTTCAGCGCCTCGCCGAGCCGGCCGGCGCCGCCGCGCCCGGCTTCCGCGGCCAGAGTGCCTTTCCAGCGGGTTTCGAAGTCGATGGCGTCGCTTGCCGCCTTGGCGATGTCGCGCTTCAACTCGGGCGCTTCCATGCCGGAATAGAGATCGGCGAGATTCCACTCCGGCAGATCGCCAAGTTCGGCTGCGCCCTGTCCCGACGCCGTCGCTGCGAGCCGCCGACCATGCATCATGCGCATCAACAACACCTTTTTGGAACCAACGGGCCAGAATCAAGGGGAAAGGAGAAGCCGGTCAAATCCTAAGGAATTCGTTCACCGGGTTTTTTGAAACCTTATTTAGAACCCTGTGCCAAGATGATCCATGGGGATTTTCTCGGGCGGACGACTCAAACAGTCATGACAGGTTCCATACTCATAGTCGATGACGATCCGGTCCAGCGCAGACTGGTCGAGGCCGCGCTGACCAAGTTCGGCCACACCGCGATCGTCGCGGACAGCGGTGAGGCCGGCCTCGACGTGCTCGACGGGCCAAACGCGCGCGAGGTCTCCGTCGTCATTCTCGACCTTGTCATGCCCGGCCTCGACGGCATCGGCGTGCTGAAGGCGATGCGCGAGCGCGCCATCAACATTCCGGTCATCGTGCAGACGGCCCAAGGCGGCATCGAGACGGTCGTCTCGGCGATGCGGCACGGCGCCTTCGATTTCGTCGTCAAGCCGGCGTCGCCCGACAGGCTGCAGACCTCGATCTCCAACGCGCTCAAGGTGGAGGCCGTCGAGGACGAGATGAAGCGCGTATCGCGGCGACGCGGCGGCGGCCATCTCACCTTCAAGGACATGATCACGCGCAGCCCGGCAATGGACCGGGTGATACGCCTCGGGCAGAAAGCGGCGGCCTCCAACATCCCGATCCTGATCGAGGGCGAGTCCGGCGTCGGCAAGGAACTGGTGGCGCGCGCCATCCAGGGCAGCGGCGATCGCCGCTCAAAGCCGTTCGTCACCGTCAATTGCGGCGCGATCCCCGACAATCTGGTCGAATCGATCTTGTTCGGCCACGAGAAGGGCTCCTTCACGGGCGCCACCGACAAGCATACCGGCAAATTCGTCGAGGCGAATTCCGGCACGCTGTTCCTCGACGAGATCGGCGATCTGCCGATCGACGTCCAGGTCAAGCTGCTGCGCGCTGTGCAGGAAGGCGAGGTCGATCCGGTCGGCGGCCGCTCGACCGTCAAGGTCGATATAAGGCTGATCTCGGCCACGCACCGCAACCTTCTGCAGCAGGTCAAGGACGGCAAGTTCCGCGAGGACCTGTTCTACCGGCTGAACGTCTATCCGATCTTCGTGCCGCCGCTGCGCGATCGCCGCGACGACATTCCCCACCTTGTCCGGCACTTCATGGAAAAGGTCGCTCCGGCCGATCCGCGCCGCCGTCTTTCCGGCATATCGGCGCAAGCGCTTGCGATGCTGCAGGCCTATGACTGGCCGGGCAACATCCGCCAGTTGGAGAATGCCGTCTTCAGGGCGTCTGTGCTTGCCGAGGGCGACGTGCTGACCGAAGAGGAGTTCCCGCAGATCCGGGCGCAGGTGGAAGGAACGGTACATCTCGAAGCAGAACCGGCATCCGCCATCACCGAAACAACCGCGGACGCGTCCCGGCAAGCGGACGAGACCGTTGCCGACGCAATGGGGGCTGCCTTGTTCGACAGCGAGGCGCCCGCCAGGCTGCAGCCGCGTTTCGGAACGCTTCGGGCGCTAGACGAGCGCGGCAATGTGCGGGCGCTGGCCGACGTCGAACTAGAGATGATCAAGCTTGCGATCGACCATTACAACGGCCAGATGAGCGAGGTTGCCCGCCGCTTGGGCATCGGCCGCTCGACGCTCTACCGCAAGTTGAAGGAATATGGCATTGATCCTGAAGCCGGCCGCGTCGACCGGCTTGCCTCATGACCGGCAAGTCTCGAACCAGCTTGCCCGCCTAAAATCCGAGTCAAATTGTCGCTTTTGCCGTGAAAGCCCCGGGTTTTCAGCGGTTGGCCTTGCCGAGGATCACGCATTAACGCTAACGGTAACAGATCGTGTTCTGGCCGAGGCCGGATTCGTGATCTAAACCAGCGGTTTACCACGAAATGCCGTGCATCATTTTTGACGGGATATCGCCACGGTGTTACCGCATTTCGGCTTCAATAAACGATGATTAACCATTAGGATCGATATTCGGATGTGAAAACGACGCATCCGTTTGGTCAAATCCGGGGACAAACGGCAGCCTGCAAGGCCATTTGATTTGAACAAAGTCGAACGACACAAAGACGGGCGGCATTTTCACATGAGCGTCTGGCCGAGGTGGCTGACGTTCGTGATTTTGGCCGTCGGGTTTCTGTCCGCGGTGACATCAGGCGCCCGAGCCGAAGTTCGTACGCTCAAGCTCTATCACTTGCACACGCACGAAAAGGCCGAGATCGTCTACAAGCGCAATGGCCGCTACATCCCGGAAGGCCTGCGCAAGATCAACATCATCCTGCGCGACTGGCGCCGCAACGAACCCACCAAGATGGACCCGCGGCTGCTCGACCTCGTCTGGGAAGCCTATCGCGAAAGCGGCGCGACCGACTACATCCAGGTCGTCTGCGGCTATCGCTCGCCGTCGACCAACGCGCTGTTGCGTTCGCGCAGCCGTGGTGTCGCCGAGAAAAGCCAGCATATGCTCGGCAAGGCGATGGATTTCTACATTCCTGGCGTGCCGCTGAAGAAGCTGCGCAACATCGGCCTCAAGATGCAGGGTGGTGGCGTCGGCTATTACCCGACCTCTGGCTCGCCCTTCGTCCATATGGATGTCGGCAATGTGCGCCATTGGCCGGGCATCAGCCGTCAGGAACTGGTCAGCCTGTTCCCCAACGGCAAGACGCTGCATGTGCCGAGCGACGGGCGCCCGCTGCCCGGCTATGAGCAAGCGGTGGCCGCTTATCAGGCGCGCAAGGGTTCCGGTACTCCGAACATCGAACTGGCCAGCGCGGGTGGCTCGACCAAGCGCTCCGGCGGCCTGCTTGCCGCCTGGTTCGGCGGTGGCGCCGACGAGGCCGATGACGACGCGGATACCGGTGATGGCGGCGCTGCGCCTCAGGCGAAGGCGGTGAAGCAGGTCCAGGTCGCTACCGCTGCCACGGCGCGCAACAGCAATCTTCCGGGCATCGCGATTGTCTCGCCGAAGGATGCCAGGCGCGCCAACATCCCGCAGATCGCGGATGACAGCGCCGACGATTCGCAGCCGCAGCAGGATACGCCGGAGACGATCATCGCCGCGCTGCCGCCCAAGGAAATCCCGCTGCCGGACTTCGCGCCGCGTCCGAAGGCCGATGTCGGCCAGCAGGCACCGCAGAACGTGCCGTTTGCCATGGCGGATGCCTCGGCGACGACGGTGCAGGCGGTTTCGACTGCCCAGGCGCCCGCGCCGGACAAGGTTCCGTTCGGCACAGCCAGCGCGGCAGACGCCGCGAACGCCGATCCGGTGCAGGTGGCGGTCAACAACATTCCGCTGCCGACCTGGCGTCCTGACCGCTCGACGCCGGCCGAACTGGCACCGAAGGATAAGAACGTGCTTCTGGCGCTGGCCGAAACCGCTTCGCAGGACAAGCGCGCGACCGACGCGTTCTCCGTGCTGCCGACCGCCAAGCCGCAGCCCGGCAAGCAGGATGAGATCAAGGCCGTTCTCGAACAGGCCAATGCGACGGTGGAGGCCGGTGGCGCCGGCGCCGAATACCAGCTCGCATCGCTGACCGAACCGGAGCCGCGCTCGGCATTCAACGATCCGTCCGGCGTCGATGCGGCCTCGCCGCGCCAGGCCATCGCCGCTCTCCCGGCAGGCAGCGACCCCGCGCAGGCGATCGGCGCCGGGGTGAAGACGACGCGCAAGGAGGCCAGGGCGTCTGCTCATGACCTGAAGCCAGAACCGAAGGCCATGGTCGTGGCGGCGCCGCCGCAGGCCGCGCGCTGGGCGCTGGGCGCGGGCGTGAACATTGCGACGGTTTCGGATCCGACGACGGCGCCGCGCTATGCCTACAACATCGTGCATACGCCGCCGAGCGAGGTCTATACGGCCGGCTTCCAGGCGGACGACCAGGTGCCCGACGCAAGCCGTTTCACCGGCAACGCGGTGAAGTTCCTCTCGGTCGCGCGCTTCCAAACGAAATAGGCGGATCAGCCTGGCCGCCGCAAAGCCGCGTTGGCCAACAGCGCGGCTTTGTTTTCGCCATGGCATCATGGGGCCACGCATATTCCCGCTTCGTCTAATGGTAGGACAGCGCCCTTTGAAGGCGTGAATCGTGGTTCGAATCCATGAGCGGGAACCAGTCGGCCACCACGACCTGACGATCACCGAGAAGGTCAAAGTCTGCGGATAATTGCATTCCAAGCCATTGGCCGGTCGGCACAAGCCGGCCGGGTTTTTCATGCCGCGCGAGATGGTTCAGTCGACTTCCAGCCTGGCCGCTTCGCCCTTGGCCAAAAGCCGAGCGGCGTCGCGCGCGGGAGGCAGTCCGAACTGGCGCGCATATTCGCGGCTGAATTGGGAAGCGCTCTCGTAGCCGACGGTGAAGGCGACATGCGCGGCGTTGCCCGGTTGCGCCATCAGCAGATGGCGCGCCTCGAGCAGGCGGAGCTGCTTCTGATACTGGATCGGGCTCATGGCCGTCGCCGCCTTGAAATGGCGATGAAACGCGGCGTTGCTCATATGCGACAGCGCGGCCAGTTCCCTTACATCGATCGGCTCGTTGTAATGTGCCCGGATCCATGCCGTGGCGCGGCGGACCTGTGACAGGCGCCCGTCGGCGTGCGCAAGCTGGCGCAGCTTCCCGCCTTGCGGGCCTTGCAACAGGCGGAATGCGATCTCCCGTTCGAGCATGGGCGCGAGCACCGGAATTTCGGCTGGCCGGTCAAGCAAGCGTAGCATTCGGCGCCACGCGTCGAGCAGTTCGTCATCGGCGGGATTGGTGACGAAGCTGTCGCCGCCGACAGCCGACTTGTGGTCGATAAGCAGGCCGGCAATCAACTCGACGTCGAGGGCCAAGGCGAGGGCCATGTAAGGCCGGGCGCTGCTGGCCTCGATCAACTGACTGGTCGCGGGCGTCTCCACCGCGTAGATGAAATAGCTGCCGGCGCTGTAGGCAAGCGTGCGGTCGCCGATCAGCACCGTTTTAGTCCCTTGCAGCACGAACAGCACGGTCGGCTGGCAAAGTTCCGGCAGCGGTGGGCTCGGGATCTCGCTGCGGCCGATCGTGACGCGCGGGACAGCCGTTTTTGTGCGGCGCCCATGCGCATGGCGGCCGGCGATCGCGATCAATTCCCGCAGTAGTTCACTCATCCTTCCAGCATTGCCGATCCGCGATGGTCTCGCAACCAAGCCGACGCGGAAATGCGAATCAGTTGAGAGGATTAGGCAAGAGGACGCGAGTATCCGGCGCGCGAAATCGGCAGCTCCACGTCATTTCTAGGCTCCGCAAAGGAGACAAAGGATATGGCAACACAGAAGAAGAACGCGCTGGTGACCGGCGCCAACAAGGGCATCGGGCTCGAGACAGCCCGGCGGCTGGCCGCGATGGGGCTCAAGGTGTGGCTCGGCGCCCGCGACGCCGGGCGTGGTGAGGGTGCGGCGCAGGCACTGCGCAGCGAAGGGCTCGACGTCGAGTGGCTTGCGCTCGACGTCGCCAGCGGCGACAGCGTGGCGGCCGCGGCCAAAGCTGTCGCGGCACGGGTGCCCGGCCTGGACGCGCTGGTCAACAATGCCGGCATCGCTCCGGGCTATGTCGATGCGCTCGGCCCGGACGGTCGCTATGAGCGCCCACCTAGCCGCGAGGATGTCGCGGATATGAAAGCCACCTTTGACGTCAACGTCTTCGGTCCGGTGCGGGTCACCCAGGCCTTCCTGCCGCTGCTTTTGGCATCGCCTGCAGCCCGCATCGTCATGGTCAGCAGCTATCTCGGATCGCTGGCGCGCGCGGCCGGCAACAGCCAATCGCCCAATGTCATGGGCTATGGCAGCTCGAAGACGGCGCTCAACGCCATAACGCTGGCCTTCGCCAGGGAGCTCGCGCCACGCGGCGTCATGGTCAATGCCGCCGCTCCCGGCTACACCGCGACGGACCTCAATGCGCACAGAGGCGGCCGCACGGTGCAGCAGGCGGCCGGGATCATCGTGCGGCTAGCGACGCTGGAGCCCGGCGGACCGACAGGCGGCTATTTTGACGAGAACGGTCCGCTGCCCTGGTAGGCGGGGCCGATCACTTCTTGAGCTTGCTCGCCTCGCGAGCGAGCGCTTCGATCTCATCCCACTTGCCGGCCTTGATGAGATCGTCCGGCGCGACCCAGGAGCCACCGACACAGTTGACATTGGGCAGGCTCAGATAATCGGCAGCGTTCCTGGCCGTGATACCGCCGGTCGGGCAGAATTTCACGTCCGCCAGCGGCGAGGCGAAAGCCTTCAGCGAGGCGATGCCGCCGGACTGCTCGGCTGGGAAGAATTTCAGGAAGCGCAGGCCGGCCTCGCGCGCCGCCATGATCTCGCCGGGCGTAATGGCACCGGGCAGCAGCGGCACCGGGCTGTCCTTGGCCGCATCGAGAAGCTGGCTGGTGATGCCTGGGCTGACGATGAACTTTGAACCGGCGTTGGCTGCCTCGTCGAACTGCTTGGCATCGAGAATGGTGCCGGCGCCGACGACTGCGTCCTCGACCTCGGCCGCGACGCGGCGGATCGCTTCCAGCGCATCGGCCGTGCGCAGCGTGATCTCGATGGCCCGCAAACCGCCACGCGACAGAGCACGGGCAAGCGGCACGGCATCGGCAACATTGGCGATCTTGAGCACCGGGATAACCGGCTGACCATTGAGAAGCGACAGGAGGTGTTCGGTCTTGCTGGGCATACGCTTGTCTCTCCGGTGTCGATCGATTTCAACCGATTAGCAGACGGGGTATCGCGAGTCCACGAAAGCAGGCGTGTCGCGATGTCACGCAGCGGACCGCGCGTCGCCTTCTAGTTTTCTCTGCCTTGAAACCGCTTTCACCACGGTTTAGTGGCATGGGCATGACGACAGCCAAGGAAAATCAGCCGGTTCGCGTCGCCGCGCTCTACAAGTTCGCCCGGCTCGACGGATACGAGGCCCTGCGCGCGCCGCTCGCCGCCTTCTGTTGCGGACGCGGCATCAAGGGCACGCTGCTTCTGGCGCATGAGGGTATCAACGGCACGGTCGCCGGCAGCGAGGAAGCGATCGCCGCGCTGATCGACTATCTGGAGGCCATCGACGGGCTTGCCGAGCTGGAAGTCAAATACAGCAGCGCCGCCGAGATGCCGTTCCACCGCATGAAGGTGCGGCTGAAGCGCGAGATCGTCACCATGGGCATCGAGGATATCGATCCGGCGGCCAGCGCCGGCACCTATGTCGCGCCGGCCGACTGGAACGCGCTGATCTTAGATGCCGATACCGTCGTCATCGACACGCGCAACGCCTACGAAGTCTCGCTCGGCACTTTCACCGGCGCTGTCGATCCCAAGACCACCAGCTTCCGCGAATTTCCGGCCTGGGTCGAGCAGCACCGCGGGGACCTCGAAGGCCGCAAGGTGGCGATGTTCTGCACCGGCGGTATTCGCTGCGAGAAGGCGACGGCCTATGTGAGGTCGCTCGGCCTCAACGACGTTTTCCATCTCAAGGGCGGCATCCTGAAATATCTGGAGGACGTGCCGGCCGAGGAAAGCCTGTGGCAAGGCGAATGCTTCGTCTTCGACGAGCGGGTGTCGGTCTCGCATGGGTTGGCCGAAGGCGAAGCCGAACTCTGCCGCGCCTGCCGGCACCCGCTGACGGTCGAGGATCGGCTGTCGCCGAAATTCACCGCCGGTGTCTCATGTCCGCATTGTTTTGAAGCGCGGTCCGACGAGGATCGAGAACGCTATGCCGAACGCCATCGCCAGGTGGAACTGGCGCAAGCGCGCGGCGGCAAGCGCCATATCGGAAGCTAAAGCGCGTCGCGCTGAAACGGATTCAGGCGACGCGCTTTTAAGTCTTTGTTTGATGCATGTCGTTGTCCCAGAACCGCGGCACACTTTTGGGCGACATGCATCAGAACGTCACCGAATAGCGGTCGATCGCCCAGAGCCACGTTCCGTCGCGCTGACGACGAGCGACCTCGCTGGTGATGCTGCCGTCGGGCAGTCTCGTCGACGTCAGCGCCAGGTCGCCATTGACGAGGGCGGGGCGCTGCTCGCCGCGCTGGAACTTGCGACCGGCGGCGATGCCCTGCTCGAAGAGCGCACGGATGGCATGCCGGCCACGAACCGGCTCATCACCGCCGCTGTCGACGACGGCGTCGGGCTCGAACAACGCCAGCATGCCCTCGATGTCGCCTGCCCATTGCCGATCGATCAGCAAGCGCTCCAGATCCTGCGGATCGCGCGCCGGCGCGCGGTTTTCTGCATTCGTCATCCGATCGCTCCTTTCCGAAATTGCCGCGATCCTACTCGAAGCATTCAACTGTTTCGACACACGAGGACCCGCCCCGACAGCGGGCATCGTGCGGGCGAAATGTCCGCCCGTCATTGTAATGCCAAAGCGCGGGGCCTACCTCTTGCCGGTCCGAAACCTTGCCCGGCCGCATTCCGCCGGGCCAATCTGGAGGCACTGATGCTCGACCCCAAGAAGCTGCTCGACGACCTTCTCGGCTCGCAAATTCCCGGCACGGGATCGACCGTCCGCGACAAGGCGGGGCAAGCGGTGCAGATGGCCAAGGACAATCCGCTCGCCGCTGGCGCGCTGGCCGCCGTGCTGCTCGGCACCGGCACTGGCCGGCAGGTGACGGGAACAGCCATCAAGCTCGGCGGCCTGGCCGCGATCGGCGGCCTCGCCTACAAGGCCTATCAGAACTACAAGGCGGGCAAAGAGCCGGCGCAGGCGCCGGCGTCCGGCGAACCTGAGTTGCTGCCGCCGCCGGCCGATACCGCTTTCGATCCCTCGCAGGCGCCGCAAGGCGAGGCCGAGTTCACGCTGACGCTGGTCAGGGCAATGATCTCAGCGGCGAAGGCTGACGGCCATGTCGACGATGACGAGCGCAAGAAGATCGCCGACAAGCTCAAGCTCGCCGGCATCGGCGCCGAAGCCGAGAAATTCCTGATGGCCGAGCTTGAAAGCCCGCTCGATCTCGACACGCTTGTCGCCGGCGCCAAGACCGATGCGCAGAAGCTGGAACTCTACACCGCCTCGCGGCTGACCATCGATCCCAACACGCGCGCCGAACGCGGCTATCTCGACCTGCTTGCCGGCCGGCTCGGCCTGCCGGACGCCCTGGTCGATCATGTCGAGGCGACGGTTTCGGCGGCAAAGGCGCCAGCCGGCGGCGCGCCCGGTTCGCCCTGGTAAGCAACAGGGTTAGCGGGCTTGATTGGCGTTCATCCCTCGTTAACCGAGCAAGCGCATCATTCTAACCAGTCGGACCGGCTTTTCCTCCTCCCAAGCGCGGTTCAGATCGGGGCGGTCGCCAATGACCGCCCTTTTTGTTGGCCTCTTTTTATCGCAAACAGCTGCTTGAAATGATCCCCGCCATTTGCGATGCCACGTCTTTCCATCCGTGACCGGGAGGACGGCGATGACCGCCATAGCAGAGAAGACCGCCATCGTTACCGGGGCCGGCACCGGCATCGGCAAGAGCGTCGCGACAGCGCTGCTCAAGGCGGGCTGGAACACCGTGTTCTGCGGCCGCCGCAAGAAGGTGCTGCAAGATGCGATCGCGGACGCCGGGAAGACGCAAGCCAAGGCATTGGCCGTCGCCTGCGACATCAGCAAGGCCACAGAAGTCGATGATATGTTCGAGACCGTGCTCGAGGCCTTCGGCCGCGTCGACCTGCTCTTCAACAATGCCGGCATGGGTTACAAGTCGACCCTGATCGACGAGATCCCGGTCGAGGTCTGGAACGACGTCGTCGGCGTCAATCTCACCGGCTCGTTCCTGTGCGCCCGCGCAGCCTTCGGAGCCATGCGCCGGCAAAAGCCGATGGGTGGCCGCATCATCAACAACGGCTCCGTGTCGGCCTATGCGCCGCGTCCCGGCTCCGCGCCTTATACGGCGACCAAGCACGCGATCACCGGGCTCACCAGGACGCTGGCGCTCGACGGCCGGCCCTTCGACATTGCGTGTGGTCAGATCGACATCGGCAACGCGCTGACCGAGATGGTGCAGCCGACGACGGTCGGCGTGCCCCAGGCCAATGGCTCGATCGCCGCCGAGGCGGTGATGGATGTGCAGCGCGTCGCCGACGCGGTGCTGCATATGGCTAGCCTGCCGCTCGACGCCAATGTGCTGTTCATGACCGTGATGGCGACGAAGATGCCGTTTGTCGGCAGGGGCTGAAGCTTTACTTCTTCAGGAACGCCTCGATCCGCTCCAGCGCGCGCAGGATGTTTTCCTCGGAATTGGCGTAGGAGAGCCGGATATAGCCTTCGCCGAGCACGCCGAAATCGGGGCCGCCGATCAGCGCCACGCCGGCGTCCTCCAGCAGGGTCGACGCAAGCTTCTTGGCCTTCCAGCCGGTCTTCGACACGTTGGGGAAGGCATAGAATGCGCCCTTCGGCGTGATGCACGAAATGCCGGGAAGCGCGTTCAGCCCCTCGACCACGATCTTGCGGCGGTTGTCGAAGGCGCGCATCATCTTCTCGACATCGTCCTGCGGGCCGTCGATCGCGGCGATGCCGGCGAACTGGCTCGGCGCGTTGACGCAGGACCAGCAGTTCACCGCCAGCTTGCGCACCTTGTCGTAGAGATGGGCGCCCTTTTCGCCGTTTGGCCAGATCGACCAGCCCATGCGCCAGCCGGTCATCGCCCAGGTCTTCGACCAGCCGTTGAGCACGATCAGCCGGTCGCGGATTTCGGGGAAATTGAGCAGCGAGAAATGCGTCTCGCCGTCATAGGTCATGACGTCGTAGATCTCGTCGGACATGATGGCGACGTGCGGGTGCTTCTCCAGCCCCTTGACCAGCTTCTCGATCTCGGCGCGGGGCGTCACGCCGCCGGTCGGATTGGCGGGCGAGTTGAGGATCAGGAGCCTGGTCTTCGGCGTGATCAGGGCCAGCGTCTCGTCGGCCGAGAAGGCAAAGCCGTTTTTTTCGCGGATCGGCACCGGCACCGGAGTGGCGCCGGTGAACTCGATCATCGAGCGGTAGATCGGAAAGCCGGGATCGGGATAGAGGATATCCGCGCCGGGCTCGCCGAACATCAGGATCGCTGCGAACATCGTCGGCTTGCCGCCGGGCAGGATCATCACGTTTTCCGGCGACACCTCGACGCCGGTGGTGGTCAGCGTGCGGCGCACGACGGCCTCGCGGGTGGCTAAAAGGCCGTTGGCCGGCGTGTAGCCGTGATGGCCGTCGCGCAGCGCCTTGATCGCCGCCTCGACGATGTGCTGCGGCGTCTTGAAGTCAGGCTGGCCGATGCCGAGATTGATGATATCGCGGCCCTGATGGGCAAGCGCGGTGGCCCTGGCCAGCACCGCGAAGGCATTTTCCTCGCCGAGCCGGTCGAAGGCCGCGATCGTGTGGAGCATTTTTCCCGTCCCTGTGGTTCTTTCTGTGAGCGAGCGTTTTTGTGAGCGTCCGCCAGGAAATGTCAAACGGATTGGAGTTCCCGTGCCAGAAAATATTGGGGTGTCGGAAAATCTCAAGAATTGGCAGCCGCGTCCGCGTCCGGAACGCAAGGTGATCGAGGGGCGCACGGTCAGGCTCGAACCGCTGAGCGCGGCCAAGCATGGCGACGGCCTCTACGAGGCCTCCTCGGTTTCGGATGCCGGCGGACGTTTCGCCTGGCTGCCCGACTACCCGCCGGAAACCCGCGCCGCCTTCCAGCCGTGGCTGGACAGAGCCGAAGCGAGCGAGGATCCGCTGTTCTTCACCGTCATCGACAAGGCGAGCGGCAAGATCGCCGGGCGCCAGACGCTGATGCGCATCGACGCCAACAACGGCGTCGGCGAAATCGGCAACATCTATTGGGGGCCGCTGATCTCACGCAAGCCGGCCGCGACCGAGGCGCAGTTCCTGTTCGCGAAATATCTCTTCGACGACCTAGGCTACCGCCGCTACGAGTGGAAATGCAACAACCGCAACGAACCGTCGAAGCGCGCCGCCGAGCGCTTCGGCTTCAGGTTCGAAGGCATTTTCCGCCAGCATCTTGTGGTAAAGGGCGAAAACCGCGATACGGCGTGGTATTCGATCATCGACAAGGAATGGCCGGCCTTGCGCAAAGCCTATGAGGCCTGGCTCGATCCGGCGAATTTTGATGGCGAAGGCCGCCAGAAGCGGCGGCTGGAGGATTTTCGCGCCGACTTTGGCGCGTAAACCATGATCCCGAAAAGCGGGAAACCCGTTTTCGGAAAAGATCATGGTCGGTGACAGGAGTTTGGCGATGGCGCACGACCACGGTTCGCATGATCACGGCTCGGCCGCTCATAGCCATGGACCCGGCCACGTGCATGGCTCGACCGACAAGAAGCGGGTGCTGATCGCCACTTGCCTGACCGCCGGCTTCATGGTCGCCGAGGCGCTGGGCGGCTGGCTGACCGGATCGCTGGCGCTGGTCGCCGATGCCGGGCACATGCTGGCCGATGCGATCGCGCTCGGCCTTGCATGGTATGCCTACCATCTGACGGGGCGTCCGGCCACCGGCCGTCTCACCTATGGCTTCGCCCGCGTGAAGACGCTGGTCGCCTACACCAACGGCATCGCCATCTTCGTCATCGCGCTCTGGATCGTCTACGAAGCCTGGGGGCGGCTGATGGCACCTGCGCCCGTGCTCGGCGGGCCGATGCTGGTGGTGGCGGTCGCGGGCCTGCTGGTCAACATCGCTTCCTTCTTCGTGCTGCATGGCGGCGACCGGGAAAGCCTCAACATGCGCGGCGCCATCCTGCATGTGCTGGGCGACCTGCTGGGCTCCGCCGCGGCCATCGTCGCTGCCGTCATCATCATCGCCACGGGATGGACGCCGATCGATCCGATCCTGTCGGTGCTGGTGTCGCTGCTCATCCTGTCGACGGCATGGTCGCTGATGCGCGAGGCCGCGCATGTGCTGCTCGAAGGCGTGCCGGCAAGCCTCGACCGCGACCTGATCGCCAAGGATATCGAAGGCGCCGTCAAAGGCGTGCGCGAGGTGCACCACATGCATGTCTGGTCGCTCGACGGTACCTCCAACATGGCGACGCTGCACGCCTGCCTGAACGACGGCGTCGACGCCCATGTGGCGGTGAGCGCCATCAAGAAGCGGCTTGCGGTCAAGCACGGCATCGAGCATGCCACGGTCGAACCGGAATTCGGCCAATGCGCAGACAGCCATAACGAGCACGACCACCATCATGATCACGACCACGCGCACGGCGCGCCCGCCGACCGCCGGCACTATCACTGAGCGCGCCGTGATGACGAAGCCGGACAGCCTCGAAACGAGGAACGCCCGCTGATGGATCGTGACACCCGAAATTCGGCGACCGCCGCTGCCGTGATACTGCTCCTGTTCGGTCTCGCCGCCTATTTCCTGCCGACCATCATGCTGGCCGCGGGCAAGATATCGACGGTCCTGGCGGCCGCCATCGCCGTGATCTTCATGGTCGGGCTGTTCGTGGTTCTTTGGCTGCGCGGACGCAGTCAGCGCAAGAAGGGTCTTTGAAGATGAGAATTCTGATTACGGGTGCCGCAGGCATGGTGGGCCGCAAGCTTATCGCGCGGCTGGCCAAGGACGGCGCCTTGCGTGGGCGTAAAATAACGGCGCTCGACCTGCATGACATCGTGGCGCCTCAGCCGCCGGCGCTCGCGGGCGTCGATGTCTCGATCCATACCGGCGATCTTTCCGCGCCCGGCGCGATGGCGGCTCTCGTGGCTTCCCGCCCGGACGTGATCTTCCATCTCGCCGGCATCGTGTCGGGCGAGGCGGAGGCCAATTTCGATCTCGGCTACCGGGTCAATCTCGACGGCACGCGCGCGCTGTTCGACGCGGTGCGGCTGGCGGCGTTTGCGCCGCGGCTTGTCTTCACCTCGTCGATCGCCGTGTTCGGCGCGCCGTTTCCGGACGTCATCCCGGACGAATTCCATCCGACGCCGCTCACCTCATACGGCACGCAGAAGCAGATGAGCGAGGCGCTGCTTGCTGACTATACCAGGCGCGGTTTCTTCGACGGCATCGGCATCCGGCTGCCCACCATCTGCGTGCGTCCGGGCAAGCCGAACAAGGCCGCGTCAAGCTTCTTTTCCGGCATCATCCGCGAGCCCTTGAGCGGCCAGGAGGCGATCCTGCCGGTGCCGCGCTCGGTGCTGCACACCCATGCCAGTCCGCGCTCGGCGGTCAATTTCCTGGTCCATGCGGCTGAAATCGACGGCGCCGCCGTCGGCCCGCGCCGCAACCTGACCATGCCTGGCGTCGCCGTCACTGTCGGCGAGCAGATCGAGGCGCTGGAGCGCATTGCCGGCGCCGAGGTCGCGAAGCGGATCCGCGAGCAGCCCGACGAGACCGTATGGGCGATCGTCAAGGGCTGGCCGACGCGGTTCGAGGCAAGGCGGGCGAGGGAGCTGGGTTTTGTCGCCGAAAGTAGCTTCGACGAAATCATTCAGGCTCATATCGAGGATGAGCTGGCTTCCCGATTTTGACAGACGAAGGTACCGTGGCGCCGCGTTCCTTCGCGCACCTCTCTGTCCGGCAGGACAGAGAGGTGCGCTGTTCGGGATTTCCGCGGTGCAACGCTCCGATGTTACGTCGCGTCGCTCCTTGGTCTGCGCGAGGATGACGAAGAGATGCCGTTTAAGCGCCGCCCGTCAGGCCGGCCGACAGAAGCAGCAGGCCGACCAGGAAGATGAAGGCAGCGCCGCCGATCTCGACGATCGAGTGGATGCGGTTGCCGAGCCGCCCGTCGCCGGCGAAATAGACCGCCCAGTTCTTGGCCATCACCGCGAGCGTCGCCAGGGCCGAGACGGTGATCGCGGTGCCGACCGACATCGCTAGCACCGACAGCAGCCCGCCCACCCACAAGCCGTTGAGCAGCGCGAAGCTCAGCACGATCAACGCGCCGGAGCAGGGGCGGATGCCGACAGCTGCCACCGCAGACCAGGCGGTCTTCCAGTCGAAGCGGTCGCCCGACAGCATTGCCGGGTCCGGCGCATGCGAATGGCCGCAGGTCTCGCAGACTTCTCCCGGGCCATGGTCGTGATGGGCATGATCATGATCATGCGCGGCGTGCTCGTGACGGTGTGCATCACCATGATCGTGGCTGTGCGCATGCGAATGGTCCTGGTCATGATGCGCGTGCAACGCATGCGCGGCGTGCGCATGCGCGTGGGAGTGGCTTGCATGCCCGCCATGCGAATGGCCCGCATGGGCGGCCGACAGGCTGTAAGCTGGCGTTCTGCCGAACAGGCGCAGGATCGACGGACCGAGCTTGCGCCAGAGCAGCCAGGCGCCGAACAGCGTCACCAGCGCATAGCTCGCGATTTCCAGGAACCAGGCCGCGTCGGTCATCGAGATCGCGGTGCCGCGCAGCACGAAATAGGCAAGCATCATGACGACCACCGCCGTCAGGCCCTGCAGCAGCGCCGAGACGAAGGACAGCATGATGCCGCGCCTGAGCGCCACTTCGTTGGCAACCATGTAAGAGGAGATCACCGCCTTGCCGTGGCCGGGCCCGGCGGCGTGGAAGATGCCGTAGGCGAAGGACAGCCCGATCAGCAGCCACAGCTTGCTGCCGTCCTGGCGCATCGCCTTCATGGCGGCGGCCAGCGAATGGTAGAATTCCTGCTGCCGAAGATTGATCCACATCAGGATGTGGGCGAACGGGCCCGTGGTGCTCGGCGCCATGCCGTCATTGGTGCCGATGCCAAGCGAGCTTTGCGCATGCGCAACGACAGGCAGATGGGTCATCACCAGTGTGGCGGCCGCGAGGCCGAGCGCCAAGCGCAGCGATGGTTTCATCACCGGTTATCCTTCTGGCGGGCAGTTCAGTTCGAGCTTAGTGGCGAAGATCTTACTCATGTTGGTGCCCGTCGGATCGTTGAAGAACGCCTCCGTCAGGGTCTTCTGGTTTTCCTTGATCGCCTCGTCCGGGTCCGGACGAACAACCTTCTTGGTGCAGGTCACGGGCAGGCCTTCGACGGTAAGGTTGGCGTCGTCGGTGAAGTCGATCGCCGTATAGAAGGTCGGATCGTAGACGCCGATGTCGATCTTGCCCGTGAGCTTGATCGGCGCCTTCGGCTGCGACTCGAACAGGATGATCAGCTGGTCGTTGTCGAAGTTCGCCATCAGATGCGGCGGCGGGACCATGGGCACGTCCTTGCCGTCTTGGGTGACGAGCTGGAAGTAGTTGAATTCGGCCAGCGAGGAATGGACCGTGTCGGCCACTTCCTTGAGTTCTTTGTCGTCAAGTTTCAGATCGGAGTTTTTATCGAACTCCATCATCACTGTACTCGAAAACAGGTCGTCGAAGCGCCAAAGGTGGCGCAGCGCCGTCACACTTTGGTGATCCTCGCTGAGGATCACATCGAGGCGGGCTTCGGCGAAGACGTGGGGATGCACCTCGGCCGGCTCGACCGCGGCTAGTGTCGCCGCAAAGGCCGAAGCCAGCATGGTTGCTTGCCGTTTCAGGTGCATTCCGGGCCGCGATTCCATCGACTTCGGGGGGTGAAACCCGAGAGTTAACATAAAGGGGGCGAAATTGGGACGCGGGTTATCACACTGCGTCGCGCGTCTTGAACCAGTGCACCAGGAAATCGACGAAGACGCGGACCTTGGCGGGCAGGTAGCGCCGGTGCGGATAGACGGCGAAGATGCCGGTACCCGACAGGATGCGATCGTCGAGCGCGGTGACCAGCCTGCCGGACGCGACGTCGGGCGCGGCGATGAAATCCGGCAGCATGGCAAAGCCCAGGCCGGAGACCGCGGCTACCCTTGCCACGATCGGACTGTTGACCTCGATCGGGCCCGAGACGGCGACGCTCACGGTCTCCTCGCCTTCACCCTTGAAGCGCCAGTTGGCCAGCGAGCGGCCATTGGTGTCGACGATGCAGGGCATGTTGGCGAGGTCCTGCGGACGCGTCGGCGCGCCATGTTTGGCGATCAGCTCCGGCGACGCGCAAAGCCTGACCGAGAACGGCGCCAGCCGCCTGGCGATCAGCGAGGAGTTTTCCAGCCGTGAGATGCGCACAGCAAGGTCGAAACCTTCCTCGACAAGGTCGACGAACCGGTCGTCGAGATGGATGTCGAGCACGATGTCGGGGTGCTGCTTGGCGAAGTCGACCAGTGACTGACCGATCGGCGCATCGGCAAAGGTGCGGGCGGCCGACAGCTTGATCCTGCCGCGAACGTCGCCGGAGGACTGGCGCACCGCCTCGGCGAGGCTGTCGACCTCGCGCACGATTTCGGAAGCGCGCTGATAATAGGTGTGGCCGGCTTCGGTCAGCGAGAACTGGCGCGTGGTGCGGTTCAGAAGCAGCGCGCCGAGCTCGTCCTCGAGCTCGCGCACATATTTCGACAGCAGCGCCTTGGAGCGGCCGATCTTGCGCGCCGCGGCCGAAAAGCCTTCCGCCTCGACCACGTCGATGAAGGCGCGCATGCGGGTCAATGTGTCCATGGTCAGACCTTTCGTGCCGCGTCGAGAATCTTGCGGCCGAGCCGTATCAGGGCAACGTCGCTGCCGGAAGGGCCGAGCAGCGACAGGCCGAAAGGCGCGCCGTCGACGGAGCCGATCGGCAGCGTGATCTGCGGGAAACCGGACAGGCCGGAAAGGCACAACAGGTGCAGCGCCCTTTCGCGGTAGGCCTGGAACTGTTCCGGCGTGCTCGAAGCGAGCGGTGCTGCTCCAGGAACGGTAGGCAGGACGAGGAAGCCGTTGTCGCCGAGCAGGGCGCCGAGCTCGGCACGGAAAGCCAGCCGTCGCGCCGTCTCGGCGGCGACGGTTCCGGCATCGATCGTGCGGCCGAAGCCAAAGCGTTCCGCGACGCCGGGGCCGAGGCGGCCGCCGGACGATATCCAGGCGCCATGCTCTCGCCAGGCCTCGAAGGCCTGCAAGCGGCGAAAGCACCAGTAAAGCTCATCGGGGAACGAGGCGAACGTATGTTCGGTCTCCGCTGGCCGGCCAATGACGCCGGCGGCCAACGCCTTCATGCGGGCATATTCCGCGGCTTCCGCCGGACCGGTCACGAAGGCGTCCAGCCAGCGGATCGATAGCGGGCGGCTGAGTGGGTGCTGGTACGGATCGCGGCCAAGCAGCAGCTTGCCGACCGCCTCATAGGTCTCGATGCCGTCGGCGAACCAGCCGAAGGTGTCGAAGCTCGACGCCAGCTTCATTGCGCCGTCGAGCGGGATGCGGCCATGGGTGGTTCGCAGACCGATCAGGCCGCAGAAGCTCGCCGGCGCGCGGATCGACCCGCCGGTGTCGGAACCGGTGGCGATGTTCGCCAAGCCGCCGGCAACCGCGGATGCCGAACCCGAGGACGAGCCGCCGGTGACGCGCTCGGGCGCCGCGGGATTTACCGGAAACGGAAAATGCGAATTCTGCCCGAACAGCGAGAAGGCCAACTCGTCGGTCTGCGTCTTGCCGACGAATCGCGCGCCTGCGTCGAGAATCATCTGCACGGGTTCCGCGGTGCGCAAGGCGGTATGCGCTTCCTCGAACTTTTGCGGGTTGCCGCAGCCGGTTCGGTAGCCGGCGACGTCATAGATGTCCTTGACGGCCAGGCGCAGGCCGGCGAGCGGGCCCGATTCCGCATTCGCGACAGGCATTTGGCGCAGATCGAGGAAGGCGTTGAGCGGGCCTTGGGTTCCTGGCATCGTTCGATATCCGGATACGGTGACGCGTACATTGTTCGATGCCAGAAATTTTACAACCTGCGCTTACGATTTTTATTGATTGTGAAACCCTTCGCTCCTATATCGCGCTTGCCCAAAGTCGCACGTGCCTGTGGGTGTCCGCCGATCCTCGAATGGTGAGGGAAATCGGTAAGGTAACTGGAGCCAACCCCTCCAGTCGGTCTAGCGGCCAACCGCCAGCCCGAGGACACCTTGAAGCAACGACGGTGCGGGCCTTTCTGGTTCTCTTCCGGTTGTCCAAAGACCGGGGTTACTAAAGAGGCACACCTTCATTGCCGGCAGTGCGGAGCGGGTTCTCCCAATCCAAGCCAAGGCAGACAAAGCGAACCGAGGCCGGGCAAGGCTGTGGTTCATCGCCGCGAGACGGCGCTTCATGGTTCCGGGGTCTCCACCGGCTGGTTCCATGGATTTCCGTCCCGCCTTTGTCCACCGCGTGTTCGCGAGGCCGACAGCCCGTGTCCGCACCCTTGTGCGCGCCGAAAGGCGTGATGGAGAGACCCCGATGGCCACCCAGCGCATCCTTGACTTTCTCGCCACCCGACGTCCGAACGGCCCCTGCCTCGTCGTCGACCTCGATGTCGTGCGCGACAATTTCCGCGCCTTCGAGAAGGCGTTGCCCGATTCCAAGATCTATTATGCGGTGAAAGCAAATCCGGCGCCGGAGATCCTGCGCCTGCTTGCTGCGATGGGCTCGTCCTTCGACACCGCATCGGTTGCCGAAGTCGAGATGGCGATGGATGCTGGCGCGCCAGCCGATCGCATTTCTTTCGGCAACACCATCAAGAAGGAGCGTGACATCGCACGCGCCTACCAGCTCGGCATCCGCCTGTTCGCGGTGGACTGCGTCGAGGAGGTGGAGAAGATCGCCCGCGCCGCCCCCGGCTCGCGCGTGTTCTGCCGCGTTTTGACCGACGGTGAAGGCGCCGAATGGCCGCTGTCGCGCAAATTCGGCTGCGTTCCGGCGATGGCGGTAGACGTGCTGCGCCATGCCAAGGACCTCGGCCTCGACGCCTATGGCGTGTCGTTCCATGTCGGTTCGCAGCAGACCGACCTGACCGCCTGGGACCGCGCGCTTGGCGACGCCAAGAAGGTATTCGCGACGCTCGCCGAGGAAGGCATCGTCTTGAAGATGGTCAACATGGGCGGTGGCTTCCCGACCCGTTACCTGAAGGACGTGCCGGTCGCCCAGGCCTATGGCCAGGCGATCTTCTCGGCGCTGCGCAAGCATTTCGGCAACGCGCTGCCCGAGACGATCATCGAGCCGGGCCGCGGCATGGTCGGCAATGCCGGCGTCATCAAGTCGGAAGTCGTGCTGATCTCGAAGAAGGCCGACAACGACAATGTGCGCTGGGTGTTCCTCGACATCGGCAAGTTCGGCGGTCTCGCCGAGACCATGGACGAGGCGATCCGCTATCCGCTGGTCACCCGCCATGATGGCTCGGAGACCGCGCCTTGCGTGCTCGCCGGCCCGACCTGCGATTCGGCCGACGTGATGTATGAGAAGACGCCTTATCCGCTGCCCTTGTCGCTGAGCATCGGCGACGAGGTGCTGATCGAGGGCACCGGAGCTTACACGACCACCTATTCGGCGGTCGCTTTCAACGGCTTCGAGCCCCTCCGATCCTACGTGATCTGACCGGTTCGCAAGGACCGCTCAGATCATCCCAGGTGGGCGCGTGTCGCCCGCCCGGGCTCGCTTGTGGAACAGATCTCCGCTCGTGAAGGATCGCGGAAATGGATATGGCAAATTTCATCGTTGACAGTGGCGCGGTCGGAATCTTCCCCCTTGAGGGGGAGATTGCCGGCGCCTTCGTCATCGTTGGCGAAGGCGCAGGCGACGCCGTGGCGCGCGAAACGCTGCTCGACCGGGCCATGGGGCCGAACCGCAGGAAGAAGTCGTCCGAGAAGCTGCGGCGCGGCCGCCGGCCTTCGGAAGGCCTGGCCTTTGTCGCGCGCAACGCGTCGGGCGCGGTCGTGGGCACGGTGCGGCTTTGGGATGTTAGGCTGGGCGAGGGCGGCCCGGCGCTCCTGCTCGGTCCGCTCGCGGTCGAGCCGGGATTGAAGAGCGGCGGCATCGGCTCGGCGCTGATGCGGCATGCGGTCGCCGAAGCGGCGCGGCTCGGCCATGGCGCGATCCTGCTCGTCGGCGACGCGCCCTATTACGGCCGGTTCGGCTTCTCGGCCGACCGCACCGGGACGCTCGCCATGCCTGGCCCCTATGAGCGGCACCGGCTTCTGGCGCTGGAGTTGAAGGACGGCGCGCTGGACGGCGCCAAGGGCACGATCACGGCCGCCGGCCGCAAGATCAAGGCGCTGGGCTTCGTCGCCTGACGGGGTTGATCCGAGAGAATTGTCGATGCGGCGTCACCCTTTTTGGGTCGCGCCGCATCGAGTTTTAAGCGGTCAGCCGAGCAGCTGGCTCAGCGCCATGGCGACCGTCATGTCGCCTTCGACCTTCAGCTTGCCCGACATGAAGGCCATGGTCGGATTGAGGTCGCCGGCAATCAGCGAATCCAGATCGTCGAGCGAGAGCTTGACGGTGCAGTCGGTCGGCGCGTCGGTGGTCGAGACGGTCGCGCCGTCGATGACGATGACGCCGTCGCTGCCGGTGTCGAACTTGACCGAATGCTCGAAGCCCGCGCTTGCCACGCGCGACTTGATCTTGTCGGCAATCTCCTGAACGCCCATGGCGGTTCTCCTCGTTCGTTGCGTTGACGCGCACCGGCTTGTCGAGCCGCTGGGCGAGGTAGGCGCCCCGCGCTGCGCGGTCGCCTGTCACCGGCGCATATAGCTTCGAGTTGACGTTAACGTCAACGCGGTCACCATGCGTCATGTCGCATCACGGGCGAGAGCAGGTCAGCGTTTGACAGAATCGCTGACCTGCTTTCGCTCTTGTCTTTACGCAATCCCGGACGGAAAACCGCTGCGGGCGATCAATGTTCCTGGAAGGGCTTGGTCATCGCCGCCGCTGTGTCGCCGGCATTCTTGCGGCGGCGAAGCGCGTTGTCGCGGATATCGTCCTTGGAGAGGAAGTTGACCTGGTCGATCAGCACCTCGTGCACCAGATCGACGCCGACGCGGGTGTTGATGGTGTCGCGGATCGATTTGCGGAAAGCGTCGAGATCGATCGATTCCTTCTTGGTGAAATCGATCTGCGGGTTGGAGTAGAGATAGGAATAGACCTGGTCGGTCATCAGCGCCTGCGCCGGGATCGACAGCTTCTTTATCTGGTCCGGTTCCACCGTGTAGACGAGCTTGGTGAGGAAGTAGCCCTCGATCCTGCCGTCGCGCAGCAGCGGCACCGAGATCATGTCGGCCTTGACATAGTCGAGGCCGCCCAGCATCGGCTTCGGCGGTTCGCCCACGCCGCGCTGGCCGGCCGCCTGGAAGGAATAAAACACCGCGCCAAGCGTCACGGCGCAAATCCACAGCGCGGCGGCGAGGAATTTTATCACCGGATCTGACCTTGCGCCTTGATCATCTTGTCAGGCCCGCGCCATTCCGAACTCGCCCACCGAATAGGTGCCGTCGGTATCGGCGCGCTGGATGGCGTTCCTCAGGAGTGTGGCGACCTCGTTGACGGCGTTGAGATGGGCGAGGATCGCAGCTTCGTTCTTCGCCAGTTTCTGACGCAGCCGCAGCAGACCTTCGCGATGCTGCTCGAGGAATTCGATCTCGTTGGCGCCCTTCATGGCACGGTTCAGCTCGTAGAGGTACCGGCTCTTGCGCGCGTTGGAGGCCTTGAGGTCATAGGCTGTTCCGCTGCGGATACCGGCGGTCTCCTCGTCCACGACTTCCTCGATGCGGCCGATGATGGCGGCGAGGTTGCCGGGTCGTGCGGCGGCGGGCGCTTCCATTGCGTTGGTCCGCGCCGGAAGATTGGAAAGGTCCGTTTGGTCGGCCATGTAGGTCCCTAGATCTTGATATCCGTTTTTATGGTCGTGTCGTCACCGGTCATCGACCGTGCGGCTTTGCGCTCCAGCTCCTCGAGCATCGACGTCGAACGCATGGTCTGCTGGTCGATCTCGGTTTTCTGCGGCCCGCCGGCAACGGGACCGACCGGCACCTTGTGCTTGCCGTCGAGATAATGGTCGGCCAGCATCGATTTGGCGATGCCGATGCCGCCATGCGCGGCCATGACGTCGGCCACCTTTTCGGCGAGCTGCGATTTCCACATGTCGCCGGCCAGGCCCTTGCCGTAAACGCCCTCGGTGTCCTTGGGCATCATGTTTTGGATGAAGGTCGTCAGCACCATCGCTTCGAAGCGCTGGAACTTCTTGGCCGGATTGGCGGCTTCCGCCTTGTCGGCCGTGGCGCGCGAGAGCACGGAGCCGGCATCGGCCGTGGCGGATGGATCGACGGAGAACGGTGCCGAGGTGCCATTCGCCCTTCTCGCGAGCGCCGCGCGCGCGGCCTCGACATCGGCCGGCTCCGCTGCGCGGGCAACGTCCATGACGATGTCGCTGGGTGGGGAGATGGCCAAGAAAGTCCGCCCTTTGCCGGTTCTGTTATCCGCACAATGACTGAACAAGCTTGTGGCAGGCTTGCGGGAAAAGGGAGGCGGAATGCGGATGTGTGGGTCGGTCGTCTGCTTCGCGCCACGAGGGGTCGTGGCGGAGACTTTGGTGCCGGTTTCATAGGTCTCGGAGATAGCCGGCGGCACAACATGAACGCCAACATGCTGCTCAACTGGCGAGGCGAAGCGCGACAGGGCTGCGGCCCGGCCGGCGGCGGGTAAACGCGCGAGCCGGGCCTGACCGGCGGGGGCACGGAAAAGATACAGGGCGCCGGCTAAAGGCGACTATACGCCCGTTCAGCATCCAGGACGCTTGCACAAGGAGGTATGTCGTACAAGCAATACGTGTATCGCTACGCCCTAGTGAGTAATGGGGGATGAAACTGGCTAATCATCCTCCCAGATAGGCCCGCACTTCCGCGATCCCGCCATGCTCCAGCTGCCATCCGATCGACCATAGGCCGCTGTCGTCAAACATTTCCAAAACTCGCAACCGTTCTTCGTCGTCGGGGTATTGCCTTTTCAGAAGTGCGTTGACCGCCTCCACGTTCCCGCGCCGGTATGCCTGGATGTAAATGTCATCAGCCATTTCAAACACCTCATACGTAATGGCTCGATGCTGCCTCTGTCCCGGCCCAACTCAAATCAGCTATTCGGGCAGCCGGCTTACCACTTGATGAGGAGCCCCACTGCGCACGCCTGGCGGCGCCCCTTATGTCGTTTGGAACCAAGGGGTGCTGGCGGCAGTTTTGCTCATGATGAATTCCGCAGAGCGCTGGGCGGACGACGCAATTGGGATTGGGGTTTACCGGATGATAGAAAACGGAGCGGCGGACCCCGCTCAAGTCGCGCTTTTAGCAAAGGCGGTGATCGAGTTCTGCACCAGCCACCAGATCGTTCGCATCGATCATCGCGAGCAGGTGGCGGGCAAAGTGATGAGCCTGTTCGGTCGAGGCGTCACCGATCCCGATCAGATTTTGATTGCCCTTGAAAAGGATAGTTCAATGTCTCGCCTGCGCCGGCTGACGAAACGGCTGTCGCAATCTGGCAGCCGGAGGAAAATTTGATCCCGTGGAAAAGGAGAGTGCAACGAACCTGCGCCCAAGTCGCATCGGCTAAATGCCGACGTCATTGAATGCTTGGTTGTCTGCTTTGTAGATGACGTACGGGCTAAGCCTAACGAGCGCAATGAGGCGCGAAGCGGCCGTTCACATGGTGTAGTCCGTGAGTCGGGTTATAGGCAGAATTACTACTCTTCGGCCCGCTTTTGCGTGATGAGATCGAGCCGTTCGCGGTCGGAGCGCTCGCGCTCGTCGCGGCGGCGGACGTCCTTGTAGGCGCGCTCGACCATGTTGGTGCGAGCCGTCGCGGTGGCGATCAGCGACGCCTCCTGGCGCGCATCCTCCAGGTTCTGTTTCTGCCGGCCGAGCGCGTCGGTGATGCGGCGATGGTAGAGCGCCGGGAACAGGCCCGCCAGCGAGCCGTCGGTGTCGAAACGGTCGATCAGTTCCTTGGCCTCCGCTTCCGCCCTGGCCGCGGCCGCGAGTAAGCCGGCATGGCGCGTCTCGTGCAGCGCCTTCAGTTGCTCCTGCACCTTGACCAGTTTCTTCAGGCGGTCTTTTCGCGTGGTCATGGCGCCTATCTTGCCAGCGTGAGATCGACGAAGCCGTCGACGAAGAGCGATAGCAAGGTGCCGACGGCGAAATAGAAGATGATCATCCCGCCGGCGATGACGAAGGGCAGCGAGATGAAATAGACCGGGATCTGCGGCGTCAGCTTGTTGACGAAGCCGATCGTCAGATTGACCAGGATGGCATAGGCGACGAAGGGGCTGCCCAGGCGGATGACCAGGAAGAAGGCGTCCGACACGGTGTCGGTGACGTCGACGAGGGCGGCCTGCGGATTGAAGAAGACGTTGACGGGGGCGACCGTGTAGGAGGCGACCAGCGCCTTGACGATCTCGTGGTCGAAGTCGAAGACGAAGAGCAAGAGCAGCGACGAGAACGAGATGATGGCGGCAAGCGCTGCCTGCGGTTCCGGCTCCTCGATCGCCGGTCCGCCTGAACCGCCGTAGCCGATCATCATGGCTATGGCCGAGCCCATGAAGCGCAGCGCTTCCATGTAGAGCCTCGTCATGGCGCCGATCAGCCCGCCGACCAGAAGCTCGGAGACGATCATCGGCGCCAGGATCTGCGGGCGCGGATCGACGAACGGGTAGATGCGGTCCCACAGGAAGGCGAGCAGGCCGCCAGTGGCGGCGAGCGAGACGAATAGCCTGATCTGCAGCGGCACGCGGGCGCTCGACAGGCCCGGCATCAGCATGAAGCAGGCGCCGATGCGGCAGAAGGCCAGGAAGGCGGCGATGATGACGCCTTGCGAGAGCGTGTTCACGAGATCGTTCCGAGCACCTTGATCTCGACGCCTTTGGCGATCTCGACATGGCTGAGCACCGGCAGCGTGGTGAACAGCCGCTCGATGATCATGCGCACATAGGGACGCGCGTCGGGCGCGGTGACGAGCACGAAGCGCTCGCCGGCCTCGAGATGCTTGCGGATCGCCTTGGTCGCGTCCTGGCCGAATTCCTCGAGCTGGCGCGGATCGATGTCGAATTCGCGCACCTCGCCCTTGGCGTCGCGTTTGAGGCTCTGGTGGAAGGCGAGGTCCCAGCGGTTGCCGAGCCGCAGCACCTTGAGCGTGCCGCTCTCGGACAGGTCGCCGCAGATCTGCTGCGCCATGCGGATGCGCACATGCTCGACGATCTGCTCGGTGCGGCGCACATGCGGCGCGATCTCGGCGATGGCCTCGATGATCAGATGCAGGTTGCGGATCGAGACGCGCTCGGCGAGCAGCAGTTTCAGCACAGCCTGCAGGCCCGGATAGGAGATGTGCGAGGTGCAGATCTCGTCGGCGAGCTTGCGGTATTCCGGGTCGAGCCGCTCCAGCAGCGCCTTCATGTCCTTGTAGGATAGAAGCTGCGGGAGGTTGTTGCGGATGACCTCGGAAAGATGCGTGAGCAACACCGACATGTTGTCGGCGAAGGTGAAGTTCTCGCGCTTCAAGTCCTCGGCGAAGGTTTCGAGCACCGAATAGGCGCGCATGCCGAAGGCCGGCTCGCGGATTTCCTCGCCGGGGATTTCCGGCACGCCGCGCGTGCCGAGCAGCACCATGATTTCGCCGACGCGCATCTGGTATTCGGCGACCACCGTGCCGTGCACCTTGATCTGATAGCTCTTCGGCGGAATGGCGAAGTCGTCGACGACGCGTATTTCCGGCACCACGAAGCCGTATTGCTGGGCGAATTTCTTGCGCATCTTCGACATGCGGAACACGAGTTCCTGATGCGCCACCATCAGCCTGGTCGAGAGCTGCTTGCCGATCAGGAGCTCGATCTCGGCGGTGACCAGCGAGGCCTTGACCGAGTTCTTTTCCTCCTCGACCTTGTTGGCCTTCTCCTGCGTCTTCAAGGCCTCGACGGCAGCAAGTTCGCGGTTCTGGCGCAGCGGGATGATGTAGCCGAGGCTGGCCATGGCGCCGGCGAGCGCGAAGAAGGGGAACAGCGGCAGGCCGGGCATCAGGCCGAGGATGACCAGCAGCGAGGACGCGACGTAGAGCGCGCGCGGATGCGCGCCGAGCTGGCCGAACACCGCCTGGTTGGTCGAGCCGCGCGTGCCGCCCTTGGAGACGAGCATGCCGGCGGCGAGCGAAACGATGAGGGCCGGGATCTGGGTGACGAGGCCATCGCCGACCGACAGCTTGATGAAGACATCGGCCGCCTGGCCGAGGCCCATGCCATGGCGCAGGTAGCCGATGGCGATGCCGCCGACGATGTTGATGGCGGTGATGATCAAGCCGGCGATGGCGTCGCCGCGCACGAATTTCGAGGCACCGTCCATCGAGCCGAAGAAGGAGGATTCTTCCTCCAGCTCGCGTCGGCGCAATTGCGCGGTCTTCTCGTCGATCATGCCGGCGGAAAGGTCGGCGTCGATCGACATCTGCTTGCCGGGGATGGCGTCGAGGGTGAAGCGCGCGCCGACTTCGGCGATACGGGTGGCGCCCTTGGTGATGACGATGAAATTCACCACGATCAGGATCATGAAGACGATGAGGCCGATGACGAAGTCGCTCGACATCACCAGCTTCGAAAAGCCGGAAATGACATAGCCGGCGGCATGCGTGCCCTCATTGCCGTGCGACAGGATCATGCGCGTGGTGGCGATGTTGAGCGACAGCCGCAGCATCGTGGCGATCAGCAGTATGGTCGGGAAGGACGAGAAGTCGAGCGGTCGCTGGATCCACAGCGAGACCATCAGGATCAGCACTGAAAGCGCGATCGAGAAGGCGAGGCCGATATCGATGAGGAAGGCGGGGATCGGCAAAAACAGCACCGCCAGGATGAAGACGATGCCCAGCGCGAAGAAGACGTCGCGGCCGTTCTTGGCCACCGCACCGGGCGCAAGTGTTTCGCTGATCGCCATGTCGTCCTCAGATCCAGAGCCGCCACACACACAGCAGGCTCCCGACCGTAACCGGCCAAGCTTGCGCGAAGGTGGGAGAGTGGCTACGGGACCTCATCGCGGCCTTAAAGCGCGTCGCGCCGAAAATGGATTCAGGGCGACGCGCTTCAGGTCTTTGTCTTGATGCATGTCGTTCCCCCAAAACCGCTGCGCACTTTTGGGCGACATGCATGGCGAAAGGAAAGTCACATGCTCCTGATCATCGGCACGGTTCGGGTGCCGCCCGACGGGCTCGAACATGCGAAGCCGGCGATGCAACGAATGATCTCGGCGAGCCGCGCCGAGCCGGGCTGCCTCGGCTATTCCTACGCGCAGGATGTGCTGGACGCCGGGCTCATCCATGTTTCGGAAGCGTGGCGCGACCGCGCCGCGCTCGAAGCGCATTTCAAGTCGGCGCATATCGCCGAGTGGCGGGCACGCTGGGCCGAGCTCGGCATCGGCGACCGCAAGCTCACGCTCTATGAAACAGAGGGCGGCGCGCCGACCTGACAGCGACCGGCTTCAGGCCTGTACCGCGTCCGCGGTTGCGACGGCGACCAGCCAGCGCCGCACGGCCTGTTCCTCTTCGGCGGAGAGGCCGGCGGTCAGTTGATCTTCAAGCTTGTATACGCGTTCCCGGCATTTCTTCAGCAAGGCTTGGCCGTCTTCGCTGAGGTCGAGATGCTGGATGCGGCCGTGGACCGCATGCGGCCGCCGGATGAGGGAGCCGGCCTTTTCCAGATTGCCGACGATCACGCTCACGGTCTGCGGCGTCAGCACCGCCAGCCGGGCCAGATCGGCGTTGGATATGCCGGGATAGGCCGAAACCATGGTGAGGGCTGCAAACTGCGCCTGCGTCACGCCAAATTCATCGAGCGCCCGCTCTACCTTCAGGCGGTAGGCGCCGGCCGCCTGGCGCAGCAGATAGCCCAGATAGCCTTGCTCGCCGCGCTTGCCTTCGCCGGGAGCTGGAATGGATGGATTGCCCTTGCGCATAATATCATAGCTCTTATATGTTGTTCGTATACTGATATTATCGCGACAAGGAGTGAAAGACGATGGGCTATCGTATTTTTCTTGCCGGCGGTTCGGGCGCGATCGGCCGCCGATTGATTCCGCAGCTGCTCGCGGCCGGTCATCAGGTGACCGCGACGACGCGACACGCGGCAAAGGCCGAGGATCTTCGAGCGCTCGGCGCCGATCCGGTGGTGGTCGATGTGTTCGATGCGAGCGCACTGCGCGCGGCGGTCGTTGCGGCGAAGCCGGAAATCGTCATCCACCAGCTTACCGACCTGCCGCCCGGGCTCGATCCGTCGCGGATGGCCGAGGCGGGCGTAAGAAACGCCCGCATCCGCGATGAAGGAACCCGCAACCTGGTCGATACGGCGAAGGCGGCCGGGGCGAAGCGGCTGATCGCGCAAAGCATCGCCTGGGTCTACGCGCCGGGGTCCGAACCGCATGCCGAGACGGACCCGCTCGACAGCGGCGCCGAAGGCGGCCGCGCCGTCAGCGTCGGCGGCGTCATTGCGCTGGAAAGGCATGTGCTCGGCGCTTCGCCAATCACCGGCATCGTGCTGCGCAACGGCCATCTCTACGGGCCGGGCACCGGCGCGGAAACCGCCGCGGAGCCGGCGGTCCATGTCGATGCCGCTGCTTACGCGGCACTGCTTGCCGTGGAGCGGGGAGCGCAGGGCGCATTCAACGTCGCGGAGCCGAACGGCTACATCGCGACCGACAAGGCGGTCAGCGAGCTCGGCTGGCGCGCCGGCTTTCGCCTGGCCGGGTGAGCGAAGGAGTTGCCGCCATGATCGAAGATGTCTCTTCCCGAAGCCTCACTCTGCTCGGTGCCGCCACAGTCGCTGCTGGGCTGCTTGGCGTGGCTGTTGTCCATTACAACAGGGCAATCACCGCTCCTGGTGGGACGGACGCGCTCATCCACATGATGGCGGCCGATGCCGGGGAGGGGGCCACTGCGCGCCCGACCACTACGGTCAGGCCGCTCTCCTGCGAAAAGCTGCCGAATGTGCCGGGGCATTCGATCACCACGGCGCTGGTCGAATTCCTTCCCAATGCCTATACGCCGCGACACCGTCACCCCGGCTCGGTCACGGCCTTCGTGATCAAGGGAGCGCTGCGTTCGCAGTTGGAAGGCGGGCCAGCGATGACCTACACAAAGGGCCAGACCTGGTTCGAAGCGCCCGGCACGATCCACGCGTTCGCCGAGAATGCCAGCGCCACCGAGCCGGCGGAGCTGCTGGCGATCTTCGTCGCCGAGGATGATTGCGGCCCGCTGACCATCCCCGTACCTGACTAAGTCTATCTCCTTGGTCGCGCGAAGAGTCTTGTTTAGGGCTATTTCGCGCAACGCCAAAATGGCGCCACAAGCGGTCGGCATTGCGGTTGCCACGCAAAGCCGCCGCGCGTATCAGGCACGGCAGTTGTTTATCTTTCGCATACCGGCGAGCCGCCCCGTTGCCTGCCAGAAACGACCCACAAGTCTACGCCCGCCGGCTTCGCGCGGTGCTGATCAGCTCGCTCCCCGTGCTCGAGGCACGCGGCATCGTGATCGTGCTGATGGCAGGCATGGTCGGCGTGATCGCGGGCGCGCTGGTCACCGGCATGAGCGCGATGGTGCAAGGCATGCACTACCTGCTCTTCGACGTGCAGCCGGGCGGCCGGCTTTCGGCGATGTTCTCGCTTTCCGACCCGGTGCAGGCGATGTTCCCAGCCATCGGCGGCTTGCTGCTCGGCCTTTCCGTGATCTGGCTGCGAAAGCGCAAATTTCGCACGCCGGTCGACCCGATCGAGGCCAACGCGCTCTATGGCGGGCGTATGTCGCTCACCGACACTTTCATCATCGTGGCGCAGACGATGATTTCCAGCGGCTTCGGTGCCTCGGTCGGATTGGAAGCCGGCTATACGCAGATCGGCTCCGGCATAGCTTCCCGGCTGGCGCGCGCCTTCCGGCTGCGCCGCAACGACGTTCGCATGCTGGTCGGCTGCGGCGCGGCCGGCGCGATCTCGGCCGCCTTCGACGCGCCGCTCACCGGCGCCTTCTACGGTTTCGAACTGGTCATCGGCATCTACTCCGTCGCCAATGTGGCGCCGGTGATGGCGGCGGCGATCTGCGCCTCGCTGACGGCGGAAGTGTTCGGCGGCGTGCCGTTCCCGCTGGAACTCTCAGGTCTGCCGAATCTGACCGCCAGCGAGTATGTGCCGTTCCTGCTGCTGGGCCTGCTCGGCGGGGCTGCCTCGATCGCGATCATGCATCTGGTGAGCATCGTCGAGCGGCTCTTTGTGCGGTTGTCGATCGACGCGTCGGTCAGGCCCTTCATCGGCGGCATCTTCGTCGGCTTGCTCGGGCTGGTCACGCCACAAGTGCTGTCCAGCGGCCATGGCGCGCTGCATCGCGAGTTCGCCATGAATTACGCGCTTCCGGTGGTGGCGAGCGTCTTCGTGATGAAGCTGGCAGCCTCCGCCATCTCGCTCGGCTCCGGCTTCCGCGGCGGCCTGTTCTTCGCCTCGCTGTTCCTGGGAGCGCTGCTCGGCAAGGTCTTTGCCGGCGTCATGGCGCTGACCGCGCCTTCGGCCGGCATCGACCCGGCGGTCGCCGCCGTCGTCGGCATGACCTCGCTTGCGGTCGGCGTCGTCGGCGGTCCGCTGACCATGACGTTCCTGGCGCTGGAATCGACCCGCGACCTGACGCTCACCGGCGTGGTGCTGGCGGCCTCGATCATGTCGGCGATCCTGGTGCGCGAAACCTTCGGCTACTCCTTCTCGACCTGGCGTTTCCACCTGCGCGGCGAAACGATCCGCAGCGCCCATGACGTCGGCTGGATGCGCAGCCTCACCGTCGGCTCGATGATGCGCAAGGATGTCCGCACCATTCCCGCCTCGACCACTCTTGACGAATTCCGCAAAGAGATCCTGCTTGGCTCGGCGCAGCGGGTCATCGCCGTCGAGCAGGCCGACCAATATGTCGGCATGCTGCTGGTGCCGGAACTGCACAGCGATCGCTCCGACGGTGAGACGCCGGTGAGCGCGCTGGCCCAGTTCAAGGACGCGGTGCTAGTGCCTTCGATGAACGTCCAGACCGCCGCCGAGACCTTCCAGCGCACCGGGGCTGAAGAGCTGGCGGTGGTCGAGGACTTCGACGAGCGCATCGTGCTTGGCCTGCTCACCGAAAGCCATCTGATGCGCCGCTATGCCGAAGAACTCGACAAGGCGCGGCGGGACCTGGCCGGCGAAGGTTGACCCGGTCGACAGCCCGGCCAATAACACGCCCACCACTCCTGGAAGCCATCCCATGCAAGTCAAGCGCAACGGCGACATCTCGTTCTGGTATGCGGATATCGGTGCTGTCCCCGCGCCGCGTCTGCCTTTGCCAGGCGACATCGAGGTGGACATCGCGATCGTCGGCGCCGGCTATACCGGACTGTGGACCGCCTATTATCTGAAGAAGGCGAAGCCATCGCTGCGCATCGTGCTCATCGAACGGGAGTTCGCCGGCTTCGGTGCCTCAGGGCGCAATGGCGGCTGGCTGTCGGGCGGCTTCGGGTGGTCGCGCGAGAAGTACCTTACGACGTCGACACGACAAGGCGTCACCGCCATGCAGAGGGCGATGGCCGGTTGCGTCGACGAGGTGTGATCCGGGTGGCAACCGAGGAAGGCATCGACGCCGACATCCGTCGCGTCGACAATCTGACGGTCGCCACCAATCCGGCGCAATTGGAACGCGTGCGCGAGGAATGCGAGACGATCCGCTCCTGGGACGCCGACCCCGAACGCATCGAACCGCTCGACGCCGAGGCCGCGCGGGCACGCATCAATATCCGAAATGTACTCGGCGGCTTCGTCATCCGCGGCCAGGCGCGGGTGCAGCCGGCCAAGCTGGTGCGCGGGCTGGCGGCTGCGGTCGAGCGTCTCGGTGTTTCGATCTATGAAAAGACGACGGTGACGACGATCGCCAAGGGCAGCGTGGCCACGGATCGCGGCACGGTGCGGGCTGAAACCATCATCCGCGCCACGGAGGGGTTCACCGCCGGAATCCCAGGGGAAGAGCGGACCTGGCTGGCGCTCAACAGCGCGCAGATCGTCACCGAGCCGCTGTCGGAAGAGATCTGGCGCAAGATCGGCTGGGAGGGGCATGAGCTGCTCGGTAATGCCGCGCATGCCTATTGCTACGCCCAGCGCACGCGCGAGGGGCGCATCACCATGGGCGGGCGCGGCGTGCCCTACCGCTATGGATCGCGCACCGACGTCAACGGGCAGACGCAGCAGGCGACGATCGACCAGCTGCACACCATCCTGACCACGCTCCTGCCGCAGACCACGGCGTGCCGCATCGATCACGCCTGGTGCGGCGTGCTCGGCGTGCCGCGCGACTGGTGCACGACGGTCGGCCTGGATCCCACGACACGCATCGGCTGGGCCGGCGGCTATGTCGGGCTCGGCGTGTCGAGTTCCAACCTGTCGGGACGCACGCTGACCGATCTCGTGCTCGGCCAGGATACCGAGCTGACGCGGCTGCCCTGGGTCAACCGCAAGGTGCGGCCCTGGGAGCCCGAACCGCTCCGTTGGCTGGGCGTCCACTCGATGTACCAGCTCTATCGCGTCGCCGATAACCGCGAGGCCGCGGGACTTGCGCATACATCGAAGCTTGCCGCCCTGGCCGACAGCATCACCGGCCACTAGCTGCGACAAGGGCCGTCAGGCGCTCGATCCGCAGGAAGCAGTGCTTAGCACTTCGGCAGCAACTTGCTCATGCTTACGCGCTCTTCGACCTCGTATCCGCACTTCCGGTAGAACCCAAGAACCGCCGAGTTGGAAACGACAACTTGCAGGTTGATCTTTACACATCCAAGGTTGGCGAGCCGCGTTTCGGCTTCATGGACGAGGGCCTCGCCGATCCCTTTCTTCCGATGGGATTTCAGGACCGCAATCCGCGATATCCAGCCTCGGTGGCCGTCATACCCGGCCATGATCGATCCGACGACGCGGTCGGCCTGGATCGCCACCAAAAGCAGGTTTGGTTGAAACCGCAACTTCTCAGCGATTGAAATGCGGGCCGCGTTCCAAGGCGCATCGTTGGGGAATGCCTCTCGCCACAACGCATCAGTGCCGTCAAAGTGACGTTCGGCGTATTCAATGATCGAGACCATTTTGGTCTATCCAGTTGGAACTGCGTAGTGACCCGAACAGTAACAAAGAAGCCGATGACGTTGGAAGTTGCCGCTGACGATCCCATCATGCCTGCAAAATACCACGCAGATCTAATGATCGATCGGGCCTTTGGGTGAGACAAGCGTCGTGCCCGCGGTGGTCGGGCGCTCGATCATGCGGCGCACGCGCGGCGGCTCGTCGCCGCTGTGCAGCGCGCGGATGCGTTCGCCGACCACGGCGTCGGCATGGGTGGCGCGCCGGTTGTGGCGGATATACTCGACCCAGGTCGGCGTATGGTAGTGCTCGATCCACACCGACGGATTTTCGAGATCCCGCGCAAGCGTCCAATTGCGGGCGCCGTCACGGCGGCGGATACGGCCGCGCTCCGCCATGGTGGCCAGGAATTCCGGTACGTCGTCCTCGCGGATAATGTACTCGATCATGATGGCGATCGGGCCGCTGCGCGGCTTGAGATCGAGCGCCAGCATCGGCTCCTTGAAGCGGTTGAGCGGATCGAGGTTGAGGACGGTCTGCCGCGGCAAGGGCAGGACGAAGCCGATGGCGCCGCCGGCGAGCATGGCGACCGCCGCCGCGACCAGCGCGGTTTCAGCGTCATGCGCGTCGGCGACCACGCCCCAGATCCAGCTGCCCAGCGCGATGCCGCCGAAAGTCGCCGTCTGGTAGATCGACAGCACGCGCCCGACCACCCAGCGCGGCGTCGACATCTGCACCGTGACGTTGAAGTGCGAGAGCGCGATGACCCAGCAGGCGCCGCCGATGAGCAGGCCGGCGGAAGTCTGCCAGGCATTCTGGCTCACGGCGGCGTTGAAGGCGCAAAGCGCAAAGCCGGCAAACGCCATGCGCACCATCACCTCGCTGGACAGCAGCTGCCGCAGCCGCACGCTGATCAGCGCGCCGCCGACCGCGCCGATACCGAAGGCGCCGAGCATGATGCCATAGGTCAGCGCATCGCCCTTGACGACGTCGCGCGCCACCAGCGGCAGGAGCGCCAGCACCGCGCCGGCGCTGAAGCCGAAGGCCGAGCTTCTCGCCAGAACCTTGCCAATGTTGGGCGACATGGCGACATAGCGCAGGCCGGCGCCCATCGCGGCGCCCAGCGACTCGCGCGGCAGGGTTTGCTCGGGCAGCGCCGGCTTCCAGCGGAACAGCACGATGATCAGGCCGATATAGCTGACGGCGTTGGCGGCAAAGGCGGCCGCCGCACCCGCAGCGGCGACGATGACGCCGCCGATGGCCGGACCGACGCTGCGGGTGATGTTGAAGCCCAGCGAGTTGAGCGCGATCGCAGCCGGCACCTTGGCGCGCGGCACCATGTCGCCGACCGACGCCTGCCATGACGGGCTGTTCAGCGCCGTGCCGCTGTCGATCAGGAAGGTGAAGGCAAGCAGCGTCCACGGCGTCATCCAGCCGAACCAGGTGAACAAGGTCAGCAGCGCGGAGACGACCAGCATGAAGGTCTGCGCCACCAGCATCACCTTGCGGCGGTTGAAGCTGTCGGCGATAGCGCCGGCAACGAGCGCGAACAGCATGATCGGCAAGGTGGTCGAAGCCTGGACCAGTGCCACCTGATAGGACGAAGTGGCGATCGTGGTCATCATCCAGGCGGCGCCCACGCCCTGGATCAGGCCGCCGAAATTCGACACCAGGCTGGCCGACCAGACGGCGCGGAAGATGCCATGCCGGAACGGCGCCAGCGCGGAGACGCGTTCGCTTTCCGGCTCGTCGTCGATCATGGTTGCGCCTTCGTCCGCTATATAAGTTCGCCGGCCCGGATGGGCCGGCGACTCGCCAAAGAGTGCGACCCAACAACAGGATGGCAAAGGCGAAAATGCGTCGGCGAAGGTTTAAACCAAGCGTCTGGCCGGTCTGGACCAATTTCTGGCTATTTCCCGTTTTTCGCCTCGGCGCGCAGGGCAAGCGATCATCCGGCTTGCGCCGATGCCGTCAGACGCAATTCCGGGGAAGGTTACGGCGATGACGGCGAACTTAACCGCTCACACTTTTCCTGGAATTACGTCAGACGCTCGCCTTCAGCTTTGCGTCAGAAACCGTGTTCGATGCGCTCGAAGATGACGTTGGTGAAGGCCGAGATCTGGCTGCCGATGAACGGGCCGGTCAGCGCCACCACAAGCATGATGGCGACGATCTTCGGCACGAAGGTCAGCGTGATTTCCTGGATCTGGGTCAGCGCCTGGATAAGCGCGATGCCTATGCCGACCACCATCGCCACCAGCACCACCGGGGCGGAAGCGGTAAGAACCGTCCACACCGCGTACTGGACGATATCGAGGGCGTCGGCCTCGTTCATGGGCCGACTCTATGCGAAACCGGCTCTAAATCAAAGAAATGGAGCATGATGTCGTCCGAAACCGCTTCGCACTTTTCGGCATCATGCTCTAGGCGGCAGGCTTGATCGACACGCCGGCGCCGACGGGGACCTGGGTGCCGTCCTGCAGCACCGCGATCAATCCGCTGCTGGAGAGCGTCACCGAAGCCACCGTTCCGGTGGTCTTGCCGTCGGCCGAAGTGATCGAGCGGCCGATCAGCGCGTCGGCCTGCGACAAGGCCGAGGACTGCATGATCTGGTCGAGCTTGGTGTTGGTCTGCACCGACTGCTCGACTTGGGAGAAGGTCGCGAGCTGGGCGACATACTGCGTCGAATCCATCGGCTTGGTCGGATCCTGGTTCTTCATCTCGGCGATCAAGAGCTTCAGGAACGACTGGTAATCCACCGCCGTCTTCGACGTCTGCTGGCTGGCCTGGTTGGCGCCAACCGGGATCGTTGTCGTCATGTCGACGGCCATCTTATGCTCCTACAGCCAATGCGCGCGGCGCTTCGGGAATGTCGTCATTGTCTTCGAGCGCCTTGCGCTCGAGCGGATAGAGCGCGCGGATCGCTTTCAGCGCCTCATAGATATCATCCTCGCCGACCATGCGGTCGATCTGCTTCAGGCCTTTGCAGATGTCCTGGTTGTCGAAGCTTGCAATCAGCATCGGCAGCGAGCGGCGGAACATGTCGCGCGCTTCCGCGGCGCCCGCCGGGTTGATCAGCATGATCTGCACGATGAAATAAAGCTGCCTGAGCGGCGTCGATGCCTGGTCGGCCTGGATGACGTGGCTTTCGAGCAGGAACTGCACGTCGTTCATCAGCTCGATGGTGACCTTGCGGTCGACGCGGACGACCGCACCGTTGATATAGATCTTCTCGTTCGGCTTCAGCGATATCTTCAGCGTGTTGGTCATTGGATACCGTCTCGGATGATCTGGGAGACCTCGATCAATCCTTCGAAATTGTTGGTGCGACCCTGGCGGATGTCTTCCGTCTCGCGCAGCAGCCACAGGCCGATGGAGATCAGGTTGGCGCGCAGCTCCTTGGGCAGGGCGTTGTCGCTGGAGCCGAGATCCTCGACGAAGGTGGTCCAGACGCGGTTGGTGAAATGCAGCGCCTCGACCGCTTCCATCGAATCGGTACCAATGGCGGCTGCCGCGGCCAGCATGTCGATCGAGCGGGTGAGCAGCTGCCGCTCCCGGTCCTTGGCATCGGCGACGGAGTCGGTCTGGATGTCGGCGTAGGAGAATTGATACATGGTCGGCGCTCTGGCGTTCCGGTTTCTGTGTTCAGGTCAGATAGTTCAGCAGGCTGAGCTGCTGCAGACGCGCGGTCAAGGCGAAGGACGTCTCGATATGCTGCGTTAGGTCGGCGACGCGAGTGGCCGCTTCCGTCGGATCGACGCCTTCGAGATCGATGATATGCTTCTCGAAAAGGTCGACCTGGGTCTTCATGCGGTCGCTGGCATCGGAGACGCGCTGCTGGGCGAGGCCCGTTTCGGCCCGCACCTGGGTGATGCCGCCGATGGCTTCGCCGACAAGCGTCTGGGCGCGGGTGACGACCGCGTTCTGCGCGGCCTCGCTGATGCTGCCGGTCATCAGGCTGCTGACCATGGCGGCCGCCATTGCGAGCTTGCGGATGCCCTGCTGGTTGGCGCTGACCGAGGTCTGTGTGGTTTCGTTGAGCGAAATGCGGCTGGTGATCTGATTGTCGGTGGCGCTCGACCAGTTGGTCTGCCAGCCGGAACCCAGGAATTGCGGCTCGACCTTCGTGGTGATGAAGTCGTCCATCTGCGCGGCGGTGATGTTGGCCGCGCCCGGAGCGGTCTGGGTAAAGCCGAAATAGCTCGAAAAGGCGGCATCGAATGCAGCCTTGGCCGGCGAGCCGGCGGCGTTGAAATCGTCGATCGGCTTGACGTCGGTGTTGGTGCCGGCAAACAAATATTCGCCGTTGACGCTGGTGTTCAGGATACCCGTCATCTGCTGCAGCGCCGAGGCGCCGGCGGTCTGCAGGATATTGGTCGAGGAGTCCCCCGACACGCCGCTGGTCAGCGCCGACAGGAAACTCTGCGCGGTATCGGCGATCTGGCCCAGCGAATCCTGGGTCGATGTCAGGCGCGCGGTGACGAGCGCGTTGGAATCGACGATGCCGTTCAGCCGGTCGAGATCGCGCTGGAAGGTGACGGCTTGGGTCGTGCGGCTGCCAAGCGCCAGGCCGATATCGGCGACCGCGCCGGTCTGTGATTCCTTCGTCGCCTTGACGAGGTCGGCCTGCATCTTTGCTTGCTGGTAACGCAGCGCGTTGGAGATGGCAGCTGAGGAGACGGCTGTCGCTTTCATGAATTATCCTACCGCGCTCATCAGCGCGTCCAGCATATCGCTCACGGTCTTCATCATATGCGCGGAGGCCTGATAGGTGTGCTCGAGGTCGAGAAGCAGCGACATCTCCTGGTCGACATTGACCCCGGTGTCGTTGGACAGCGCCTCGGCCGTGCGTGCGGCCAGCGCCTGCTTGCTGTCGGCATTGGTCGAGGCCTGCTGGCGCACGCCTTCGAACCAGCCAATGGCATTGGCCGCATAGTCGGAGATACCGGCACTGACGGTGATGCCAGCCGAGCTATCGAAAGCCATCGGTTGATCCAGCTTGTCGCCGTAGCCGATCAGCAGGTCCGAATATGATGCGTCGCCGCCGGTGTTGGCGACATAGGCAACGCCGTTGGCGCCGCCGTCGCGCAATAGAGCCGGATTGCCGCCAGAGCTCGGATCGAAGGCGGCATTGACGCTGATCGAGCCGGCGAGGCCGTCGACCAGGGTGCCGGCGGCCGGAATTGCCGGCGCGCCGGACCAGGTGAACAGGCCGGTCGCGTTGGGCTGCGACGACGAGGTTTCGGCAAATGCCGTTACAAGGCCACGCGCGATTTCGTCGAGCTGGCTCTGCATGGTCGAGGCGACGCCGTCGCGCAGCTTCAGCAGGCCCGCAAGCTTGCCGTCGGCGGTGGCGCTGTCGGCGATGCCCGCCGAAACCGGCACGTTGTCGATGTAGACCGTGTTGCCGGGCGTGCCGGCCGTGTAACCGGCCGACGGCGTGAAGGTCACCGAGCGCGGTATGGTCTCGAACAGCGTCGAGCCATCCTTGGTGGTGATGACCATGTCGTTGTCGCCGCGCGTGAAAGTCGAAACCGGTACATATTCCGATATCTTCTTCAGGAGCGCGTCGCGCTGGTCGAGCGCATCCGACACGTCCGTGCCCGAACGGGTGCCTGAGATGACGGCCTTGTTGGCGTCCTGGAACTGGCTGAGCAGCGAGTTGAGGTCGTTGACGGCGGTGGCAATCTGGCTGTCCGCCTGGGTGCGGAAATCCTGGATCGCCTTGGTGCCGCTGTTCAGCGAATTCACCACCTGCTTGGCGGCGTCGACGACGCTGGTGCCGAGGTTCTGGTTCGATGGCGTAGTGGCGTAAAGCTGCAGGGATTGCTGCAAATTGGCGATTGCGGTCGAGGGGGACGACGCGTTGTCGACCCCGTTGACCGACAGATCGAGCTGATCCATGCCGTTGTAAAGCGCGCTCTGGCCGCTCCATGCCGACAGCGCCGAAAGGTTCTGGCGGAACAGGAGATCATTCGCGGCGCGCTGGATTTCCACCATCCGGGCGCCGGGCGCCGTGCTGGTCACGACAGCGATGCGGCGGGTATAGTCCGGGTTCGACGCATCGGCCACATTGCGCGATACGACGCTGGTTTGCTTGGACGTGGCCAGGAGCGCCGACTGGGCAATGCTTAGTGCGGATGAAAGCGACATGCTGATCTTTCACGGGCGGGCGCCCGTCGTTTATCTCTTCAAGTTGACGAGGACGTCCATCAGGTCCGAACCGGTCTGGAAGACCTTGGAATTGGCGGTGTAGCTGCGCTGCGCCGCAATCATGTTGGTCAGTTCCTCGGCGATATCGACGTTGGAGTTCTCAAGCGCTCCCGACACGACGGAGCCGAGCTTGCCCTCGTTGGCAAAACCGATATGGACGGCGCCGGAGTCCGTGCTCTGCACATAGACGTTGCCCGGCATGGCGGTCAGGTTGTCCGGGCTCTGAACGTCGGCCAGCGGGATCTTGTAGAGTGGCTTGGTGGAGCCGTCCTCGAATTGCGCGTAAATGACGCCGTCCTGGCTGATCTGGACCTTCTGGATCGCGCTCGGCGCGTTGCCGTTGACCTTGGCATCGGCAACGGTGAAGCCGGTGCCAAGCTGCGTCAGCTTGGAGAGATCGAGTTTGAGGGGCAAGCCGCCCGGGACTGTGAACGTGATGCTGTTCGTGCCGGTAAGCTTGCCAGTGGTGGTGTCGAAGGTGAGGTTCTGTGTTGCCAAGGCGCCGCCGGTATAGGGGAAGGAGGTGCCTGCGGTAGCCTTCGACTGGTCGAAGACCGAGACCTGCCATGCGCCGGCGCCGGTGTTGGTGAAATAGACGTCGAGCAGCTTCTTGTTGCCGAGATTGTCATAGGCAACCAACGAGGTTTTCGACGTGTACTGCGAGGCCGGATCGTTGGCGGAGGGCAGCGGGCCAGAAGGCGGCGTCGCACCCGCCGGCAGGTTGCCCGAGAAATTGCCCGCGGTGCTCGGCGTCGCCGTCATTTGCTGGTCGGAGATCTGCACCGGCACCAGGCCCTCGAAGCCGTTGGCGGTCGCGGCCGGCTCGCCATTGGCGTAGCTATAGGCCATCAGCTGGTAGCCGGCGGCGTTGACCAGCCTGCCCTGGGCATCCGGAACGAACGAGCCGGCGCGCGTCAGATAGGGCGTACCGCCGGCATCCTGCACGACGAAGAAACCGTCGCCATTGACGGCGAGGTCGGAGACCGAGGTCGTGTATTGCATGACGCCTTGCGAACTGATCGCGGAGCGGATCGTCGTCGTCACGCCGCCGGAATTGTAGGCGCCACCAGTGCCCGGCATGATCAGCGTCGAAAACTCGGCCGAAGAGCGCTTGTAGCCGGTGGTATCCGAATTGGCGATGTTGTCGGCCGTGGTGGACAAGCGGTTGGCCTGGGCGTTCATGCCGGAAACGCCGGTCCGCATCATTCCATAGAGGCTCATCGATACATCTCCGCAGTGCCTGGGTAGGAGGCCATAAAGCTATGCCTCGTGTCTTGCGCGAGGCTGGCGGGATGAGCCCTGGGCGGCCATCAAAACACCAGCCGGTAGCCGAGAAACCTCTTGGAATCGATCGGGTCGCGGCCGAGCTTCTCACGCAGCTTCTTGCGCAGTTTCGAGATGTGGCTCTCCACCACGTTCTCCTCGACCTCGTCATCGAAGATGCCATAGATGGCGTTGAAGACCTGCGTCTTGGTCACGCGCCGGCCGCGGTTGCCGGCCAGATATTCCAGGATGCGCCGCTCGCGCCGCGGCAGCGGCAGCGGCTCACCGTCGATCTCCGGATCGCGGCCATCCATGAAGATGCGCATCGAGCCGACTTCGGTGTAGGCGGCCTCTTCGGAACCGCGGCGGCGGATGGCGGTGATACGGGCGAGGATCTCGCGGATATGGACAGGCTTGCGGACGACGTCGTCGACGCCGCTTTCGAACAGCCTCAGCGTATTTTCGAGCGAGTGATGTTCGCTGAGCGCAATCACCGGCGCGCCGGTGCGGTCGCGGATCTGGCGCGGCGATATCGCGCCATCGCGGCAGTCGCCGATGAGAAAGGCCCTGACGGACCTGAGATCGGTGTCGGCGGCGGAACTCACCCACTCGCCGAATTCGCCTGGCGCGAAGCCAGCCGTGGCCACGCCCTCGCGATCGAAAAGTGAAGAGTAACCCTCTGTCACGAGCTCCCGCTCGTCAACGATCACGATCATCGGCCCGCCCTCCGAATCAATGCATTTGCCCCGTGCGTAAAGGGGTAGCCGGCTCGACGAATCCTGAACAACCGTCATTTCTTGTAGCTATTTTCTTGGGAGTTTTTTTGGGAGCCGTAATAAAAGGGGTTGTGCAGTTGTATTCGCGCCGGCAGTTGGCAGGCGAATATTGGCGTCGGCGGATAGGCCGGCGAAGGCCGATCGGCATTCAGGATTGAGCAACTATTGGTTGCAGAAAACGCTGGCATTCGGCGTCCATTTGCCGAAGCCGGTGGCGACCATGTTGGCGATGACGCGGCAGACATAGACCTTTTGCGCAGGGTCGTTGTCGGGACCGGCATGGTAGCGGGCGACAGCCATCGACCAGGTCATATGCCGGGCGTGCAGGCTCGCCAGGAAGCGTGCCGCATAGTCGACGTTCTGATGCGGGTCGAGCATGTCGTCGACGCTGCGGAAATGATCGCCATGATAGTGGTGGTTGATCTGCATGCAGCCGAGGTCGATCAATGTCTTGCCCTCGCGGCGGGCATTCCCGAACGTGGCGAGCGCCTCAGTCCGGCTGCGCGGAAAGACTGCTTTTCCCTCTATATTCAAGGCATTAGGCTGAAGGCTGCCCTTCTTACCGGTCTCGGTCAGGCCGACCGCATAGAGAATGCCCGCCGGCACGCCGTAGCGATCGGCGGCACGCAGGATTTCCGGCTCGCAGGGATTGGCGGCGGCGTTGGCCGTGCCGGCAGCGAAACTATATAAACATATCGTCGCCAGCGCGCTCGCCAAAAGGCGAAGCGGCACGCCCGAAATCCTGTGCGCCATTGCCCTCGTTCCTTCCTGGTTGCCGACCGCCCCCCGCGCTGTTGCCGCCCGAGTTCCCGGGTTGGAACGAAGGCTGGTCGCGACCTGTCGACATCGGCATGGCGCTGTTCGCGTCGGTGCGGCTGGCTGCGGGCGCTGCTATCGAAGGTTGCAGGATGGTAACCTTGTCGACGTCGAAGCCGAGGCCGCGCATGGACTTGATGATGGCGTCGCTGTCGGCGGTCAGACGACGATATGCCTCGTGTGTCTCGGGCTTCATCTCGATCGACAGTTGCTCCCCGGAGAGCCGCAGGCTGGCAATGACCGATCCGAGTTCCGAAGGGTGGAGCTCGATCTTCAGCACATGTGTCGGAACGGCAACAGAATTGGTCGTCTGCAAGCCCGTCGAGGCGCTCGCAAAGGCCTGCTGAACGCCCTTGTCGGAGGCAACCGCTTCAACCAGCGCCGATGTCGTCTGGCCGATCATCGGGTTTTGCGCCGGCGCCGGAAAGCTCTGCTGGCTGACGACGTCCATGCGCCCGGCCGAGGAAGATGGCTTGGCCGATGCCTGCTGCGCGGATTGAGACTGTTGCGAGGCCTTGGCAGCGGAGGTCGGCCGCCAACCCGGGGGAGGCAATGTGCTATCGGGCTGTGGCTCGTCCCCTTGCTTCGGCAACGCGTTGGCGTCGCGACGGCCCGGCATGTCGAGGGCCACTGCCGCCTTCACCGGCCTCTGCCCGAAATCCGGCCCGGACTCTTCCGCTGCCGTCGAGCCGGCGGATCGCGACTGCGGCTCAGCGGAATTGTCGACTGCCGCACGCTTGCCCGCGCGCAGCCGCAGCTCCAGCGAGCCGCGCTCGCCAGTGCCCTCTTCACCGTCAGCGGAAGCCTTGCCGCCCGTGCCCGACGATTGCGCGAAATGCTTCATGTCGCTCAGCGCCATCAGCAAAGGCAAGCGGTCCTGCAGCGGCGCGGAATTGCCGGCCTGCGCCGTGGCATCCTTGCTCGCCGCCGACTGCGCCTGCTCGGCCTGGCCGTTGGTCTTCGCGGACTTTCCAGACGCTGCTTTCTGCGAGCCGGTCTTCCCTTGCGGGTCCGGCCCCTCCTTGGCGTTGTCGGCTAGCGAGCGCTTTGCCGGATGAGCGTCCGGCATGACCGGTCCGCTCGTGTGCCTGTCCTGCGGCCGATCGGGCTTCTCTGTCCGGTACACCATCTCCCCGAAATTCTGGTCCCCATCCTGGTCGCCGGCAGCGTGCTGCCGGGGCTGGGACTGGGTCGAAGCAAAGCCCGGCAGGGTCTGGTTGACGCTGGTCATTTTGGGGCTGCTCCAAGTAGTTGGTCGATCTGGTCGAGCTGACGGCGCGTGCTGGACAGCGTCGCATCGATAGGGTCGTGCGCATCTGGGGCTGTCGCAGGCGCGGACACCGGCACCACCGGTGCGACGCCAGCCTGCGCCGGTGGTGCCGGCGTCGTTGCGGCGATTGGTTGCGCTGGTTGTGGGGCAAGGGGCGGCGAAGCCGCCGACGGCATGTCCTTGGCTTGATCAACCGCCGCGGCCGCCGGCTGGTCCGGCATCGCCCCTTCCACCAGGGGCAAGTCCGCATCGGCTTGATTGCCGGACGAGGCGTCGGGTGCCGGGTTTGCCTCGTCTCTTTTTGCAACGGCTGGTGCAGCTTCTGCCTTGGCGGCCGCTTTCACCGGCGCCACCACTTCGCCCGCGACAGCCTGTGCGGCATCAAGCAGGTCGCGGTCGCTTTGCGAAAGCTTGCCGCGATCGATTTTTCCGAGCTTGGCGCGCACGTCGTCGACACTGGCCGACGTCATGGTGGAAAGGCTCGAATAGAGCTGGGTGCGTGGGTCGTCCTGGTTGCCGTTGCCGTTGCGGCCCAGTTCCGCTTTCTCCGAGGCGAAGGCCGAGAGCTCCGTCATCCCGTCGATCGCGGCACGGCGCGCGATGCGCAGGTAGATCACCTTTTCGCGCTCGGGATCCATCATCGAGGTGATGTCGGCGATCTTATCCTGGCTGATCGCCATGTGCAGCGTCATGACGCCGGAAACGAAAGCATCGGCGAACTGGCTGGCGTAGGGCGAATAGAGATAGGACGCGACATACTGGGTCGAAGCCAGCGCGAAACGGGCGGCGTCGCCTTGCGTGGCCGCGATGCCCACGGAGCGGCGAAGCGCTGCCTCCTCGACCAGCGTGCCAGGGCTGAGCAGGCGCGCCTCGTCCAGCAGAGCGAGCGCCTGGGCCGGATCATCGGTTGCAAGCAGCGAGCCCTTGACCAGCGCCAGGAAGGCGCCGATGTCGGCCGGTACGCTCATCGGATCGATCGGTTTCAGCATGTCGATCGCCTCCGCCGGCCGCCCGTTGAGATAGGCGACGACGCCCTTGGCGATGGCGAGGCTATGCGGGTCTGCTATGGCGCGCGCAGCCGCCGCCGCAACCGTCACCGGATTGCCGCCGCTCATGCCATAAACGAGCAGGGCGCGGAAATTCTTCGGCTCCTTGAAATCCTCGGCATTCGCATCGCGCATCCGGGCGTCGATCATTTCGAGGAGTTTTGCCTGCATCGGCAGCGCGGCATGGTCACCGCCGGCAATGCGATCCTGGATCAGCTGCAGCGAACGCACCAGCTGATAGGGTTGCAGGGCGTCCTGTGCGGAGGCCACGGATGGCGATCCCGCGGCAATCAATAGCAGCGCCAGAGCAATTCCAGGAAAAGTGCGACACGGTTTTCCGTTCGGAATTGCGTCAAAACAAGGAGATAGAGCGGTTCGCCGTTTCGATGAAACGGTGAAATGCTCTATCGCGCGGCCGATGACGGTTCCGCCCCTCATCCGCCGGCCGCCATCAGGATTTCGATACGGCGGTTCGCGGCCGCCATCGGGTCGGAGGCGATCTTGGGCTGCCGGTCGGCGAAGCCTGCGACCTCGGTGATGCGGCTTTCGTCGACGCCGCCGCGCACCAGCATGTAATAGGCCGAATGAGCGCGCGCGGTGGACAGCCGCCAGTTGTCGTAAGTGTCGCTGCGGAACGGCCGCGCATCGGTATGGCCGCTGATGGTGATGGTGCCTTTCTTCTCGTTGATGATGTGGCCGATCTTTTCCATCGCCAGCACCAGCTCGCGGCGCGGCATCGCCGAGCCGATCTCGAACATGCCGAAATCGAGCTGGTCGGTGATCGAAATGACGACACCCTTGTCGGTGGCCTCGACCGAGACGCCGTCGGCGAGCTTTTCGCCTGGCGCGAATGCCTTGGCGAGCTCCTTCTTGATATCGGCCGCTTCCTGGAGGGTGTCCTTGCTCGGAGCCTTGTCGCCCTTGTCGGCGGTCTGTTCGGCTTCGGTTTTTTCCGCCTTTGCCGCTTCGGCCTTGGCGTCGGCGGCTTGGGCCTCGCGCTTGTCGGCTGCGGCTTTCTCGCCTTGTGTTTTCTCGCTCTTTTTTCTTTCGCTTGACGGCTTCCCGGCCTCGGTCTGCACGGCTTTTTGCCCGCCCTTGGCATCGGCCTTTTCCGGGGTAGCCAGCGGCTCGAGCGGCGCGGCCGTCAGTGGGGGAGCAGCCGGGGCCGCTTTCACCTTAGGCACCGCGACCGTGGCGACCTTCTCGCCGGGCTTGAGCGGATCGCCATCGACCTTGGCGCGTTCAGCGGTGGCTTCGGCGACGGGCGTTGCCACCTGCTGCGACCAGAAATCCGGCGCGAACGGATCGCGGTAGGATTCGCCACCGGAAGCACCGGTCGCCGGGCCGGCCGCCTGTGCGCCGCCTTCGCCCTTGGCGCTGACGTTCTGCAAGACGCCGGTATCGGCGGCGACCTCCGCCAGCACCGCATAAGGATCGGCAAACAGCTTTTCATCGGAGAGCTGGGCGTCTTGCGCCCCTTGCTTGGTCTGCCGGCGTTCGGAGGAGCCGGCGCCGCCCTTGCCGTCATCGCCCGCCTTGGTCGCGCCCTCCTGGGGGTTGTCCGCGGTCAGCCCGACCTTGCTCGGACCGTCGCCGAGATCTTCCAGGCCCTTGCGGCTGGAATTGCGATCGATCAGCTCGACCGGATTGAAATAGCTGGCGACGGCTGCCTTGGTCTGCTCGTTGGCGGCGTTGATCAGCCACATGACGAGGAAGAAGCACATCATCGCCGTCATGAAGTCGGCGAAGGCGATCTTCCACACGCCGCCATGGTGAGCGTCGTCATGACCGTCGTGACTGCGCTTGACGATGATGATCTCGTGCCTGGGCTCGGCATGGTCGATGGCGCTCATGACAGGACCTCGGACAAGGACGCCGACCACTCGGCGATACGCGTCTCGAATACCGTTTCGTTAATGGTGACGGTCAGGTCGAAGCCGGGTGCCTCGGTGAAGTCGAGATTGGCGACGCGGGATCCGAGCGCCGCCTGCAGCGGCTCGAACAGCGAGAGCGGTCCCCGAACGCCGATGCGCACCGCCTCGCCGTCGGCGACCGCGGCACTGATGGCGCGCGACAGCGCCGCGAGCGAACGTTCGTGCAGGTCGTCGCTGAGAAGGCCGCCGACGATGCGGGCGACGGTCGCGCCGGCAAGCTCGGCGACGCGCCGCTCCATTGCGTCGATCCGCGTGGCGACAGCGGTGCCGAGATCGCCGCCGAAACTTTCAAGGAAAGCTTTCGCCGCATCGTCATTGGCCTGGCGCTCGGCGTCGAGCGCCGCCTGGTGGGCGAGCGCAAGGCGCGCCTCGAGCGCTGCCTCCGCGTCGGCCACCGCCTCGGCGATCAGCGCGCCGATATCGGCCTGAGGCGCCGGCGCGGCCGGCCTGTGTTCGGCGTCGCGTGCGACCGGCGCCGGGCCGGCTGCCGAGGTCCGCGAACCAAAGTCGGGCAGGAGATCGAACAGGGCTGCCGTGGCCATGGCCTAACCCACGGCTTCCGGGACCGCTGCCCATTTGCGCAGAATCTGCGCGGTGCGCTCCTCATTGAGGTCGACCATGCGCGCAAGCCGCTCCTGCGGCGCCGGCCGGATTTTCTGGCGCAGATCATCGAGCGGGTTTGCGCCGGCGCGCGCGCCGGACGGGGCTTCGGCGGTGATTGCGGCGACCGGCGAATCGGGTGTCGGCAGCGAGCGCTGCACGTCATCGAAGCTTGGGCCGGCGATGGCCGCGGGCTTCGCCGATGCCGTCAGCGCGGCGGCCATCGGCTTCAGGCCGAAGAAGGCAACCAGGAAAACGACGACGATGAAGGCGCCGGCATTGATCAGCGTGCCGGTATAGGTGCCAATCGAGGCGAGGATGCCCGGCTGATCGATCGGCTCGCCGTCGAGGCCGTTGATGAACTCGACCGCCGATACGTCGATGACGTCGCCGCGCTTGTCGTCGAAGCCGGTCGCCGAGGCCACCATCTTCTGGATATCGGTGACGCGCTTGGCGATCTGCTCCGGCGTGGCGTCCTTGCCGAGGATGGTCTTCAGCCGATCCTGGTTGACGACGACCGCGATCGACATCTTGTTGACCGTGTAGCCATTGGAGACGGTGGCGATCTTCTTCGAGTTGATCTCGTAGTTGGTGATCTCTTCCTTGCGGTCGTTCTGCGAGGTGGATTGCGGTCCTTCGGTGGTGGTGGTCTGGGTCTCGGGCAGGTTCTGCTCGACGCTGGTCGGGCTCGAGGCCTGCTTCTGGTTGCTGGCCTCGTTGGTCTTCACCGATTGCACCGAACGCTCGACGCGCGAGTTCGGATCGAAGATCGTTTCCTCGGTCTGGCGGGTGTCGGTGTTGACGTCGGCCTTGACGCTGGCGCGGAAATTGTCGGGACCGAGATAAGGTGTGAGCGCGCGGCGGATGTTGTCGCCGATCTGCGCCTCGACCGTCTGCTCGACGCCGAGCGTGCGCGCGGCGCTCGTGTTGGAAGGATCGTCGCCGGCGGCCAGCAGGTTGCCGTTGGAATCGAGCACGGTGACCTTGTCGGCCGAGAGGCCGGGAACGGCCGCGGCGACGAGATGGCGGATCGACATGGCGCTCTTCTCGGCGTCGCTGCCGGCATAGCGGATGACCACCGAGGCGGAGGGCTGCTGCTCGTCGCGGCGGAAATTGGCGCGCTCGGACATGACGATATGGACGCGCGCCGCCTTGACGCCGGAAATCGACTGGATGGTGCGCGCGATCTCGCCTTCCAGCGCGCGCACGCGCGTGATCTGCTGCATGAACGAGGTGAGGCCGAGCGAGCCGACATTGTCGAACAGCTCGTAGCCGGCATTGGCGCTGGTCGGCAGGCCTTTCTCGGCAAGCAACATGCGCGCCTGCGCCGTGGTGCCGGCGGGTACCAGCACGGAGGTTCCGTCGGAGCCGACATCGAAGCCGATGCCGGCATCGGCCAGCACCAGGCCGATCTGGTTCACGTCGGAACGCTCGAGGCCGACATAAAGCGTCTCATAGGCCGGACGGTTGAGGTAGACCGAGGCGATGCCGATGACAGCCATGACCAGGGCCGCGATGCCGCCCATGAGCGCCAGACGCCTGACGCCGAAGCTCTTGAAATTCGCGATGATGCTCTGGATCTGTTCAGGCACGATTCAACCGCTCCCAGCATGACTGTCCGCCGGAAGACTAGACCGCGAAGCTTGTGCGAGGATGATAGGCGTGTTGCCGAGTGCGGGCGAAGTGCCGAACCGGCGACTTCTTCCTGAGCAACGAAAAAGGCCGCGCTTCAGACGCGGCCTTTTTCGTTGGTCGAGGCGGTCGGTCGGCTTAGCCGTTCTTGAACAGCTGCAGGATCGACTGCGAGGAGCTGTTGGCGATCGACAGGGACTGGATGCCGAGCTGCTGCTGAACCTGCAGCGCCTGGAGGCGGGTCGATTCCTTGTTCATGTCGGCATCGACGAGTTGGCCGACGCCGCGGTCGATGGAGTCCATCAGGCTCTGCGTGAAGGTCTTCTGCAGGTCGATCGAGCTCTTGGCGGCGCCGAGGATAGTGGCGGAGTCGGTGAGCTGACCCATGACGTTGTCGATCTTAGTGACCATCTGCGTGATGATGTCGTCGGTCACACCCGATGCCGTGATATCGAGATTGAAGGCGGAGACGTTGTCGATCTTGACGGGCGTGCCCGTCACGGCGCCCTGGGCGGTGGTGTTAGCGGCGATGTCGGTTGCGCCACCGGCGATCGCGGTGGCATAGGCGGCGTCATATGCCGACTGGTCCGCGGCCGTGGAATATATCGAAGTCTGGCGGTCGAGGATGCCCTGGTTCTTGACGGCCGTGGAGAGGCCGGAATCGAACAGCTTTGTGCTCTCGATATTGATGTCGATCGTGCCGAGCGAGATGGCGCCGGTCGAAGAACGGTTGAACGAGGAAACGATCTTGGCGTCGGCCTGGACGCCGTCATTGGCAGCCGAGACCTGCGTGGACGTGACCGAAAGGAAGTTCGAGCCGGAGAAGGTGGCGGCATCCGCGAACGACTTCATCTGCGCCTGAAGCGAGGTGATCTCGGTCTGCGTCTTTGCCTTGTTGGCATCCGACTGGCCGACGGCCGACAGCAGCTTGGTCTTGAGCTGGCCAATCGTCGAAAGGACATTGTTCATGCCGGTATAGGCCGTATCGACTTTCGAGGCGCCGAGGCCGAGCGCGTCCTGCACGGTCGACAGCGCCTGGTTGTCGGAGCGCATCGTGGTGGCGATCGACCAGTAGGCGGCGTTGTCGGCAGCTTCGGAGACCCTGTAGCCGGTCGAGATCCTCGCCTGCGTCTGCTCGAGCGATTTGTTGGTGGCGTTGAGGCTTTGAAGTGCAGTCAACGCCGCAGCGTTCGTCATGATGCTCGCCAAGAAACTCGCTCCTTCTCAAAAGCCGCATGCCACACAGGCCGGGTTTGGCTTGCCATCGGTTGCGATCTGCCGGTCGGGCCGATTCGAAACCTAAGTCATTGGTTAACCATACCTAGCCCGATATGGTTAATGGCCTGTTAAAAGTTGGCTTCGAGAAGTTAGGGAACGAGGGTTGCGCGAGCCTTGTGCAAACGCAAATCGGGCCGCGCTTTTGGCGCGGCCCGATTGTCCGATGTAGCCGTTTGAGAGCGATCAGCCGCGGAAGAGCGACAGGATCGACTGCGACGAGCCGTTGGCGATCGACAACGCCTGGACGCCGAGCTGCTGCTGAACCTGCAGCGCCTGGAGGCGGGTCGATTCCTTGTTCATGTCGGCATCGACAAGCTGGCCGACGCCGCGATCGATGGAGTCCATCAGGCTCGAGGTGAAGGTCTTCTGCAGGTCGATGGAGCTCTTGGCGGCGCCGAGCTTGGTGGCGGCGGTGGTCATGTCCTTGAGCGCGGCGTCGACGACCTTCATCATCTCCGCGATCTGGGTGTCGCTGGCAGCGGTGGTACCGGAGAAGATCTTCATGGAGGCGACCGAGTAAGTGTCGCCGGCCGCCGCAGCCGCACCCAGGGTCGGGTTCTGCGCCGTGCCGACGATGGCGCCGGTCGCGCCGACGCGGTTGGCGTCGAGGATACCCTTCGTGGTCGGGGTCGCACCACCATCATACAGCTTGATGCTTTCAACGTTGACGTCGATCGTCGAGATCGAAACCGAACCGGTGGCGCTGCGGTTGAAGGCCGAAACGATCTTGACGTCGGCGGACGCTCCGGTGGCGTTGGTCACCGACAGCATGTTGGTGCCGGAGAAGGTGGCGCCATCGGCATAGGCCTTCAACTGATTCTGAAGAGCGGCGATTTCGACCTGGGTCTTTTCCTTGGAAGCATCCGTCTGGCCGTAAGATGCGGTCAGCTTCTGCTGGATCTGGTTGATGGTGGTGATTGCGCTGCTCATGCCGGTGTAGGCGGTGTCGACCTTCGAAGCGCCGAGGCCGAGCGAGTCCGAAACGGTGGACATCGCCTGGTTGTCGGAACGCATCGTGGTGGCGATCGACCAATAGGCGGCGTTGTCCGAAGCCTGCGAGACGCGGTAACCCGTCGAGATGCGGGACTGGGTGGTGTCGAGGTTCTTCTGGGTGGCGCTCAAGCTCTGCAGAGCGGTCAACGCCGAGGCGTTGGTCATGATACTGGCCATGGTACTCGTACCTTGTTTTTACACGGATTTTTTTGACATACCGGCATGTCCGGTATGACGGTGCGGCATCATGCCAATGATCTCTGAAACCCGATCACCCGCCATCTGCGAGCAATATGCGGGCCAGTCCCTACCAAACAGCTAAATCGCAGGGTTAATCGAAAATATATTGCCTAAAGTTCGAGCCAGTATCCCGGCGCTGGGCCGTGCGGCGTCAGAGCAATTCCAGGAAAAGTGTCAAACGGTTAGGCTCGGCTATTTCGCCGGGGAAACGCTCTAAGTGAAGGATCGCACCAGGCTGCCGACCAGAAGGTTCCAGCCGTCGATCAGCACGAAAAACAGGATCTTGAACGGCAGCGACACCACCGTCGGCGGCAGCATCATCATGCCCATGGCCATTGTGACGGTGGCGACGATGAGGTCGATGACGAGGAACGGCAGAACGATGAGGAAGCCGATCTCGAAGCCGCGCCTGATCTCCGAGATCATGAAGGCGGGCACCAGGATGCGCAGGTCGACGGTGTCTTTGGCAACCACCTGGCCGCGCTCGCGGGCGAGGTCGGCGAAAAGGTCGAAATCCTTGTCGCGCACATTGCGCAGCATGAAGTCGCGGAACGGGCCGGAGATCTTGTCGAATGCCTCGGCCTGCGTGATCTGATTGTCCATCAGCGGCTTCATGCCGGTGTTCCAGGCCTGGTCGAAGGTCGGCGCCATGACATAGAATGTCATGAACAGCGACAGCGAGATCAGGATCAGGTTTGCCGGCGTCGACTGCAGGCCGATGCCGGCGCGCAGGATCGAGAAGGCGATGACGAAACGGGTGAAGCTCGTCACCATGATGAGCAGGCCCGGCGCCACCGAAAGCACGGTCAGCAGGCCGAACATCTGGATCAGGTAGCCAATGGTCGTTCCGTCGGCCTTGCCGATGCCGCCAAGATCGAGCTGCTGGGCCGCGGCGACGGATGTGGTGACGACGACGAGCGCCGTGGCTATGAGGAATTTTCTCATTCGAGCAGCATCGTCCTGATGAGAACCTGTTTGACGTGGCCGCCGCTGCGCAGCGCCGCGCGCTCGTCGAGATCGGCCTTGAGATGCTGGTAGCCGCTGGCGCCCTCGATCTGATGCAGCTTGAGCGTGCGCACGAAAGCGAGCAGATCCTGGTGGATCTGCTCGGTCATTTCCGGCGGCTGCGGGCCATCATAGAGCAGCGAAGCCTCCAGCCGGATCCAGACCTCCGACGGCGAGGCGAGATTGGTGGTGATCGGCGCCAGCGGAACCAGCGCCGGCCCTGCGGCCGGCTTGCCGGTTTCGGCGGGCTTCTCCGCCGTGCCGGCGTTTTCAGGAGCCGCGGGCACCGGCGCCGGCGTTTCGCCCTGCTTGAGATAGCCGCCGGACACCCAGCCCATGCCGACGGCCGCACCCGTCATGACCAGCAGCATGGCGAGCTGGATCACCACGGAAGGTCCTTTCCTGGGCTGGACTTGCTCGACATTCGCCACGGCCGCGCTCTCCCGGCCCTAGAAAGGAAGAACCTGGTCGAGGACCTGCTGGCCATAGGCCGGCTGCTGGACCTCGCTCACGCGGCCACGGCCGCCATAGGAGATGCGCGCCTCGGCGATGCGCTCATAGGGAATGGTGTTCTCCGCGCCGATGTCGGACGGACGCACCATGCCGGCGATGGTCAGCACCCGGAGCTCGTAGTTGACGCGGACCTCCTGCGAGCCCCTGATCATCAGATTGCCGTTGGGCAGCACATCGGTGACGACCGCGGCGACATTGAGTTCCAGGTTTTCCGAGCGCTTGATCTCGCCGTCGGCATTGGTCTCCGTGCTGGAGCTCAGGCCGGCGTCGCCCTTGCCGCTGGTGCTCGCCGCCTCCCAGCCGAGATTGACGTCGTAGCCGAGCTTGCGCGCGGCGGTGCGGCTGCGATCGTTCTGGTTCTTGAAATTGGCCTTGTCGTTGAGCCTGATGTTGACGGTCAGGATGTCGCCGGCGCGCAGCGCGCGGGGATCGGTGAAGAGCCGGCTCTGGCGATCGTCCCACAGCGAGAATTTCTTCGGCCGCGCGGCGGGCGGCTCGGGATAGCTGTAAGGCCCGGAGGCACCGTCGCCGATACCGGAACCGACCGGCGACAAGGCCGGCTCCCTGCCGATCTCCTTGAAATTGGTGCCGCAGCCGGACAGCGCCGCGACAGAGACCAGGACAAGCAATTTCAACTTCATGACGGATCAACCCTTCGCGCCGCGCTGGCCATGATGCCGGTGAGCGTCGCCGCCGCCTTCTGGTCCATTTCGTTCAGGATGACGCCGGCCTTGCGCGAATCGAGCTTCATCAGGATCGCCGCCGCGAGTTCGGCATTGACCATCGCCAGCCGCTCGGCGGCCGCGTCGGGCTTCATGCCGGCATAGATCTTGACGACGCCTTCCTCGGCGCGCGCCAGGAACACTTCGCGGCGCTTCAGCCATTCCTCGTACTCGGCCCGCTTTGCCTCCAGCGCCTTCATGCGCTCGTCGATGCCGGCCTGCAGCTGCTTCAATTCCTCGGCCTGCAGAGCGTAGCGGCGGTCGCGAGCGGCGTCCGCAATGTTGGAACAGAAGCGCTGGATCTCGCTTTCGTCGGGTGCCTTCCCACCCGCAAGTGCTGCTGGCTGCACCGGCTCCTGCTCGCGCGTGAGCTGAGCCGGCTGGGCCGGCGCCGGTCCGCCGGGCAGAACCTGCCGAACTTCCTCCGCACCGACAGAGGCGCTGCCAAGAAGCGCGGCCACTGCCGCGGCGGCGATTATTGCGAGAGGGCGGTGCGTCTTCGAGGAGAGGAACTTGATCATCGGCGTGCCTATTGGAGAACCAGGTCGGCCTGCAAGGCGCCGGCCGATTTGATGCCTTGCAGGATGGCGATGATGCCGTCGGGCTTCACGCCGAGGCGATTGAGACCGGAGACGAGCGTCTCGAGGTCGGGGCCGTCGAGCACGGCAACGCGCGCGTCGGGCCGGGTTGCCTCGATGGCGGTGAAAGGCTCGATCGCGGTCTCGCCCTTGGAGAAGGGTTCTGGCTGGACCACCTTCGGCGCTTCGGTGATGCGCACGGTGAGCGTGCCATGGCTGATCGCGACGCGCGAGATCCTGACATTGCTGCCGATGACGATGGTGCCGGTGCGCTCGTCGATGACGACGCGGGCTGGGGCGTCCGACTCGACGACGAGGTTTTCGATCTCGGCATAGAAGCGCGCGGCGGAGACATTCTTCGGCCGCCTGATCTGCACGGTGCGGGCATCGCGCTCGGCGGCGACCCGCATGCCGAAGCGCTGCGAGGTGTAGTCGTTGATGGCGTCGGCGATGCGGATGGCGGTGGAGAAATCGGGATTGCGCAACTGCAGCGTCAGCACGCCCTGGTCGTCGAACTCGGCCGGCACCGCGCGCTCGACGATGGCGCCGTTCGGCACGCGGCCGGCGGTCGGCACCCCTTGCGTCAACTGCTCGGCCTGGCCCTGCGCGACGAAGCCGCCCACGATCACCGAGCCTTGGCCGACGGCATAGATCTCGCCATCGGCGGCCTTCAGCGGCGTCATCACCAGCGTGCCGCCGGCAAGCGAGGTGGCGTCGCCCATCGAGGAGACGTCGATGTCGATGCGGCTGCCCGACTGGACGAAAGGCGGCATGTTGGCGGTGACGATGACGGCGGCCACGTTCTTGGCACGCGCTCTGCCGCCTTCGGTGGCGATCCCGAGATTCTCCAGCATTGCGCGGATCGACTGTTCGGTGAACGGCGAGTTGCGCAGGCTGTCGCCGCTTCCGGCAAGGCCGATGACCAGGCCGTAGCCGACGAGCTGATTGTCGCGCGCGCTCTGCAACTGGGCGATGTCCTTGATGCGCGCGGCGACCTGGCCGGGCGGCAGCGTGCTCGGCCCGGTCGAGACCCGGAACATGCGTTGGGTCGTGGCCGGATCGTATTCCGGATCGTCGTAGACGCCGCCACTTTTCTGCGCGAGCTCGCGCTTGGCCTTGGGCGTCAGCCCATCCGCCAAAGCCGGCTGGACACCGATGGCCGCGGCGAGCAGAAGGACAAGGACGCGCGTCACGAAGCGCCGACCTTGACGGTGCCGTCGGTCATTACGGTGCCGGAAATGATCTTGCCGCTGTCGATGTTGCGGATCTTGATCTGGTCGCCGGCGGCACCGGGCTGCAGCGTGACGCCGGCCGCCGAAATGGTCAGCGCGCCAGCGGTGAAATAGACCTGCACGGAAGCGCCCTGTTCGACCAGCCAGGCGTCACGGATGGCGGCGACCGGGATATAGCGGCCGGGCAGAAGCGTGCGCTTGGCAACCTTGCCCTGGAGTTCCTCGGCTCGCGTCGCCATGCCGTCCGGCTTGTGCTTGCCGGGGATAAGCGTCACCTGCTTGAGCGAGGCGGATTCGATGGTCTCGCCGGGATAGATGACCCGGTTGGGGATCAGCACGGCCTCGCCGACGGTTTGGCCGGCGGCGATCTGGTTTGCCGACTGGCCAGTCGTTTCCTGCGCGAAAGCCGGCGTGCCGGCGGCCACCAGGACGGTGGCCAGCGCGGCACGGCGGAGCGCGGAGGAGATCGGCCTGGCCATCGTCCGTTACCTGATGTTCTTGGAGACAACCGAGGCCATGTCGTCGGCGGCCTGGATGACCTTGGAGTTCATTTCATAGGCGCGCTGCGCCGAGATCAGCTCGGTGATTTCCTTCACCGGATCGACGTTGGAGGACTCCAGATAACCCTGCTGGATCGTGGCGAAGCCGGGATCGCCGGGAACGCCGACATTGGCCGAGCCCGAGGCAGCCGTTTCCTGGAAGAGGTTGTCGCCGAGCGGCGCCAGGCCCGCCTCGTTGGCGAAGTTGACGATCTGAAGCTGGCCGAGCAGCTGGAGATCGGTCTGGCCGTCGATGCGGGCAAAGACCTGGCCGGTCTTGTTGACGATCACCTCGACCGCGTCGGTCGGCACGGTGATGGCCGGAATGACGTTGGCGCCGTCGACGGTCACCAACTGCCCGGTGGCGTTGGTGTTGAAGGCGCCGGCGCGGCTGTAGAGCGTGCCGCCGTCGGCACCCTCGATCTGGAACCAGCCCCTGCCGGTCAGCGCCAGGTCGAAGCTGTTGCCGGTGCTGGTCAGCTCGCCCTGGGTATGGACGTTGCGCACCGCCGTCGTCTTGACGCCGAGACCGATCGAGACGCCCTCCGGCACCAGCGAGGTGTTGGAACGGTTGGGCACGCCTTGAGTGCGGTCGACCTGGTAGAGCAGGTCGGAGAATTCGGCCCGCGCTCGCTTGTAGCCGGTGGTGTTGATGTTGGCGATGTTGTTGGCGATGACTTCCAGGTTGGTCTGCTGGGCGTTCATGCCGGTGGCGGCGATGGCGAGTGCTTTCATGATGCTAAATACTCATGCGGCTGATTTCGAGGTAGGCCGAGACGACCTTGTCGCGGATCGCGATGGTGGTCTGCAGCGCCTGCTGAGCGCTCAGCACCGCATCGACGACCTGGCGCGTATCGGCATCGCCCTTCAGGGCCTGTATCGACATCTGTTCGGCGCCCTGCAGCGTGTTGACGGTCTTCGTCGCGGCCTGGCCGAGGACTTCGGCGAAGGTGCTGCCGATGCTTTCGCCGGCTTGTGTGCCGACGCCGCCTTGAAGCAGGCCGGGCGCGGCTGTGTCTGCGCCGTCGATTGCCGGTTTGAACTGTAGTGCCCCGATACCGCCGATCATTTACTGGTTCCTCATCAGGTCGATGGTCATGGAAATCAGATCGCGAGCCTGCTTGATCACCTGCAGGTTGGCTTCATAGGAGCGGTTCGCCTCGCTCATGTCGGCCATTTCAACCAACGTGTTGACGTTGGGCATCTTGACGTACCCCTTGGCGTCGGCGGCTTCGTTGCCGGGCTGGAATTCGATCGGGAAATCCGAGGGATCACGGGCGATCGAGCTGACTTCCACCAGCGAGCCGCCGGATGCGCGGTCGACCTCGGACTGGAAGGTGATCGTCTTGCGACGATAGGGGTCGGCGCCGGGCGTGTTGCCGGTCGACTGGGCGTTGGCGAGGTTTTCCGAAACCACGCGCAGGCGCTCCGACTGGGCGCCAAGGCCGGATGCCGCGACTTTGAGGGCTGCAGTAAGGGCGTCCATGGTCAGCTCTTCACCACCATCGTCATCATCGAATGGAAAGCCTTGACGATCGCCGTGTTGAGTTCGAAGGAGCGGCGGACCTCGCCTGCCTTCATCAGCTCCTGCTCGAGAACGACGGTGTTCTTCGACGGCATGATCGCGCCGTTAGCGTCCTGCGGCTTGACGTTGAAGCCGGCATTGGCCGCTTCAGCGCCAAGGTGGCCGGCCTGCGTGGCGGCAAGCGTCACCGCGGTCCGGTCAAGGACCTTTTCGAACGGCTCGACATCATTGGCCGTGTAGCCAGGCGTGTTGGCGTTGGCGATGTTGGAGGCAATCGCCGACTGGCGCACGGCCAGCCATTGCGACTGCCGCGTGGCGAGATCAAAAAGATTTACGGGTTCCATGGGAATCTCCCGGGCAAGTACGCACAAGACTAGGCGGTCAGTCTTGCGCGGACCTTGCGCGGGACGGCCATGCGGCCGGGTCTCACCTGGAGAGCTTGATCACCTTGTCGGTGCTGGTGACGATCACCCACTTGCCGCCGCGCTGCTCGATCGAGGCAACGCGGCTGGAATCCGGCAGGACGGAGCCGCGCTGAACCAGCCACAGACCGGTATCGTCCTCGATCATCGCGCGACCGTTGGCGACATGCACCATCTTGAATTCGGAAGCGGCAGCCGGGAAGGGCTGGTCGCCGGGAGCCGGCGCGGGGTCGTCCTGCACCGTTCCGGTGGCAAACAAGTCGATATCGGGATTGGGAACGTCCTTGGCCGCCAGCGGTCCGCTGCGTTCGGCCACAATGCCGCCGCCCTGGCGTCCGGAATTGTGGCCGCTGCCGCCGAACTTGATGGACTGGACGCCGAACTGCTCCTGGTTGAAGAAGATGTACCAGGGAAACAACGCGCAGATCAGGCCGAGCGTGATGCCGAGCGCGGCGATGACAAGATCGCTGCGGCGGTCGGCGCTTCTGTCGACCAGGCGCGGGAACTGGGCTTTCGGCGGCTCCGGCCACTCGGCGCGAGGAAAAAGCCCGTTGAGCAACGAATCACGGCTGGCCTCTGCCACGTCCGCGGTCTTGGCGGTGGATGCCATCGGCGGATGCGGCCTGTTGGCTCTGCTCAGAAGAGATGTCGCCTTCTCCGTCCTGGCTCGCGCGGCCCTATTCCTGGCAATTCTTGCTTCGTCGGCCTGGGCCCTCTCCGCTGCTTCGGCCTCGGCAAGCCTGTCGCGCAACATGCGCTCGGTGTATTGGAGCTCAGTCTCCTTGATCGCCATTCAGCTTCCCCTTGAGATGGCGGGCGAGGTCGGCGAACGGATCGGCGGATGCGCGGTCCCTCGGCGATTGCGTCAGCGCCTCGTAAATCAGCGGCACCTGTCGCACCGCGATGTCGAGCTCGGTATCGGCGCCGGTTTGGTAAGCGCCCAGCAGACGGATGTCGCGCGTATCCTCGAAGCGCGCGATCATCGATTTCAGCTTTGTCATCAGCATGCGCTGCTCCGCGCTCCAGGCCTTGTCGGCAAGGCGCGAGATCGACGACAGCGGGTTGACCGGCGGGTAGCGACCCTGCTCGGCGATCGCGCGGTCAAGCACGACATGGCCGTCGAGGATGCCGCGCACCGAGTCGGCAACGGGGTCGTTGTGGTCGTCGCCGTCTACCAGCACGGAGATGATGGCGGTGATCGACCCCTTTCCCTCGGCACCCGGCCCGGCCCGTTCGAGCAGCTTCGGCAGGTCGGTGAAGACCGAGGCCGGATAGCCGCGCGCAACCGGCGGCTCGCCGGTTCCGGTGGCAACCTCACGCAGCGCATGGGCAAAGCGGGTGATGGAATCCAGCACCAGCAGCACGCGATGGCCCTGGTCGCGGAAATGCTCGGCCACGCACATGGCGGTATCGGGCGCGCGCCTGCGCATCATGGCGCTTTCGTCGCTGGTGGCGACGACGGCGACGGTCTTGGCCATGCTCTCGGCGCCGATCGTATCCTCGAGGAACTCGCGCACCTCGCGGCCGCGCTCGCCGATCAGCGCCACGACCACCGTATCGAAGGCCTCGGCGCCGGCGAGCATGGCAAGCAGCGTCGACTTGCCGACGCCGGAACCGGCGAAGATGCCGAGCCGCTGGCCGAAACAGAGCGGGGTGAAGATGTCTATCACCCTGACGCCGGTGAGGAAGCCGGTGCCGACGCGCTGGCGCGACAGGGCGCCAGGCGTCGCGCCATGCGCTGCATTTGCAGCGTCCGGCCTGACCAATGGCGGGCCGCCGTCAATGGCGCGGGTCAAGGCATCGATGGCGCGTCCGCGCCAGGAGACATGCGGCGCGATCGCGAGCGGCCCGCGGCGAAAGACGGCGTCGCCAATGCCGGCATCGGCGCTGCGTTCGAAGGGCGCGACCACCACCTCGTCGCTGCCGATCTTGACGATCTCGCCGCGCCGTGCGCCGGCCTTGCCGCGCTGCTCGACGATGTCGCCCAGCCTGGCAATTTTGGACAGGCCGCGGACCTTGTAATGCGTCGGCGATATCTCGGCGACGCGGCCGCCGTGCGAAAGCAGCGCCTGCGGATCGTCGAACCGCCGCCAGACGCGTTCGAGCGAGGCCAGCCTGTCGGTCCGTCCGGTATCCGCCGGGTCGTCAGAAGCGCGCAACAGGGACGAGCCGGTCGTCATGGCGTCACTTCGAGCCGAGCGTCTTGATCGCGTCGTCGGTGGAGGAATCGGTCTGCCGCATCAGCGCCGCCGTGTTCTCGAAAGCGCGCTGCACCTGGATCAGCCGGGTCATTTCCAGCACCGGGTTGACGTTCGATTCTTCCAGAAATCCTTGCGCTATGCCGACGTCCGAGCGATCGGTGACAGGTTCTGGCGTTCGCGCCGGAACGACGCCCGAATTGCCGTAGCGGACGAAATTCTCGCCGGGGTCGAAATTGTAGAGGCCGATAGTCCCGACCAGCAGGTCGTTCTGCCTCAGCGAGCCGTCCGCGCCTGCCTTGGGCGGGCCGTTGCGCGGATCGAGCTGGATCGGCGCGCCGCCGCCGTCCAGCACCGGATAGCCTTCGATCGACATCAGTTCGCCGTTCTCGTTCATGGAGAACCGGCCGTCGCGCGTCATCACTGTGCCGGCGGGTGTCTCGATGGCGAACCAGGCGTCGCCCTGGACGGCGAAGTCGAACGGGTTGCCGGTTTCGGTCAGCGCGCCATGCGCGCCGGAGAGATAGGTGTTGCCGGACGAGGCGAAGGAAACCGACTTGGGCCCCGTGCCGGAGACGATGTCCTCGAACTTCACGCCAGTGGCGCGAAAGCCGATGGTCGAGGCATTGGCGACATTGTCGGCGATGGTGTCGAGACGGCGCTCGAGCGCGATCTGCGAGGAAAGGGCGACGTAAAGGCTGTCCTGCATGATTTTCTCAGAACTTCAACTGCTGCATGGCCATCATCAGATCGGTGGAGATGCCGACACTGGTCGGCTGCGCGAACAGCACGCTGACCGACGTCACGGCCGTCGAGGTCGGGTGGTTGATCTCATACATGCTGGTGAAGCGGGTCAGGAATTTGCTGAGCTTCTCCGGGTCGGTGAAATCCGAGATGTCGAGCTTCTGCTCGAACAGCTGCGCCTGCTTATCGATATCGGCGGTGGCGAAGGAATCGGGCAGGCCGAGCGCGGTTCGCACCACGCTGGCCAAAGCGGTATCGGCCAGCACGTCGAACCAGCTGGTGATGTTGGGCGCCTTGCGCTCGAAATAGAGCGCCAACCGGACGCCTTCATTGGTCTTGCCGGCATCTTCCTCGAGCGTTTGGCGCATGTACATGTCGACGGTAGGCTGCTGCGCCGGATTGATGGTGGTGGCCGCTTCGCCGTACTGCTCGAAGTTGAAGGTGGCAGCGAGCCCGGCATAAGCCTTGTTGGTCATCTTGTTGGCGACACTGTCGGGGTCGCGAATGCCGCCGGCCAGCACGCTGCGGATGAGATCCTTGCTCTCCTTGGACGGATCGAGCCCATAAGCGGAGAGTGCGTAATTGTACAACCGGCTGTTGGCCATCAGATCATCGATGGATTTCACGTTCGTGACGTTCGCCAGGTAGTATGCAGTCTCCGACTTGATGTAATCCGCATTGGGCTGGATCAGGCCAAGCGTCGACTCTGTCGTATAGATCTTCGGCGTGTCTTTCTGCACCGCGTCGCGCGACGCGGTCTGATCGCCATATTGGGCAAAGTCGAAGGCCGTGACGAAGTTGGCGTAGCGTTTGTCCTTCAGCTGGTTCGCAGGGCTGACGGGATCGCTGACGCCGCCCTCGAGCATCGTGCGGATCTGCCGCGGTGTTTCGGTGGACGCATCCAGTCCGTAGGAAGCCATGGCGAAGGTCAACAGGCGCTTGTCGGCCATGAGGTCGGCGATCGATTTCACCTTGGAGATGTTTGCCGCGTAATAAGCGGCTTCGCCCTTGATGTAGTCGGCGCTAGGCTTGACCGACGTCAATCCAGCTCCGGTGACGTAGCTCTTGGGCACCGCCTGCTGGACATCGTCGCGTGTGGTCGTCTGGTCGCCGTACTGGGCGAAGTTGAAGGCGGAGACGAAGTTGGCGTAGCTCTTGTCGGCCAGTTTGTTGGCGGGGCTGTTGGGATCGCTGACGCCACCTTCCAGCATCGCCCTGACGGTCGCCGCCGGTTCGGTTTCGGCATCCAGCCCGAATGCAGCCATTGCATATGTCAGCAGGCGGCTGTCGCCCATCAGATCGTCGATCGACTTCACCTTGGAGATGTTGGTGGCGTAGTAGGCGGTCTCGCTCTGGTAGTAAGAGAGCCCCGGCTGCGAGGCGCCGATCTGGACTTGCAGCGCGTAGTTGCTGGTCACCAGCTGTTGCGCCTTGTTGTAGACGGTCGCATCGGCGCCGTTGGCGGTGAAATTGAAAGCGCTGACGAACAGGGCGTAGCGCTTGTCGGTCAGCTTGTTGGCGAAACTGTCCGGATCGGAAACGCCTTCCTTGAGCGCCTTGACCATGAAGGCCTTGGCGTAGTCCATGTCCTCCAGCCCGTAGGCTTTCATGGCATATTTGAACAGGCGGTCGTTGTTGACGAAATCGTCGATCGATTTCACCTTGGTGATGTTGGCCAGATAATATTGGGTATCGCGATCGACCGTCGGCTGTTGCTCGATGCGATCGATCGATTTGTTGATGTCTTTGGCAATCAACTGATAGCTGATGTAGGTGTTGAGCAAGGACGCGCCTCCGGCCGAAGCTATCCCGGCACAATAACGCCACTTCCTTGCGCGAAGCTGAATCGCATCCGCTGCCTTCGATTCAAGCCTCACACAAGGCACGGGGACTATCCCTGATCCGCGATGTGACATGCGGAAGGACCAGTCGTGGGCATTCTGATCGGACTTGTGGTGACGCTCGGCTGCGTTCTCGGCGGCTTCATGGCCATGGGCGGCCATCTGCATGTGTTGCTGCAGCCATGGGAAGCGGTCGTCATCTGCGGCGCCGCGCTCGGCACCTTCCTCGTCGCCAATCCGATGAAGACGGTCAAGGACACCGGCAAGGGCATTCTCGAAGCCTTCAAGCAGGCGGTGCCGAAGGAACGCGATTACCTCGAGACGCTGGGCGTGCTGCACAGCCTGATGCGCGAACTGCGCTCGAAGTCGCGCAGCGAGGTCGAGGCGCACATCGACAATCCGGAAGAATCCGCCATCTTCCAGGCCTTCCCGACCGTGCTGAAGAACCACGACCTGACGCATTTCATCTGCGACTACTGCCGCATCATCATCATCGGCAATGCCCGCTCGCACGAGATCGAGGCGCTGATGGATGAGGAGATCCAGACGATCCGCACCGACAAGCTGAAGGCCTATCACGCGATGGTCGCGGTCGGCGACGGCCTGCCGGCGCTGGGCATCGTCGCCGCCGTGCTCGGCGTGGTGAAGGCGATGGGCGCACTGGACCAGTCGCCGGAAATCCTCGGCGGTCTGATCGGCGCGGCGCTCGTCGGAACCTTCCTCGGCATCTTCCTGTCCTATGCGGTGGTCGGTCCGGTCGCCACCAAGATCAAGACGGTGCGCGAAAAGAAGAACCGCCTCTACATCATCGTCAAGCAGACGCTGCTTGCGTATATGAACGGCGCCCTGCCGCAGGTGGCGATCGAGTTCGGCCGCAAGACCATATCCTCCTACGAGCGTCCGACGATCGATGCCGTCGAGCAGAGCACCATGAACGCCGGCGCCGCCGAGAAGAAGGCGGCCTGAGCATGCAGCATCTCAGACAGGGCCGCTTGCCGTCATGACAAGTCCGGGCAGTCCTTCGCAAACCCGGGCTTTGATCATCGAGCGCCTCGTCGGCGACAGCGGCGAGGCCGCGCAGGTGATCGGCGTCGGCCGCGGCATGGCCGAACGGGCGCTGCCGCTGTTGCAGAAGGCGCTTGCCGGCGAGCTCGGCGCGCCGGTCACGGTCGATCTGCAGGCCGTGGAAGTCAGCCGCGTTCCCGAGGCGCGCGCACGCGCCGGTGAGGCCTTCGCGCTGAGCATCATCCCTTCGCCGGCCTCGGCCGACGCCATGACGCTGGTGATGGACGCGCAGGCGGTCGCCGTCATGGTGAGCGCGCTGTTCGGCGGCGATCCCGACCAGCCGGTCGCGCCGATCGAGCGCGACCTGTCGCAGATCGAAGCCGATGTCGCGACCACTGTGTTCCAGGAGGTCGCCGCGGCGCTCAACGGATCCGGCAAACGCTCGCTCGAGCTGCGCCTGCCGGTGCCGAAGGCAATGTCCGGCAACGAAGCGAGGCGGCGCGTGCTGCGCGACGGCGCCGCCGTGCGGATCGCCTATGGCCTGTCGACGCCGTCCGACAGCGGCACGCTCACGGTGATGATCCCGCAGCGCCTGCTGCTTACCTCGCGTGGCGGCGAGGCTGCCACGGGCGAGGACGGCGACACCACGGAGTTCGACTGGCGGGCCCGCTTCTCCGAAGAGGTGATGCGCTCGACCGTCCGGCTCGAGGCGACGATGCCGCTCGCCAGGCTGACGCTCGGCGACCTCGCCGCGTTGGAGCCGGGCCAGGTGATCGAATTCGAGGAGAATGCGCAGCTCAACGCCAGGCTGAGCGCCCGCGACAAGACGCTGTTTGTCTGCGAGTTCGGCAAGCTGGGACAGAACTACACCGTCCGCATCAGCCATCCGCATGATGCCGGGCAGGATTTCATCGACGGACTGATGCCGGGCTGACGCCAGGCCCGGGATTTATGGAGACGACAGATGGCAAAAACCAACGTGGAAGCCGAAGCCGATCAGCCCGACGAACAGCTCGATAAGGCCATCGAGGAACTGCGCGGCGTGCTGCGGGAAGAAGAGAATCGCCCCGATGCCGCCTTCCATTCGGGCGCCAATTCCTCGATCATCATGACCATTCCGGTCGACGTGCAGATCATCCTTGGCAGCACGGAGATGCCGGTGTCGGAGTTGATGGCGCTGCAGAAGGGTTCCACGGTCGCGCTCAACCGCCGCATCGGCGAACCCGTCGACGTCGTGGTGAACGGCCGCAAGATCGCGCGCGGCGAGATCACTGTGCTGGAAAGCGATCCGACGCGCTTCGGCATCCGGCTCACCGAGATAATCGCGGCGACGAAGAGCGCCTGAGAATGGTCGGCGGGCGGATCAATCGGCAGCGAGGGCAACACGCATGACGACGGCATTGGCGCTCACACGTCCGCAAAAGGCGGCAGCCATACTGGTGGCCATGGGCAAGCCCGCGGCCAGCCGGCTGCTCAAATTCTTCAAACAGGATGAGCTTAAGGCGCTGATCGAGGGCGCGCGTCTGCTGCGCACCATTCCGCAGGCCGACCTGGAGCGCATCGTCGCCGAGTTCGAAGCCGAGTTTACCGAAGGCGCCGGCCTGCTCGATTCCGCCGATCGGATGGATACGATCCTGAACGAATCGCTGTCGCCCGAGGAGATGAGCGCCATCATGGGCGACAAGAAGTTCGAGCCGGTCGCGGAAGGACCCGCGCCGATATGGCCGGACCTCGAAAAGCTCGAGCCGGCGCGGCTCGGCACCTTCCTTGCCGGCGAGCATCCTCAGACGTCGGCCATGGTGCTCTCAAAGCTCGCGCCGCAGACAGCCGCCAATGTGCTGCTCACCATGGAAAAGCCGATGCGCAGCCAGATCATCAAGCGCATGGTGACGATGGCCAACATCCCGGATACGGCATCCCGCATCGTCGAGAACCAGTTGCGCGTGAGCGTGCTGTCGCAGAAGACGAGCAGGGACACCTCGGCCGGCCAGGAACGCGTCGCCAGCATGCTCAACGAAATGGCGAAGCCGGAACTGGACGACCTCATGCAGGACCTGGAGCAGGTCGGCACGCCAGATCTCGCCGGCGTCAAGTCGCGGCTATTCGCCTTCGACGATCTGCCGCTGCTGCCACAGAAAGCCCGGGTCCTGCTGTTCGACGGGCTGTCCACAGAACTCGTCACGCTGGCACTGCGCGGCGCGCCGCCGGAATTGGCCGAATCCGCGCTATCGGCGATCGGCGCGCGCTCTCGCCGCATGATCGAGTCCGAACTTGGACAGGGATCGGAAGGCATTGCGCTCGCCGACATCATGGCGGCCCGCAAGAGCATATCGGTCGCCGCCATCCGGCTGTCGCGCGAAGGAGCTTTCGAGCTGCCTTCGACGCAGACCGCCACCGCCGAAGCCGCCTGACGATAAGCGGCCGGTCAGAGCGCCATGGCTGAAGCGGTCGACAAGGATTCCAAAACAGAGGAAGCCACAGAAAAGAAGATCCGCGACACGATCGAACAGGGCAAGCTGCCCCATTCGCGCGAGACCGCGATCTTTGCGTCCTTCCTCGCCATACTGGTTTTCGCCGTCTTCTACGCCAAGGACGCGGTTGTCGATCTCGGCATGTTCCTGTCGACGTTTCTGGAAAAGCCGGAAGCCTGGCCGATGGACACCGAGACCGACGTCATCTCGCTCTACAAGCAGGTGATGACCGAGATCGGCCGCGCCGTCGTCAGCCTGCTGGTGCTGCTGACGGTCGCCGGCATCGGCGCCTCGATTTTCCAGAACATGCCGCAAATCGTCGGCGAACGGATCAGGCCGCAGCTGTCACGCATCTCGATCGCCAAGGGCTGGAGCCGGATGTTCGGCGTGCAGGGATGGGTCGAGTTCCTGAAGTCACTGGCCAAGCTTGGCTTCGCTATATCGGTGCTGAGCTTCACGCTGTCGCAAGATCACCGCAAGCTGCTCGCCGGCATGATCACCAATCCGGTCTCGTTCGGCCTGGTCATCCGCGGCATCTTCGTCGACATATTGGTGGCGATCGTTTTCGTCATGGGGCTGATCGCGGTCGTCGACATCGTCTGGTCGCGTTTCCATTGGCGGCGCGACCTGCGCATGACCAAGCAGGAGGTCAAGGACGAGATGAAGCAGTCGGAAGGCGATCCGATCGTCAAGTCACGGCTGCGCTCGCTGGCGCGCGACCGGGCGCGCAGGCGCATGATGACGGCGGTGCCGCGCGCGACGCTGGTGATCGCCAACCCGACGCACTATTCGATCGCGCTGAAATATGTGCGCGAGGAGGATTCCGCTCCCATCGTGCTGGCCAAGGGACAGGATCTGGTCGCGCTCAAGATCCGCGAGATCGCCAGGGAGAACAACATCCCGATCTTCGAGGACGTGGCGCTTGCGCGCTCCATGTACAAGCAAGTTTCGGTTGATAGCGTGATCCCGTCGCAATTCTACCAGGCAGTCGCCGAGTTGGTGCGGATCGTCTACTCGAAGAAGGCCGCGCGCAAGGCAACCCAATGAACGGACGCCGCTAATCCATGGACCGGCAACCACACGCCAATTCCCGCGAGCTGATCGTCGCCAGCGCCATCGAGGCCGTGGTGGGCGAATTGAGGCTCATCGACGTTGCCGACTATATCGCCTTCATCCGGCTCGAGCATTTCGCCTGCCTGTCGGACCTGGTGGATTCGGCCGCCGAGCTTTACTTCCGGCCGGGCACGCTGCGGCTCGGCCATGGCGGCGAGGCACATGTCGACTGGGGCGGCAGCCCGCGCATCGTGCTCGATCTCGAGCTCCGGCCGCGCGGCGTGACGGTGTATTTCCAGCTGACGTTGACCGAGCACGAGGCTTCCGTGGTGGTCAACTACGTGTCGTTCGAGAAGCCTGGCGAGACGCCCGAGCACAACACTTGCTTGCTCGAGGACGCGATCGAAGAGGCACGAATCCGCAGGACCGAGCCGCTCGCCTTTTGATGCGGTCGCCCCGAAACTCGCTGCGGCGCGTTCAAAGCGGTGCGCTTAGCGCGGCTATTCGATCAGGCCGAGCCGCAACGCTTTGGCGACCGCCTGGTTGCGGTTGACCGCGTTGAGCTTCTGCGTCGACTGGGTGAGGTACTGGTTGGCGGTGTGCACCGAGAGCTTGAGGAGCTTGGCGATCTCTTCGCTGGTGTTGCCGTTGGCGGTCAGCTTCAGGCACTCGATCTCGCGCTTGGAGATCGAACGCGTCCTGCCAGCGTCGCCGGGGCGGATGCGGGCGACCGCCGCGAACAGCGCGAAGGAGCGAGCGTGGATCTCGCACAGCGTGTCGTCGGACAGTGCGATCTCGGAGCCCAGGAAGACGACCAGCCCGCATTGACCGCGATCGGCATGCACGGGGAGGGCTATGCCATTGGTGCCGGGCGCCAGCGGCGCGGCCGGCTCGGCCCAGGCTAGCGACTGGAAGGCATGCCGCGATCCGGCGGTGCCCTCGTCGGCCCACCAGCGCGGGGTCGTCGAGAGCCGGCTGTGGCGCACCATATCCTCGCCATTGGCGCCGGAGATGAATTTGGTCGCGACCGCCGTGCCGGGATAATCGGAATCGAAACATGCCACGAGACGCTCGCGCTCGGGCGAGGGGCTGACGAAATAGAGGCCGAAGGCCGACGCGTTGATATCGACGGCGATCCAGCGGCAACGGCGCACTGCATCCGGAATGGTGGCCGCGTGATGGGTCTCGGAACCGAGCGAGAAGGCGCCGAACGGACTGCGCTGATCGTTGAAAAGGGCCTCGGCGGCCTCTCTGACCTGTACGTGCTTCAAATGATGCCGCTCCTGATCGCCGTCGCGATCGCCATCGCGCGGTTGCTGGCCGCAAACTTCTGGATGGCGTGCGTGATGTAGCTGTTGACGGTGTTCGACGAGACGCCGAGGATGACGGCCACCTCATCGGTGGTCTTGCCTTCCGAAACCCAGAACAGGCATTCGCGCTCGCGGTCCGACAGCGGATCCTGCATGGACGCCGCCGCGATCAGCTGCGGAATGCCGGAAAGCGCATAGCAGCATTTGAGCTGCGCCTTCATCAGGGCGGTCAGGTCGATCTTGCCCGCCTCGGCAGCCGAGAACAGCACGAACAGGCGCTGCCGGCCGACATTGAGCCGCAACGAATAGATTTCGGCGTGGCCAAGCACGTCGAGCAGCCGGGCCTCTTCCCCGGTCAGCAACGCACCGGCGTCAGGCGCGTGCGCCGCCACCAGCGGCCTTGGGCGTATGCCGGGCGCCACGGTCAAGGGGCCCAGCGCCAGGTTGGCGATCAGCCTTTTGCCGATCAGCTCTATGGCGTCGAAAATCCAGTTCGAGGAGACGATGCGCGCATCGTTGCGGTCCTGGTCGTGCACGATGGCGACCAGCATATAGCTGTCGGCGCCGATATCGGCGGCAAGCTGCATGAAAAAACTGGTGAGATCGCCGCGCGACGTCAGGCGCGAGCCTAAAGCATCGGATTGGAGAAGCGCGGCGGGACTGCTCATTTGTATTCTTGGATTCTTGCCGGAATCGATCCTTGTGCCCGGTGTTGGCGAAGCCAACGGCCGGACCCGAAACGCGTCACGTTTACGAAGACACACTCACGGGCGCGAACGGCGCCCAACCGCGCCGAATCCCTCTAGGGAACGCGAAACCGTCCGCGTCTGGTGCCGGCCTGGCGCCGGAACTCGAGACTTTGGGTGGTCGCCGCGCCCCCCATGGACCGGCTGATTCGGGTCTAATCTACCCGCAGTTGAATCTGACATCAAACGCGATTTGACAAAATCGAATCTAATGGACTCGCATTGCGACTCAGCGGCCCGTCGCCGCGTTACTTGAGGGTGATTTCAAAGTCGAACCCCGCCGATGATTCCCGGCGGGGGTCGCAAAAAATACGCCCCCGGACTGCATCCGAAGGCGTGTGTGCTTCAATCGGACGCGGATTAACGATCCTCGAAGCCTGTCAGCACGCCGACGGCGTTGATGCCGATCTCTTCCACAGCGTAGCCGCCTTCCATCACGAACAATGTCGGCAGGCCGAGGCTGGCGATGCGGCGGCCGATCTTGGGATAGTCCTCGCTCTTCAGCTTGAACTGGCTGATCGGGTCCTTCTCGAAGGTGTCGACGCCGAGCGAGACGATGACCACATCGGGGGCGTAGGCCGCAAGCCTGGCGCAGGCGTCCTCCAGCGACGCGCTCCAGCCGTCCCAGCCGGTGCCGAAGGGCATCGGGTAATTGACGTTGAAGCCTTCGCCTTCGCCCTCGCCGCGCTCGTCGGCATGGCCGAGGAAGAAGGGATACTCGACCATGGGATCGCCATGCAGGTTGAGCACCTGGACGTCGCCGCGGCGGTAGAAGATCTCCTGCGTGCCGTTGCCGTGGTGGTAATCGACATCGAGGATCGAGACGCGTTTGGCGCCCTGGTCGCGGAACCATTGCGCGACGACGGCGGCGTTGTTGATGAAGCAATAGCCGCCCATGAAGGCGGCGCCGGCGTGATGGCCGGGCGGGCGGCAAAGCGCGAATGCGGTCCGCTCGCCGCCCTTGACCAGGGCGGCGGCTGTCAGCGCGACGTCATAGGACGATTTGATCGCCGCCCAGGTGCCTTCGACGAAGGTCGCGCCGGCATCGAAGGAATAGTAGCCGAGCAAGGCATCGACGCGCTTCGGCGGCACGTCGCCGCGCAGGCCGCGCGTCGGCCAGGTGAAGCCCATGGCCGACCCCTTGAAACCGGCGGCGACCCATTCCGGCCACACCGTCGGCAGGAAATCGATGTAGTGCGCTTCATGCACGCGCTTGGCGGCCGCGAGGTCGTGCTCGACCGGTCCGATGATCGGCCCGAGCTTCTCGCTCTCCACCCGCGCCTTTATGAATTCTGCCCGCGACGGCTTCTCGAAACCCGGCACGATTGCCGACGTGACCAGTTCCATCTGCCCGGCATGGCCGGCGTGGAGAGGAGAGAAAACTGTCTTCATTTTGGGAGTTGGCTCGCTCTTCGGGTTCAAGTTTCGGTGGGTCTCGAACAGCTTTGTGGCAGAGGTTTCCGGCGCCGCCAAGAGGCATCGCAAATTGTTGTCTGAGGCCAGCATGGGACGGCTTGCCAGACGCCAATACTCTGCTAGCCTAGGCGCAAATGGGAGAAAATGATGCCGCAAACGGCCGATTTGATCGTCGAGAACGCCAGTGTATTGACGATTGATCCGGACACCCCTCGCGCTCAGGCGATTGCCATCAAGGGCGATCAGATAATTGCGATCGCAGATCGCGATAGCGTGCGCGATTACAAAGGCCCCGGCACGCGCGTCATCGATGCCCAGGGCGGTTCCGTCCTGCCGGGCTTCATCGAAGCGCATATGCATCTGTTCGGCGGTGCGGCCGAGCTCGACAATCTGCATCTGGCGGGCGTGCATGGCTTCGACGCGCTGCGCGACGCGATCCAGGGTTTTGCTGCCAAGCGCCCGGACGCCAGGCTTCTGATCGGCGCCGGCGTCGACTACGCCATCCTGCCGGAGCCGGTGACGCGCCACGATCTCGACCGCATCATTCCCGACCGGCCTTTCGCCATGTCGGCCTCCGACCACCACACGATGTGGGCGAACACCAAGGCGCTGGAAGAGGCCGGGCTGCTCCATGGCAGGCAGGTCGGGCAGGGCAACGAGATCGTCATGGGCGCGGACGGGCTTGCCGCCGGCGAGCTGCGCGAGGGCGAGGCGTTCGGGCCGGTCCTCGACCATTACGGGGCAAGCCGGACGCGACTTGGCCTCGAAGGCGCCGAGCCGGATCCATATCCTTCCGCGAAGGAATTGGCAGCCGATCGCGACCTGATGCATCGCGGCCTTGAGTGGTGCGCCAAGCACGGCATCACCTCGATCCAGAACATGGACGGCAATCTTTACCAGCTCGAGCTGCTGGCCGGGTTGGAAAAAGAGGGCCGCCTCATCTGTCGCACCAAGATCCCGTTTCACTTCAAGAACTTCATGAAGCTGGACATGCTGGAAAAAGCCTCGCGGATGGCCGCGGCCTACAATTCCGAGTGGCTGTCGTCCGGCATGGTCAAGGTCTTCTATGACGGCGTGCTGGATTCCTGGACGGCGGTGATGGTCGACGACTATGCCGACCGGCCCGGATGGCGCGGCGAGCCGCTGTTTTCGCCGGAGCATTTCGCCGAAGTGGCGGTCGAGGCCGACAGGCGCGGCCTGCAGATCGCCGTGCATTCGATCGGCGACGGCGCGGTACGTGCCGTGCTCGACGGCTACCAGGCGGCGTTGAAGAAGAACGGCCGGCGCGACAGCCGGCACCGCGTCGAGCATATCGAGGTGACCACGTCGTCCGACGTGCCGCGTTTCGCCGAGCTCGGCGTGCTGGCGTCGATGCAGCCAGCGCATCCGCCGGGCGCGCTGAACTTCCCGATGGAGCCGACGATCTCGCGCATCGGCCGCGACAAGTGGCCATTGAGCTATGCCTGGCGCACGCTGAAAAACGCCGGCGCGCGCGTGGTGTTCGCTTCCGACTGGCCGGTTTCGCCGGTCGATCCGATCCTGTCCATCCAGGCGGCAGTCATGCGCAAACCTTGGGCAGAAGGGATGCCGGACCAGAGCTTCTCGGTGCAGGAAGCAATAGAAAGCTACACGGTCGAGGGCGCCTATGCCGAGTTCATGGAACACCGCAAGGGTCGCCTGAAAGTCGGGTATCTCGCCGATATCGTCGTTTTGTCGGCTGATATCGAGACGACGGCACCGGAAGCGCTGCACACGGTGCGTCCGGTGACCACCATTTGTGGAGGGAAGATCACCTACCAAGCCTAACGATGGCATAGGAATTGCTTAATTGAACTCGACACTCAGATCGAGTCACTGCTCCGCAGTTGCCAAGCCGCCAAGCTTATGGTGACAATCAAAAAGGAACACACCTGCCGACAAGAGCAGGCTCTCTCAATGGGGTAATCGTGCCGGAACAACCGGGTAAGAACGCGATCGAAGTTCGCGGTGTTCGCAAGGTTTTTGGAACCGGCGAAAACCAGGTAGCCGCCCTCGACACGGTATCGGTGTCGATCCGCGAGAACGAGTTTTTCACGCTGCTCGGACCGTCCGGATGCGGAAAGACGACACTGCTGAGATTGATTGCCGGCTTCGATTTCCCGACCGCGGGTGAAATCCTGCTGCACGGCCAGGACATCGCGCCGCTGCCACCCTTCAAACGACCGGTCAACACCGTCTTCCAGAGTTACGCGCTCTTCCCTCACATGACGGTGGCACAGAATATCGGTTTCGGGCTGGAAATGCTCGGCAAGCCAAGGGCCGAGATCGAAGCGCGCGTCGCCCAGATGCTGAAGCTGGTCAAGATGGAGGCGTTGAAGGCGCGCCGCACCAGCCAGATTTCGGGCGGCCAGCAGCAGCGTGTGGCGCTGGCCCGCGCGCTGGCGCCGCAGCCGAAGGTGCTTTTGCTCGACGAGCCGCTGTCGGCGCTGGACTACAAGCTGCGCAAGGAAATGCAGATCGAGCTGAAGCGGCTGCAGAACGAAACCGGCATCACTTTCATCTTCGTCACCCACGACCAGGAAGAAGCGCTGACCATGTCCGACCGCATCGCGGTGATGTCGGCCGGCAAGATCCTGCAGGTCGGCACGCCGCACGACATCTACGACCGGCCGGCCGAACGTTTCGTCGCCGACTTCATCGGCGAGACCAACTTCCTGCCGGGCACGGTAGTGTCGAAGAAGCCCGGTATGGCGACGGTCAAGTTCGCCAGCAACGCGACGATCTCCGCCGGCTATCCGGAGGGGTTCGATCCTTCTGGCGAGGTCACGCTGGTCGTGCGCCCCGAGCATGCCGATCTTGTGCCCGATCCAGCAAAGGGCACGATTGCCGGAACGCTTTCCAACATCGTCTATTTCGGCACCGACACGCATTATCACGTCAAGCTCGACGGCGGCGGTGAGGATTTCATCGTGCGCCACCAGAACAGCCGTTCGAGCGCGGTGACCTTCGAGACCGGCGCCAAGGTCGGCATCCAGTTCGAGGAGGACGCCGCCCGCGTCCTGAAAGACTGATGACGACAGCCACACTCGCCCCAATCCCGCTCTCCAAGGCCGCATCGTTCGAAGCCCAGGCGGAGAAGGCCGGCGCGCGGCGCAACCGGCTGCTGTCGCTGCCGGCGCTGATCATCATCGGCATATTCGGCGTGCTGCCGCTCATCATCATCTGCGTCTACTCGTTCCTCGTCGCCGCGCCCTATGGCGGGGTGCAGTGGCAGTTCTCGACCGACGCCTATCTGAACTTCCTGTTCCAGCGCGACATTTTCGACGACACGCTGCAATTCACGCCGGACTTCCTGATCATCTACCTGCGCTCCTTCCTGTTCGCGGTGGTGACGACCATCATCTGCCTGCTGCTCGGCTTCCCGACCGCCTATTTCATGGCGACACGGCCGCCGGCGCAGCGCAATTGGTGGGTGCTTCTGATCACCATCCCGTTCTGGTCGAACCTTCTGGTGCGCACGCTGGCGATCATGTTCATCATCCGCGACGAGGGCCTGATCAACAACGCGCTGATCGGGTTAGGCGTGATCGATAAGCCGATCACCATGCTCTACACCAACTTCGCCATCCAGCTCGGCCTGCTCTACGCCTTCCTGCCGTTCATGGTGCTGCCGCTCTATTCCAGTCTCGAGAAGCTCGATTTCCGGCTGATCGAAGCGGCCTACGATCTCTACGCGACGCGTCGGCAGGTGCTGTGGCGGGTGATCATTCCGCTGTCCAAGCCCGGCATCATCGCCGGCTGCCTGCTGGTCTTCATCCCGGCGCTCGGCGCCTATGTGACGCCGCTGATCCTGGGTGGCGGCGTGCACCTGATGATCGGCGATCTCATCGCGCAGCAATTCGGATCGGGGCGCAACTGGCCGCTCGGCTGCGCGCAGGCGCTGATCCTGATGGCGGCGGTGCTGGTGGCGCTTTTCTTCTATGTCCGCAACACGTCGGGGAAGCTGCAGCATGGCTGAACCCCGCATCATGGACATCAAGGACCAGCCGGGCTTCCGCTCGATCGCCATCATCTGCCTTTTGGTGCTCTATGTGCCGGTGCTGATCCTGATGATCTTCTCGCTGAACAGCGGTTCGCTGGTCACGCAATGGGAAGGCGTCTCGCTCAACTGGTACGGCAGCGCGCTGCTCAACGGGGAGTTCCACAGCGCCGCGAAGAACACGCTGATCATCTCGGTGACCGCGACGATCGTCTCGACGATTTGCGCGACGCTGGCGGCGATCGGCATGACCAGGGTCAAGCCATGGCGCGGGCTCGCCGCGGCCTTCATGGTCATCAACCTGCCGCTGATGGTGCCCGAGATCATCACGGCGGTGGCGACGCTTTCCTTCTTCGCGCTGATCGCCGGCACGCTCGGGCTGAATTTCGGCATCGGCAATCTGATCCTCGCCCATACCGTGTTCTGCATCCCCTTCGCCTATATGCCGATCAGGGCGCGGCTCGAGGACATGGACCTGACGCTCGAATACGCGGCGGCAGACCTCTATGCGACGCCATGGAACGCCTTCAGGCGCATAACGCTGCCGCTGCTGGTTCCCGGCATCATGTCGGGCGGGGCACTGGCCTTCATCGTCTCCTTCGACGATTTCACCATCACGCAGCTCGTCGCCGGGCCCGGCCAGACGACACTGCCCCTCTACATCTGGAACCAGATCCGGCGACCGATGACGCCTGAGATCAACGCCGTCTCCACAATCCTGCTCCTGGTGTCGATCCTGTTCGTCTCGGTCTCGTTCCTGATCGCGCGGCGACGCGCAAAATGACTTGAGAGCTCCAACACAACAATGGGAAGGCAAGGAGAAACATAAAATGTCTAAAAAACTGATGGCGGCCGTGTCCGCGGCGGTGCTGTTATGGGCCGTGCCGGCGCTCGCCGACGGCGAACTGCACATCTACAACTGGGGCGACTACACCAACCCCAAGCTGATCGAGAAGTTCGAGAAGCAGTACAACGTCAAGGTGACGCTGGACGACTACGATTCCAACGAAACCATGCTGTCCAAGGTGCGTGCCGGCAATTCCGGCTACGACATCGTCGTGCCGTCCGACTACACCGTGAAGATCATGGTCGAAGAGGGCCTGCTCGAAAAGACCGAGCCCAACGCGATGCCGAACGGCAAGAACATCGATCCGCGCTTCCTCGATGTCTATTGGGATTCGGGCCGCCACTACACTGCGCCCTGGCAGTTCGGCACGACGGCCTTCGCCGTCAACACCGACAAGTTCAAGGGCGACATCAACACGCTGGCGATCCTGTTCAATCCGCCGGATGAGCTCAAGGGCCAGATCAACGTGCTCGACGACGTCAACACCGTCATGCACGCGGCCGAGCGCTATGCCGGCGTGCCGCGCTGCGGCGCCGACAAGGCCAATCTGAAGAAGGTCAACGACATCCTGATGGCCGCCAAGCCGTCGTGGAAGACGTTCAGCTACGACACGATCACCAAGATCACCTCAGGCGACGTGATCGTGACCGAGCAGTGGAACGGCGCGACCTATCGCTCGCGCAAGGCGATGCCGGCGGTCAAATATGCCTATCCGAAGGAAGGCATCGAAGGCTGGATGGACAATGTCGCGGTGCTGAAGGGCGCCAAGAACCTCGACAACGCCAAGCTGTTCCAGGACTTCATCATGGCACCGGAGAACGCGGCCATGATCTCGGATTTCGCCGGCTACGACAACGGCATTGCCGGCAGCCATAAATTCCTGCCGCCGGAATTCGCCAATTCGCCGGAAATCATGCCGCCGGCCGGGTCGCCGACGCCGGAATTCGTGCCGCCATGCCCGCCGGAGGTGGTGGAGATCTACAACAAGATCTGGACCAACCTGCGCAAGTAATCTGCAGGAATGCATGACAGGAGGGGAGGCTCCGGCCTCCCCTTCGTGTGACTGTTTCTGTGCATGTCGTTTTCCCAAGACCACTGCCCACTTTGGGCGACATGCATTGGCGCGTTTCACCGTTTCATGGAAACGGCGACCCGCTCCATCTCTTTGTTTTGACGCAATTCCGGACGGAAAGTTACGGCGAAGTCGCCGAACCCGACCGCTTCACTTTTTTCCTGGAATTGCTCTGGGGAGGACAGGATGACGTCTTACCGCAACTCCGATCCGCGGCCGCCAATCATGCAAGGATCGCCGCCCACGCTGGTGCCGCCGAAGCTCGATTGGGACCGACCGCCGTGGAACCGCTGGGCCTTCCAGCATATCCGCGAATTCTTGCCGACGGTCGAGGTCTGGCGCGGCAACGGCCATCGCCATCGCTTGGAGCGCGCGGAAGTCGACCTCGACGATCTGCGGGTGGTCGATAGCAACGGAGCGCCGACGACACTCGCTGGCTTGCTCGACGAGACCTATGCCGACGGCTTCCTGGTGCTGAAGGACGGCAGAATAGCCTATGAGCGCTATTTCAACGGCATGGACGAGCGCACGCTGCACCTGTCGCAATCGATGGCGAAGTCGGTCACCGGATCGGTGTGCGGCATCCTGGTCGGGCGCGGCCTTATCGATCCTGCCAAGCAGGTGACCGACTATCTGCCGGAACTCGGCGAAACCGGCTGGGCTGGCGCCACCGTGCAACACGTGCTCGACATGACGACGGGCGTGCGCTTTTCCGAAGAATACACCGATCGCTATTCCGAGATCGGCCAGGTCGATGTCGCCACCGGCTGGAAGCCGATCCCGCCGGGCAGCGATCCGGAGTTTCCCTGGCCTTCGCATCTGTTCGAGCTGATCCTGCGGCTGAAAGACAAGGTACGCCCGCACGGCGAGGCCTTCGAATACCGCTCGATCGAGACCGACGTGCTCGCCTTCATCATGGAACGGGTGAGCGGCAAGCGCCTGGCGCAGCTTGTCTCGGAAGAACTCTGGCAGAAGCTCGGCGCCGATGAGAGCGCCTGCTTCACCGTCGACAGCGCCGGCTATGCGCTGGCCGACGGCGGCTTCAATGCGACGCTGCGCGACTATGGCCGCTTCGGGCAATTGATCCTCGACAATGGCGGCGGCGTGATCCCGGCCGAATGGGTCGAGGCGACGCGCAACGGCCAGCATGGGCCGAATTTCAGCCCGAGCCTTCCGGACGGCAGCTATCGCAACCAGTTCTGGATCGAGGATTCGCGCTCACGCTCGCTGATGTGCCGCGGCGTGTTCGGCCAATTGATCCACATAAGCTGGGAGCACAGGATGGTCGTGGTGAAGCTCTCGACTTATCCGGATTTCATCAACGCCGCCTATTCGGTGGCGACGCAGAAGGCGGTGCATGCCATCGCCGCCGCGCTGGCCTGAAAACCTCAAACCGGGAAAGTATCATGGCCGGCAAGACCACGTTCGAGACCAAATACGGCTTTGCCCGCAAGGATGTGCGGCTCGACAACTGGCGGCTGAGGCCGTTCAGCCAATGGTCGTTCCAGAATGTCGGCGAGTTGGTGCCGAGCGTGCTTGTCGAGGCCGCGCCGGGTGGCGAGGAGCCAGCGAAATCCCTTGGCAGCTTGCTGGACGAAAGGGTCGGGCTGGCCGGCGGCGCCGAAACCGTCCAGGCCTTCCTCCAGCGTTCCGATACAGACGGGCTGACGATCCTGAAGGGCGGCAAGCCGGTCGGCGACTGGACGGCGCCCAACATGGCGTTCGGGGCGCGCCACATCATCTTCTCGATCAGCAAGTCGGTGACTGCGGTGCTCGCCGGCATACTGGAGGGCGAGGGGGTGTTCGACCCGGAAGCGCCGATGACAGAGTACATCCCCGAGGCCAAAGGTTCGGCCTATGGCGACGCAAGCGTGCGCCATGTGCTCGACATGACAGTCAGCCTCGATTTCGAGGAAGCCTATCTCGATCCGGAAAGCGCCTTCGCCCGTTATCGCCGCGCGATGCTGTGGAATCCCGGCGGCGGGTCCGAGAGCCTGGCGGCATTCCTGCTGACTCTGCCGCGGCTCGCCGAGCCGCACGGCCAGACCTACCGCTATCGCTCGCCCAATTCGGACGTGCTCGGCATGCTGGTGGAGCGGGCATCGGGTAAGCGCATCGGTGATTTGCTCAGCGAGAAACTGTGGCTGCCGCTGGGCGCCGCGAGCGAGATGTCGGTGACGGTCGATATGGAAGGCACGGCGCGCACCGCCGGCGGCATGTCGATGACGCCGCGCGATCTTGCCCGCATCGGCGAGATGATGCGGCAGGGCGGGACAGTCAATGGCCGCCGCATCGTGCCGGAAGCCTGGGTGCGCGACACGGTTGCCGCCGGCGGCAGCCATGAAGCCTGGCAGCGCGGCACGATGGCGTTCCTGTTCCCGAAGGGGCGCTACCGCAACAAATGGTACCAGACCGGCCACGACAGCGGCGCGTTCTGCGGCATCGGCATCCACGGCCAGTGGATTTACGTCAATCCGAAGGCGGAAGTGGTCATCGCCAAGATGTCGTCGCAGCCTGAGCCGGTGGACGATCGGCTCGATGTCGATATCGTCGCCTTTCTCGAGGCGTTGAGCGGGATGGTCTGAGCGGAGCCGGCGGCGCCTCGAACCTATGTTTTCCTGTGGAACCTAGCGACCCAACGAAAACAGAGCGGTTGGCGCAGCAGGCATCCCGGCCTATGGTCGCCGCTCTTTTCGGCAGGGACCAGCATGGCATCGGACATCAAGCGCATCGCAGCAATCATCGCGGCCGAGATCAGGGCGCGGCCGGAGCAGGCAGCGGCGGCCATCGGGCTGCTCGACGAAGGCGCAACGGTGCCGTTCGTGGCCCGTTACCGCAAGGAAGTCACCGGCGGCCTCGACGACACGCAGTTGCGCGACCTTTCCGAGCGCCTTTCCTATCTGCGCGAGCTCGATGCGCGGCGCGAGACGATCGTCGGCTCCATCCGCGAGCAGGGCAAGCTGACCGAAGAGCTCGAGGCCAAGATCGCCGCGGCAAGCACCAAAGCCGAGTTGGAAGACATCTACCTTCCCTATAAGCCGAAGCGCCGGACCAAGGCCGAAATCGCCAGGGAGCGCGGGCTCGGGCCGCTGGCCGAGGCGATCCTGGCCGACCGGTCGGCAGTGCCTGCCGAGCTCGCGCTCGCCTATGTCACGGAAGAGGTGGCCGACGCCAAGGCGGCACTCGAAGGCGCGCGCGACATCTTGTCGGAACAGTTCGCGGAGAATGCCGACCTGGTCGGCAAGCTGCGCGCTCATATGAAGGAGCGCGCCTTCCTGCGCGCCCGGGTCGTCGACGGCAAGCAGGAGGCGGGCACGAAATTCTCCGACTATTTCGACCATGTCGAGCGCTGGTCGGGCGTGCCCAGCCACCGCGCCTTGGCCATGTTGCGCGGCCGCAACGAAGAGGTGCTGTCGCTAGACATCGAGGTCGATGCCGATGACACCTCGCCAGTGAAGCCGGTCGAGCGGATGGTCGCCAATGCCTATGCCATCGGCGGCAGCCTGCCGGGTGATCGCTGGCTGATGGAGGTTGCCGGCTGGACGTGGCGGATCAAGCTTTCGCTGCACCTGACGCTCGATCTGATGCGTGACCTGCGCGAACGGGCCGAGGAAGAGGCGATCCATGTCTTTGCCCGCAACCTGAAGGATCTTTTGCTGGCGGCCCCCGCCGGCTCGCGGCCGACGATGGGGCTCGATCCCGGCATCCGCACCGGCGTCAAGGTGGCGGTGGTCGACGGCACCGGCAAGGTGCTGACAACGACGACAGTCTATCCGTTCCCGCCGAAGAACGATGTGCGCGGCACGCAGGCGGAGCTCGCCAAGCTCATCCGCTTGCACAAGGTCGAGCTGATTTCCATCGGCAACGGCACCGGCAGCCGCGAGACGGAGAAGCTGGTGGCGGACATGCTGTCCGACATGCCGTCCGACGGCGGGCCGAAGCCATTGAAAGTGATCGTCAGCGAGGCTGGCGCCTCGGTCTATTCGGCGTCGGCGACGGCTGCGGCGGAATTCCCCGGCCTGGACGTATCGTTGCGCGGCGCGGTGTCGATCGCCAGGCGCTTGCAGGATCCGCTCGCGGAATTGGTCAAGATCGAGCCGAAGTCCATTGGCGTCGGCCAATACCAGCACGATGTCGATCAGTATCGGCTCGGACGCTCGCTGGAAGCTGTGGTGGAGGATGCGGTCAACGCCGTCGGCGTCGATCTCAACACTGCTTCCGCGCCACTGCTGGCGCGGGTTTCCGGCCTTGGCCCGTCGCTTGCCGATGCGATCGTCGCGCATCGCGATGCGACCGGCCCCTTCGCCAGCCGGAAGGATCTGCTCAAGGTGTCCCGGCTCGGGCCACGCGCGTTCGAACAATCCGCCGGCTTCCTGCGCATCCCAAACGGGAATGAGCCGCTCGATGCCTCGGCGGTGCATCCGGAAGCCTATGGCGTGGCGAAGAAGATCGTCGCCGCCTGCGGTCGCGACGTGCGCGCGCTGATGGGCGACAGCGCCGCGCTCAAGGCGCTCGACCCGCGCGTCTTCGTCGACGAGCGCTTCGGCCTGCCGACGGTGCGCGACATCATCGCGGAACTGGAAAAGCCTGGACGCGATCCGCGCCCCGGCTTCAAGACGGCGACCTTTGCCGAGGGCGTCGACGACATCAAGGATTTGAAGCCCGGCATGCTGCTTGAAGGCACAGTCACCAATGTCGCGGCATTCGGCGCCTTCGTCGATATCGGCGTGCACCAGGACGGTCTGGTGCACGTCTCGCAACTGGCCGACCGCTTCATCAAGGACGCGCATGAGGTGGTGAAGGCAGGCGATGTGGTGAAGGTTCGGGTCGTCGATGTCGACATCAAGCGCAAGCGCATCGCGCTTTCGATGCGCAAGGACGGCGGTGAGGCGCCTCGCAATGGCCAGCGTGACAGTGGCGGCGGCAAGCCGGCGCCGCGCTCGCCGGCGCCGCAGCGCCAGCCGGAAAAGCCGGCACAGGGCGCGTTCGGTGCGGCGCTCGCCGAGGCGATGAAGCGCAAGTAGCTACCACGCCAGGACAGCCGGCTCCTTGCCGATCTGACCCAGCAGCCACTCGCGAAAACTGGCAACCGGCGGATGGCTACGCTTGTCATGCGGCACGACCAGATAATAGGCGCTGCGGCTTTGCATCGGCTGGCCGGGGGCTGGCACCAACTGGCCACGCTGCAATTCCCCGGCAATCAGGATTTCCGGCAGCAGCGCCACGCCGAGGCCCGCCATGCAGGCCTGGGCGACGGTGCCGAACTGCTCGAACTGCATGCCGGGGCCAGTCGGCGCGCTCAGACTCTGCTCTTCGAACCATTCGCTCCAGGCGCCGGGTCGCGTCGCCATGTGCAGCAGCGGCAGGCGACCGATATCGGCCGGCGTGGCGATGTCGCGGCTGGCCAGGAATTCGGGTGAACCCACCGGCATCACGGTTTCGCGCATCAAAAGCGTGCAGTCGGCGCCGGGCCAGTCGGGCAGGCCGTGATGGATCGCGGCATCGAGCCGTTCGCGCGCAAAGTCGAACCGCCCAATGCGGGTGGCGAAGTTGATCGTTATGTCGGGGTTCCGGGCGACGAAATCCGGGATCAGCGGCATCAGCCAGCGCGTGCCGAAGGTCGGCAGGATGGCAAGGTTGAGAACACCGCTATGCCGATTGCTCATCAATCCAAGCGCGGCATCGCGCAATTGGCCGAGCGCTGAACGCACCGCTTCGGCGTAGATCTCGCCGGCCGCCGACAGCCGGACATTGCGGCTGTCGCGTTCGAACAGCTGCCGGCCGAACTGTTCCTCAAGCAGGCTGATCTGCCGACTGACGGCGCCTTGCGTCAGGTCGAGCTCGCGCGCGGCGGCGGTGAAGGAGCCGAAGCGCGCCACCGCCTCAAAGGCGGCAAGGGCGGCGGTGTTCGGCAAAAGACGGCGCTGGACGTTCATGATCTATTACTAACGCTCATTGATCCGTGATGCAATTTCGTTTGATTTTTCCCTTGCAGAGGCCGATAAGCCGGGCACCTCAAAAAATTGCCGGGAGAGCGGGCCATGGCCGCCGAGAAGAATGCCTTCGTGTGGAACGATCCTTTCCTGATCGAGGACCAGCTTTCCGAGGATGAGCGCATGGTTCGCGACGGCGCCGCTGCCTTCGCCGCCGACAAGTTGGCGCCGCGGATCGAGGAGGCTTATCTCGACGAGAAGACCGACCCGTCGATCTTCCGCGAGATGGGCGAGGCCGGCCTGCTCGGCATCACCATCCCGGAAGAATATGGCGGGCTTGGCGCCGGATATGTGACCTACGGGCTGGTGGCGCGCGAAGTCGAGCGCATCGATTCCGGCTATCGTTCGATGATGAGCGTGCAGTCGTCGCTGGTCATGTATCCTATCCATGCCTACGGTTCGGAAGCGCAGCGCAAGAAATACCTGCCGAAGCTGGCCTCCGGCGAATGGATCGGCTGCTTCGGCCTCACCGAGCCGGATGCCGGCTCCGATCCGGGTGGCATGAAGACACGCGCCGAGAAGACCGCGAACGGCTACAGGCTTTCCGGCTCCAAGATGTGGATCTCCAACGCGCCGATCGCTGATGTCTTCGTCGTCTGGGCGAAGCTGAAGGGCGATAACGGCAAGGATGAGATTCGTGGCTTCGTGCTGGAAAAGGGCATGAAGGGGCTGTCTGCGCCGAAGATCGGCGGCAAGTTGTCGCTGCGGGCATCAATTACCGGCGAGGTGGTGCTGGAAGGCGTCGAGGTCGGCGAAGACGCGCTGCTGCCCAATGCCAGGGGCCTCGGCGGTCCGTTCGGCTGCCTCAACCGGGCACGCTACGGCATTTCCTGGGGCGCCATGGGCGCCGCGGAGGATTGCTGGCACCGCGCGCGGCAATACGGCCTCGACCGCAAGCAGTTCGGCAAGCCGCTTGCCGGCACGCAGCTCTTCCAGAAGAAGCTCGCCGACATGCAGACCGAGATCGCGCTGGGGTTGCAGGGTAGCTTGCGCGTCGGTAGGCTGATGGACGAAGGCAAGATGGCGCCGGAGATGATCTCGATCGTCAAGCGCAACAATTGCGGCAAGGCGCTCGACATCGCCCGCCAGGCCCGCGACATGCATGGCGGCAACGGCATCCAGATCGGCTACCACGTGATGCGCCATGCGCAGAACCTGGAGACGGTCAACACCTATGAGGGCACGCATGACGTCCATGCGCTGATCCTCGGGCGGGCGCAGACGGGTATCCAGGCGTTTTTTTGAGACAGGCAGCGCTATGCAGGCAATGTGCGCGCCTACAGACGTCGCGCGATTGAGGACCGCCTTCCCCCACTCCGCTCGGCTTTGCCGAGCCACCTCTCCCCCCTCCGGAGGGAGAGGAAGGGAGCCAGCCGGAACAGGTTCGCACCCTTCCTCCGGGGGAGAGGTGGCTGGGCAAAGCCGAGAGTGAGGGTCGACCTGCTCGGGGAGGCGAAACAAGGCGTTCGATTGGGTGCACCGCAACATCCGCTTGGAGATCGGCTACTATCTGTGTCAGGGTTCGGCTACTGAAACGCCGAACCCCGGGGCACCATGGCAATTCTGGCAGCCGTCCACCACCTGACCCATTACAAATATGACCGGCCGGTCATACTCGGCCCTCAGGTGATCAGGCTGCAGCCGGCGCCGCATTCGCGCACCAAGGTGCTCAGCCACTCGCTGAAGGTCGAACCGGCAAACCACTTCGTCAACCTGCAGCAAGACCCCTACGGCAACTTCCTCGCCCGCTTCGTCTTCCCGGAGCCGGTGAGCGAATTGAAGATCGAGGTCGACCTCGTCGCCGACATGACGGTCTACAACCCGTTCGACTTCTTCGTCGAGGAATCGGCCGAGACCTTTCCGTTCGACTATCCCGAGGAGATCAGGGACGACCTTGCCATCTACCGCATGCCGGAACCGGCAGGGCCGCTGCTCTCGGCATTCCTGGCGACGATCGACCGGAGCCCGAAGAACACCGTCAATTTCCTAGTCGACCTCAATGCGCGGCTGCAGCGCGAGATCGCCTATATCGTGCGCATGGAGACCGGCGTCTTTTCGCCGGAGGAAACGCTTGCCGCGAAAAAGGGCTCGTGCCGGGATTCGAGCTGGCTGCTGGTGCAGATCCTGCGCAACCTTGGCATCGCAGCCCGCTTCGTTTCCGGCTACCTGATCCAGCTCAAGCCCGATCTGGTCGCGCTGGACGGACCGCCCGGAACCGCCGTCGACTTCACCGACCTGCATGCCTGGTGCGAGGTCTATCTTCCGGGCGCAGGCTGGATCGGTTTCGACCCGACTTCCGGGTTGCTGACCGGCGAAAGCCATGTGCCGCTCGCCGCGACGCCGCATTTCCGCAACGCCGCGCCGATCTCCGGCATGGCAAGCTTCGCCAATGTCGATTTCGACTTCGACATGCGCGTCGACCGGATCGCCGAGCATCCGCGCATCACCAAGCCGTTCTCTGACGAAAGCTGGGAAGCGCTCGACGTGCTGGGCGAGAAGGTCGACACGGCGCTGAGAGACGGCGACGTGCGCCTCACCATGGGCGGCGAGCCGACCTTTGTGTCGATCGACGATTTCGAATCCGCCGAATGGAACACGGCGGCCGTCGGTCCGACCAAACGCGACAAGGCGGATGAGCTGATCCGCCGGCTGCGCGAGCGTTTTGCGCCGGGCGGCTTTCTGCATTACGGGCAGGGCAAATGGTATCCGGGCGAGAGCCTGCCGCGCTGGACCTTCTCGCTCTATTGGCGCGCCGACGGCGAGCCGGTGTGGCGCGATCCTTCGCTGATCGCGCGCGAGAAGAGCAGCGCCGCGGTCGGGCCCGAGCAGGCCGAAAGCCTGCTGACGGCGATTGCCGGCGAGCTCGGCATCGACAAGGCGATGGTCAGCGAGGCCTATGAGGATCCGGCCGAATGGCTGCTCAAGGAGGGCAAGCTGCCGGACAATGTCGATCCCTCCAACTCCAAGCTGGAAGACCCGGAGGAGCGCAGCCGCATGGCGCGCGTCTTCGAGCGTGGCCTGACCAAGCCGTCGGGCTATGTGCTGCCGGTGCAGCGCTGGAACAGCCAGGCCGCGGAACATCGCTGGCGTTCGGAGAAATGGAAGACACGTCGCGGGCGCCTGTTCCTGGTACCGGGCGATTCACCGGTCGGCTACCGCCTGCCGCTCGGCACGCTGCCTTACGTGCCGCCGGCGCAGTTCCCCTATATCGTCCCGGTCGATCCGTCGCTGCCGCGCGGCCCGCTGCCGGCGCGCGCGGCGATTTTGCCCAGGGCTGCTCCAGCAGAGCTCGAAGGCGCCGACGAAATGGCGCGCCGCCAGCAGGCGGTGTCGTTCACCGCCACGACCGGCCAGCAAGACCGCGTCGAGCAGGAGATCACCGAGATCGGCGGTGCGGTGCGCACGGCACTTTCGGTCGAACCGCGCGACGGGCGGCTCTGCGTGTTCATGCCGCCGGTCGAGGCGCTGGAAGACTATCTCGAACTGGTGGCAGCGGCGGAGAACGCGGCCAGGGCCATCGGCCTGCCTGTGCATATCGAGGGCTACGGACCGCCGCACGATCCGCGGCTCAACGTCATCCGCGTGGCGCCGGATCCAGGCGTCATCGAGGTGAACATCCATCCGGCAGCCAATTGGCAGGAATGCGTCGCAACAACCACGGCCATTTACGAGGAAGCACGGCAGTCGCGGCTCGGCACCGACAAGTTCATGATCGACGGCCGCCATACCGGCACCGGCGGCGGCAACCACGTCGTGGTCGGCGGTGCCACGCCGAACGACAGTCCGTTCCTGCGCCGGCCCGACCTGTTGAAAAGCCTGGTGCTGCAATGGCAGCGGCATCCGTCGCTGTCCTATTTGTTTTCTGGCCTGTTCATCGGCCCGACCAGCCAGGCGCCGCGCTTCGACGAGGCGCGGCACGATTCGCTTTACGAGCTGGAGATCGCGCTGGCGCAGGTGCCGCATCCGGACAAAGGCGCCGCACCTCTGCCATGGCTGGTCGATCGGCTGTTCCGCAATCTTTTGACCGACGTGACCGGCAACACGCACCGTTCGGAAATCTGCATCGACAAATTGTTTTCACCGGATGGCCCGACCGGTCGGCTCGGGCTGGTCGAGTTCCGCGGCTTCGAGATGCCGCCCAACGCGCGCATGTCGCTCGCGCAGCAGCTTCTGGTCCGAGCGATCATCGCCCGAGCCTGGAAAAACCCGCTCGAGGGCCGCTTCGTGCGCTGGGGCACCTCGCTGCATGACCGTTTTATGCTGCCGCATCATGTCTGGGCGGATTTCCTCGATGTGCTGGAGGATTTGAAGCAAAACGGCTTCGACTTCCGCCCGGAATGGTTCGCGGCGCAACTCGAATTCCGTTTTCCGTTCTGCGGCGAGGTTCAGCATGCCGGCGTCAAGCTGGAACTGAGGCAGGCGCTGGAGCCTTGGCATGTGATGGGCGAGCAGGGCGCGATCGGCGGCACGGTCCGCTTCGTCGATTCCTCGGTCGAGCGGCTGCAGGTGAAGACGGAAGGCCTCAATCCGGAGCGCCACGCCGTCGTCTGCAACGGCCGCATCGTGCCGATGAAGGTGACCGGCAATCGCGAGGTCGCGGTCGCGGGCGTACGCTTCAAGGCCTGGCAGCCTGCGTCCGGCCTGCATCCGGCGCTGCCGGTCAACACGCCGCTGGTCTTCGACATCTATGATCGCTGGTCGGGCCGTTCGGTCGGCGGCTGCGTCTATCATGTCGCGCATCCGGGCGGCCGCAGTTACGACACCTTCCCGGTCAACGGCAATGAGGCCGAGGCCAGGCGGCTTGCCCGGTTCGAACCGCGCGGCCACACGCCGGGCGGCTATGTGATGCGTGAAGAAGAAGTCTCTGAAGAGTTCCCGATGACCCTTGACCTCAGGCGACCGGCGAGACTCTGATCGAGAATGGCCAAGGGGAATCAGAAACGGGCGAGCGGCAGGCCGCGGGCGCATAGCCTGCTGGAGCGCTACCGGCCGATCGAAGGCGTCGTCGACGAGATGGTCGACGCGTCAGGCAGCCCGCGTCCGGCCTGGCGCAGTTTCGTCGATGCGCTGGACGAGCTTGGAGCGGAGCGGCTTGGGCAGCGTTTTGCCCGCGCCGATCAATATCTTCGCGATGCAGGCGTCTACTATCGTGTCTACGACGAAGCCGGCGCCAATGAACGGGAATGGCCGCTGGCGCATGTCCCGTTGCTGATCGACGAGAAGGAATGGACCGAGATAAGCGTCGGTCTCGTCCAGCGTGCTGACCTGTTCGAGGCGATCCTGGCCGATATTTATGGGCCGAACCGGCTGATCGAGAAGGGCATCCTGCCGGCCGGGCTGATTGCCGCAAGCCCGGAATATCTGCGGCCTGTCGCCGGCATCCGGCCGGCCAGCGGGCATTTCCTCCATATGGTCGCCTTCGAGCTCGGACGCGGGCCGGATGGCCGCTGGTGGGTGTTGGGCGATCGCACCCAGGCGCCGTCGGGCGCGGGCTTCGCGCTGGAAAACCGCGTCGCCACCACGCGTGCGCTGTCCGAAATCTATGGCGAGATGCATGTGCACCGGCTTGCCGGCTTCTTCCGCCGTTTCCGCGACGCGCTGAGCGGCATGGCGAAGGATTCCGGCGGCCGCGTCGCCATCCTGACGCCGGGACCGCTCAACGAGACCTATTACGAGCACGCCTATATCGCCCGCTATCTCGGCATCATGCTGCTCGAGGGCGAGGACCTGACCGTCTCCGACGGCCGGCTGATGGTGCGCACCGTTTCGGGGCTGATGCCGATCGGCGTCTTGTGGCGGCGGCTCGATGCCGCCTTCGCCGATCCGCTGGAGCTCAGGCCGGAGTCGCAAATCGGTACACCGGGGCTCGTCGAAGCGATCCGGCGCGGCACGGTTTCAGCGGTCAACGCCCTGGGTTCAGGCCTGGTGGAAACGCGAGCGCTGCTTTCCTTCCTGCCCAGGATCGCGCGGGAACTGCAGGGTGAAGACCTTTCGTTGCCGAACGTTGCCACCTGGTGGTGCGGGCAGAAGAACGAACGCGACCACGTGCTTGCAAATATCGACCGCATGGTGGTTGGCCCGGCGCTGTCGACGCGGCTCGCCTTCGAGGACGATGGCGCGACCAGGCTCGGTTCGGCGCTTTCGGCGGGGGAACGGGCCGAGCTTGTTGCGCGGATCGAGGCGGATGGCGCCGGCTTTGTCGGCCAGGAAGCGGTGACGCTGTCGACCACGCCGGTGTTTGTCGACGGCCGGCTGGAGCCGCGGCCAGCCAGTCTGCGCGTCTATCTGGCGCGAACGCAAGAAGGCTGGAGCGTAATGCCCGGCGGCTTCGCCCGTGTCGGCTTCTCGCTCGACCCGACCGCGATTGCCATGCAGCGCGGCGGTCAGGCGGCGGATGTCTGGGTGGTCAGCGACAAGCCCGTGGAGCGCGAGACGCTCCTGCCGCAGGAGCATGAGGGCTTCACCCGCACCATGCCGGGCAGCCTGCCCAGCCGCGCGGCGGAGAATCTGACCTGGCTTGGCCGCTATATCGAGCGCTCGGAAGACACGGTGCGGGTGCTGCGCGCCTATCACGTCAGGCTGGCGGAGACGTCCGACCCCGAGATGCCGCTGCTTGCCGATGTCAAGGACTATCTCGAGCCGTTCGGCATCGACGTCGAGTCGGCGATCCCGTCGGGGCTGATCGACACGCTGGACAGCGCGGTCTACAGCGCAGGGCAAATCCGCGACCGCTTCTCGCCGGATGGCTGGCTGGCGCTGAAGGACCTGTCGAAGACCATCCATAGGTTCGCCGGCATCGTGGCGCCCGGCGACGACGCGACGCGCGCGATGACGGTATTGCTGCGCAAATTGGCGGGCTTTTCCGGCCTGCTGCACGAGAACATGTACCGCTTCACCGGTTGGCGCTTCCTGGAGATCGGCCGCAGGCTGGAGCGTGGCATCCAGATCGCCCGCACGCTAGGCCGGCTGACCAGGAAAGAGGCGCCGGAAGGGGCGCTCGACATGATGCTGGAGATCGGCGACAGCGTCATGACCCATCGCCGGCAATACCCGGTGCGGGCGGGGCGGCGCACCGTGATCGACCTTTTGGCGCTCGACCCGCTCAATCCGCGCTCCATTCTGTTCCAGCTCGAGCGGCTGAAGGCGGAAATCGGCCTGCTGCCCTCGGTCGGCGGCGAGGGCCATATGTCGCCCGCCGCCAAGGAGATCCTGCAGCTCAACACGGCGATCGCCGTCATGGAGCCGTCGGACATGAGCGCCAAGGTGCTCGATGACTTCGCCGGCCAGATCGGCGATCTCTACAACAGTCTTTCCAGAGCCTATTTCGGGTAGAGCATCTGCAGCGAAAGGACCGCCTACAATGCTCTATCTCTTTGTTTTTACGCGATTCCAGGCGCAAGGCTGCGGCGAAGACGCCGAGCCCAATCGCCGCGCGCTTTTGCTGGAATTGCTCTAGTGCTCTACGACATCAAACTTCAACTGCATTATGATTATGCCGGCGCCGCCGGCGGCGGCCGGCACCAGGTGCGGGTCATGCCGCAGACGATTGCCGGGGTGCAGCGGGTGATCGCCGCCTCGCTGTCCTTCGCGCCAACACCTGCCGAGCGCGCCGATTTCACCGATTTCTTCGGCAACAACGTCACCTCCATTGCCTTTCGCGACGCGCATGAGACGCTCGACATCCGAATGAGCGCACGTGTCTCCGTCTCGCGGCCTGAGCCAGGTCTCGATGTCTCGCCCGACATTCACGGCCTGCGGGCCGAACTGGAGGCGGTGCGCTTGCTGACGCCGGCTTCGCCGCATCATTTCCTCGCCGCAAGCGACCACGCCGGCATCGACGCGGCGATCACGGCCTATGCGCGGCAAAGCCTCGCCGGCTCGGCGGTCGCTACGGCGGTCGATCTTTGCAATCGCATCCACCGTGACTTCACCTATGACGGCAAGGCGACGACGGTGCAGACGCGGGCCAGCGACGCCTTCGCGCTGAAGCGCGGGGTCTGCCAGGATTTTTCGCATATCATGATCGCCGGTCTGCGCGGGCTGGGGATCCCGGCCGGTTATGTCAGCGGCTTCCTGCGCACCATCCCGCCGAAGGGCAAGCCGCGGCTCGAAGGCGCCGACGCCATGCATGCCTGGGTCAAGGCGTGGTGCGGGCGCGACGCGGGCTGGCAGGAATTCGACCCGACCAACGGCATGCGGGCGAGCAACGATCATATCACCGTCGGCTACGGCCGCGACTATTCCGATGTGGCGCCGATCGTCGGTGTGTTGAAGACGACGGGCGGCCAGGCCGGCGAGCAGGCGGTCGACGTCATTCCGGTCGTTGTCGAAAAGGTGTGACGACAAAGCCGATTGCCCGATAGGCGTTTCTCAAGCACGACTGCCGTCGGTATCCTGGGCACCCCAATCAATCGGCTACGACTATCTGGCGGACGAGGCGGGAATGATCCCCGAGGCCGTACCGACCGGGCGAGGTAATTTTCCCGCCCATGCCGACGATGGCGAGCTCTGGATGGCGGATGTATCGGTCATCCAACACGGCTGAGAAGTGCTTTCGGAACCAGTCACCGGCGCGCGGCTTTATCTACGGACAATTTCGCGGAGCCCGCATGTTGCAGCAGTCACGATCGTCCTCGGCCCGTTCAGCGCGGGACGAGGAAACGCGGAGGAACGGTGCGCAGACCTCCGCCGAGAGCGCGTCGCTCATCTATGTGAGCGATGCCGATCCCGGCATCCGCAGGTCGAGGAAAGGCACGGGATTTTTCTACCTGGGACCCGACGGCAGAGCCGTCGACGAAACCACGCTTGCCCGCATCAAGACGATCGTCATTCCGCCGGCCTGGACGGATGTGTGGATCTCACCCGATCCGGACGGCCATATCCAGGCGACGGGCCGGGATCAGCGCGGCCGCAAGCAGTATCGTTATCACCCGCAATGGACCGAGGAACGCGACGGCGTCAAATATTCGAGCCTCGTCACCTTCGCGGAAAGCCTGCCCGCTCTCAGGCGTCAGATCGATGCCGATCTGCGCCGGCACGGGCTGCCTCTGGAGCGCGTCGTCGCCTCGGTGGTCTGGCTGCTCGACAACACCATGATCCGGATCGGCAACGCCGCCTATGCACGGGACAACAAGAGTTTCGGGCTGACCACGCTGCGCGACCGTCATGTCGAGATCACGGGTTCCAGCCTGCGCTTCGCCTTCAAGGGCAAGTCCGGCAAGGAATGGAAGCTGAGGCTGGTTGATCGCCGCATCGCCAAGATCGTGCGCGGCGCCCAGGATCTGCCCGGGCAGAAACTGTTCCAGTATCTCGATGAGGATGGAGATCGGCGGCCGGTGCGCTCGGAGGACGTCAACCGCTACATTCGCGAGGCTTGCGGCGCCGATTTCAGCTCCAAGCATTTCCGCACCTGGGGCGGTACCATTCATGCCGCCTCGCTGTTTGCGCAGACCGAGCTTCCTGAAAACAAGACGCAGCAAAACCGGGTGATAAACAGCGTCGTCGACAAGGTCGCCGAGCGGCTGGGCAATACCCGTGCCGTCTGCCGCAATTGCTATATTCACCCCATGGTGTTCGAGGCGTGGGCCGAAGGGCGCCTGCTTGACGAAATTGCTGAAGCCAACAAGCGCAAACGGCTAATGCCCGGTCTCGACGAGGAAGAAGCGCTGGTGCTCAGATGGCTGCAGGCGCACGGCGCCTGACGACCGGCCGGAAAGTCGCCAAGTTCGTGATCGCGCGTCGAATTTTTTTATCGACCTTGTGTCGGGAAGGGTCTTACTGTCGCGTCCTTTGATACGGAAAGGACCTGCCATGCTCTACGCCATCCTCTGCTATGCCTCCGAAGACGTTGTCTGTTCCTGGAGCAAGGAACAGGACGACGAGGTCATGGCAAAGCTCCTCAACGTGCAGGACAAATACGCCAAGGCCGGCCGACTCGGTCCGGTGGCGCGCCTTTTGCCGACGACTGCGGCGACCACGCTGAGAAGGGTCAAGGGCGAAGCGATCGTGCTCGATGGACCGTTCGCCGAGACCAAGGAACAATTTCTCGGCTTCTACACGCTCGAATGCAGCGATCTCGACGAGGCCGTCGAATTCGCGCGTGAGCTTTCCGAGGTCAATCCGAGCGGCGGCTCCTACGAGATCCGGCCGGTTTCGGTGTTCAATCCGACAAAGGTCGCGGTATGACCGAGCTTGCCTGGATAAGCACCGCAATCAGCAACGCCCGTCCGCAGGCGATGGGCGCGCTGCTGCGCTATTTCCGCGATCTCGACGCCGCGGAGGAGGCTTTCCAGGATGCATGTCTCAGGGCGCTCAACAACTGGCCGAAGAACGGCCCGCCGCGCGATCCGGCCGCCTGGCTGATCTTCGTCGGCCGCAACAGCGGCATCGACGCGGTGCGCAAACGCGCCAAGCAGGCGCCGATGCCGGAGGAAGACCAGATTTCCGATCTGGACGACGCCGAGAGCGACATCGCCGAGCGGCTCGATGGCGCGCATTACCGTGACGACATCCTGCGGCTCCTGTTCATCTGCTGCCATCCGGATTTGCCGGCGACGCAGCAGATCGCGGTGGCGCTGCGCATCGTCTCCGGCCTCACCGTCAAGCAGATCGCGCGCGCGTTCCTGGTCGGCGAGAGCGCCATGGAACAGCGCATCACCCGCGCCAAGGCTCGCATTGCCGATGCCGGCGTGCCGTTCGAAACGCCGGGTGCGGTCGAGCGTTCGGAGCGGCTCGCCGCTGTCGCCGCGATGGTCTATCTGATCTTCAACGAAGGCTACTCGACCAATGGCGGCGAGGCGCCGGCCCGCGCGCCGCTTTGCGAAGAAGCGATCCGCCTCGCCCGTCTGCTGCTCAGGCTCTTCCAGGCCGAGCCGGAGATCATGGGGCTCACCGCGCTGCTTCTGCTGCAGCATGCACGAGCGCCGGCGCGTTTCGACGAGAATGGCGAGATCGTGCTGCTGGAGGACCAGGACCGGTCGCTCTGGAGCCGCAAGATGATCGACGAGGGCCTCGCGCTAGTCGACAAGGCGCTGCGTCACCGCAAGCCCGGCCCTTACCAGGTGCAGGCGGCAATCGCGGCGCTGCATGCCCGCGCGGCGACGGCCGAGGATACCGACTGGACCGAGATCGACCTGCTCTACGGCCTGCTGGAGCAGATGCAGCCGTCGCCGGTGGTGACGCTGAACCGCGCCGTCGCGGTCAGCAAGGTCCGTGGCCCGGAGGAAGCGCTTGCCATGATCGAGCCCCTGGAAGACCGGTTGTCGGGTTATTTCCACTTCTTCGGGCTGAGGGGCGGGCTGCTTATGCAGCTTGGGCGCAACGAGGAGGCGCGCGTTGCCTTCGACCGCGCCATCGCTTTGGCCAACACCGCCGCCGAGGCGGCGCATATCCGCATGCATATCGATCGGCTGATCAAGGAAAGCGCCGAAAAGTCTTCTTTCCAAAAGGCGCGCTGATCCGGCTCTAGATCAAGGATGACGTTTCGTTGAATCGTCGTCTTGATCTAACTCTTTGTTGAAGCATGATCTTCTCCGAGAACCGGTTCTCGGGATCATCCGCTGTTGTCTGGCCCAATTTCGCGACCCGGCCTTGGACCATGCCGGGGTGGCGGTTTTTCCCCGAAACGAGTAATGCCACGCCATGAAAGCGCCCAGCTGTGCCTGACGGCACGGACCACGACATGGCGCATGGCTTCCACTTCCGCCCTATGAGAGGCGGGATCTGAAAGGGACAAAAATGACATTGGCGAACGAAACGGCCTCACTTCTGGAGAAACTTGGTGTTGCCAGGGATGCGCTTTCGGGCGGCGACCTGATCGTGCGCAGCCCGGTGACGGGCGAACAGGTCGCGGCGCTGAAGTCGATCTCGGCCGCCGATGCCGGCAAGGCTATCGATGCCGCGCACAAGGCCTTCCAGGCCTGGCGGCTGGTGCCGGGCCCGAAGCGGGGCGAACTGGTGCGGCTGCTGGGCGAGGAATTGCGCGCGCATAAGGACGAGCTCGGCCGGCTGGTGTCGATCGAGGTCGGCAAGATCCCGTCCGAGGGTCTGGGCGAGGTCCAGGAAATGATCGACATCTGCGATTTCGCCGTCGGTCTCTCGCGGCAATTGTATGGTCTTACCATCGCCACCGAGCGCCCCGGACACCGCATGATGGAGACCTGGCATCCGCTCGGCGTGGTCGGCGTTATTTCCGCCTTCAACTTCCCGGTCGCGGTGTGGTCGTGGAATTCGGCGCTGGCCTTCGTCTGCGGCGACGCGGTGGTGTGGAAGCCGTCGGAAAAGACGCCGCTGACGGCGCTTGCCTGCGAGGCGATCTTCAAGCGAGCGGCCAAGCGTTTCGGCGCCGATGCGCCGGACGGCCTGCTGCAGGTGCTGATCGGCGACCGCGCCGCCGGCGAGGTGCTGGTCGACCATCCCAAGGTGGCGCTGGTCTCGGCGACCGGCTCGACCCGCATGGGCCGCGAGGTCGGTCCCAGGCTCGCCAAGCGCTTCGCCCGCGCGGTGCTGGAACTCGGTGGCAACAATGCCGGCATCGTGTGCCCCACCGCCGATCTCGACATGGCGCTGCGCGCCATCGCCTTCGGCGCCATGGGCACGGCCGGCCAGCGCTGCACGACGCTCAGGCGCCTGTTCGTGCATGACAGCGTCTATGACGCGCTGTTGCCGCGGCTGAAGAAGGCCTATCAGTCCGTTTCGGTCGGCAATCCGCTGGAAGGCAAGGCGCTGGTTGGTCCGCTGATCGACAAGGCGGCCTTCGACAATATGCAGAAGGCGCTGAAGGAAGCCGAAGCGCATGGCGGCAAGGTGACCGGCGGGGCGCGCGTCGAAAACGGCCGTCCGAACGCCTATTATGTGCATCCGGCGCTGGTCGAGATGCCGAAGCAAGTGTCTCCCGTGACGGAAGAGACCTTCGCGCCGATCCTCTATGTGATGAAATATTCCGATTTCGACGCGGCGCTGGAGCAGCACAACGCGGTCGGGGCAGGCCTGTCGTCGTCGATCTTCACCCGCGACCTGCAGGAATCGGAGCGGTTCCTGGGCGTCGACGGTTCGGACTGCGGCATCGCCAACGTCAACATCGGCACCTCGGGCGCCGAGATCGGCGGGGCGTTCGGCGGCGAGAAGGAGACCGGCGGCGGCCGCGAGAGTGGCTCGGACGCCTGGAAGGCCTATATGCGCCGCGCCACCAACACGGTGAACTTCTCCAAGGCGCTGCCGCTCGCGCAGGGCGTGTCCTTCGACATCGACTGAATCGAAGCGGCGCCGCCAAAGCGGCGCTTCTCAGAAAGCCTTGCCGGTTGCTGGATCGAACAGACGCAGCGTGTCCGCGTCGAAGACAAACGCGCATGACCGGCCCTTGGCGACGCGGGCTTGCGGCGGCAGCGTTGCCGTCAGCCTTTGCGTACCGATTCGGGCGGTGGTGACCTGCTCGGGGCCGGTCAGTTCGACGACATCGATCTCGACCGGCAGCGACAGGTCACCACTGCCCGGACCGAGGCGGAGCGCTTCCGGCCTTACGCCGACAATGACCCGGGCGCCGCTACCGGCCGCATTCGTGTAGCGTGCCGGCAGCGCCAGCCGCGCATCCGTGCCGGCGATCGCGAGCTTGCCGTCCTCGACAACCGCTTCCAGCATGTTCATCGCCGGCGCGCCGACGAAGCCCGCGACATAGAGCGTCGCCGGGTGATTGTAGATCTCCTGCGGCGTGCCGAGCTGCTCGATGCGGCCGTCGCGCATGACGGCGATGCGGGTTGCCAGCGTCATCGCCTCGATCTGGTCGTGCGTGACATAGACGACCGTGGTGCGCAGCATCTCGTGCAGGCGCTTCAATTCCGTGCGCATTTCGAGGCGCAGCTTGGCGTCGAGGTTGGAGAGCGGCTCGTCGAACAGGAAGACCTGGGGCTTGCGCACCAGTGCCCGGCCGATCGCGACGCGCTGGCGCTGGCCGCCGGACAGCTGGCCGGGCTTGCGGTCGAGCAGGTTCTCTATCTGCAAGAGCCTCGCCGCCTCGCGCACAGCCTTGTCGCGCTCGACGCCAGGAACCTTGCGCATCTCCAGGCCGAAGCCGATGTTGCGGTGAACGGTCAGGTTCGGATAGAGCGCGTAGGACTGGAAGACCATGGCGATGTCGCGGTTCTTCGGATGCACGCCAAGCACAGAGCGGCCGCCGATCAGCACGTCGCCGCTGGTTGCCTCTGCGAGACCCGCGATGATGTTGAGCAGGGTCGACTTGCCGCAGCCGGACGAGCCGAGCAGCACCAGGAACTCGCCGTTTTCGAGCGCGATGTCGATGCCTTTCAGCGTCTCGACGCTGCCGTAGTTCTTGCGGACATCGCGGATTTCAAGCGCGCTCATGAACGGCATCCTCGAACTGGATCGGCCCGCCATAGTCGCGGGGCAAAGTTGAGATAGCGCGCGACGCCACCCGGATGGCGACGGCCAGGCAGTCCTGCAGCGGCCGGTCTTGTGCCAGCGCAGCCAGGAAGGCCGCGTTGAAGACGTCGCCGGCGCCGATCGTGTCGACGACAGTGACGCGCGGGGCTGCCGCCTCGACGAGCTCGCCGTCGGCGCCGATGGCTATCGCGCCGTCCGGTCCGCGCTTGACGACGACCGTCGCCCCGCCCTTCATGCCGTCGCGGATCCTGCGCGCCGCTTCCGCCGGACTTGCCAGGCCGGCCAGCGTGGTCGTCTCGACCTCGTTGAGAAGGGCCAGTTCGCAGCGCGACAGCCAGCCGCGCGCCGCCACGCAATTCGGTTCCGTCCAGCCGTCGATCGGCCAGCCGGTGTCGAGCGCAACGGCGACGCCGTGAGCATCGGCCCAGTCGAAGAAGGCGTCGTAATCGCGCGTCAGGTCGTCGGTGAGGAAAGAGCCGCAGAGCAGCGCATAGCCGCCGGAAAGCCGTTTTCCATCGAGCACGGAGAGCACGTCACCCAGGCTGAAGCGGGGCAGGTGGCCGCGCGTGGTGAAGAAGGTGCGCTCGCCATCGGGATGGGTCATGCCGACCGACAGCGTCGTGCCTTCGGGACGAACCGGCCATTTTTGCGCACGGCATCCGAAGGCCTCGCGCAGCCAGCGGCCAAACTGGTCGTCACCGAGATTGGCGGCTATCTCGAAATCGATGCCCAGCGCCTGCCAGGCCAGCGCCGTGTTGCCGGCCTGGCCGCCGACCCGCAGGTCGTCATGGTCAACGACGGTCTCGGTTCCTGCCTTCGGCCAGGGCGCGACCGGCCCGACGATCAGGTCGACATTGACGTTGCCGATCACCGCGAGCGGCCGCATCATTCGCTCCGCGTGATCTTGGTGGTGCGCACCGGCGTGCCGGCATTCTCGACACGGGAATCGGCGAAGGCGATCATCAGGCGCTGCGCCACCGGCAGCATGGCAAAGATCGCAGCGAGCCCGGAGGCGGGCTTGAACGTCAATGTGGCGGCGCCTGCGACTTCCGGTTTGCCAGAGGCATCGAAGACGATGAGCCGCGCGCCGGCCTCTACGACCGAGGCAGCCATGGCGGTGGCCAGGCCGGATGTCGGATCGTCACCGCGGAAGAGGACGATGCCGATTTTTTCGCTGAGCATCTCCATCGGCCCATGGCGAAGCTGGCCGCCCTCGAGGGAGTAGCAGGGCAGGCGCGACAGTTCCGTGAGGCCGAGCGCCAATGCTTCGGCCACGCCTTGAAGGCTGCGGCCGGATGTGACCACGGTCGCCACGTTGCCGAGGGCCGCAAGTGCTGCGTCGATCGCAACCGTCTCCGGCACCTCAAGCGCAGCAAGCGCGGCGTCGGGGCTGTCGCCGAGCGCGGCCAGGATGGCGAGATGCAGGGCGAAGGTCACGGTCAGGCTGCGGGTCGCGGCAAAGGCGAGCTCGGTACCGCCGGCGCCGACAAGGCAAGGCACTGTACGCCCCAGGAACGAGCCTGCCTCCAGCGTCAGCCCGAAGGTCTCGGCTCGATCGGTGGTCTCGGCAAACCAGCGCAACACTTCGGCGCTTTCGCCGGACTGCGAGGTGACGATCACCGTCTTGCCGGCCAGCGGCAGCGGCTGGCCGAGTTGTTCCGAAAGCGGCAGCGCTATGGCATCGATGCCATGCGCGCGGTAGAGCGGCTCGACAGCGCGAGCGACGGCATGCGAGGCGCCCATGCCGAGCAGGAGGAGCCTGCCGTTGCGCCTGATCGAGGTGGCGACCTTGGCAGCCACCTCCCGATTGCTCTCGAACGAGGCAAGCGCATCCTCATGCTGGCGCGCCATCTCGCGGTCGATCGCGACAAGGCCTGCCGGGCGTTTCTCTTCTGCAGTCATCATTATCCTTTCACGCCGCCGCTGGTGAGGCCCGAGATCAGCGCGCGTTGCATGACGAGGCCGATCAGCACCGGCGGCAAGGCCGCAAGCACGCCGGCGGTGGCGATCAGTCCGTAGTCGGAAACGCGGCCGCCGGCGAGATCGGCGATGGCGACCGTCAGCGTCTTTGCCCGCTGGTCCGAGGTGAAGAGCAAGGCATAGAAGAACTCGTCCCAGGCAAGCAGCACGGCAAACAGCGCCGATGTCGCCACCACGGGTGCCGCCAGCGGCAAGGTGATGATGCGCCAGGTCTGGAGCAGCCCCGCTCCGTCGATCATGGCGGCGGCCTCGATCTCACGCGGGATGGAATCGAATCCCGATTTCATCAGCCAGGTGGTGAAGGGCGCGAGGATCGTCAGATAGATCAGCGCCAGGCCGAAGACATTGTTGAGCAGGCCGAGATACGACAGGCCCATGTAAAGCGGCACGGAGAGCGCCACCGGCGGCAGCATGTAGGTGGCGATCACCATCGATAGCGACCAGCCGATCGAAGGCGTGCGCGAGACGGCCCAGCCGGCGGGCACGGCAAGCACGACTGCGGCGAGTGTCGCCATGCCGGCAACTTCCAGGCTGTTGCGCAGCGATGCGGTGAAGGCGGCGCCGGCACTGTTCTCGACCGTCGACAAAAGCTGCGCGTAACGGGAGAAGTCGGTCACTTGCGGCCACCAGCGCAGCGGCTTGGCGGCGAGATCGGCCGCCGGCGATATGCTCATGACGAAGAGCCAGGCGAGCGGAGCCAGGATCACGGCTGCGAGCAGGATGGCGCAGAGATAGATGAAAGCGCTGAAGACCGGGCTCTTGCGTTCCATCAGGCTGCACTCCCGGCGGTCTTGCGGACCAGCGTCGCGTAGGCGACCGCAAGCACGGTGACGAGCAAGGTGACGATCAGGGCCAGCGAGGCGCCGGAGCCGGCGCGCTGGAAAGAGAAGGCCTCCTGATAGACGAGGATCGACAGCGAGCGCGTGCTGTTGGCCGGGCCGCCGCGGGTCATCACCCAGATGATGTCGAAGACCTTGAACGCCTCGATGGTGCGCAGCACCAATGCCACCATCAGTGGTCCCGCGAGATAAGGCAGGATGACGAAGCGGAAGCGGTTGAACGGGCCGGCGCCGTCGACAAGCGCCGCGGCGGTTATGTCGCGCGGCACCGCCTGCAGCGCGGCGAGCGCGATCAGCGCCACGAGCGGAAAATTCTTCCAGCAATCGGCGACGACCAGCGCGGCAAGCGCCGTGCCGGGCTCGCCCAGCCATGAGCGGTAGTCGCCAATGATATTGAGCTGCGTCAGAGCGGCATTGAGCGCGCCATATTCGGGATTGTAGATCAGCCGCCATAGCGTCGCGTTGACCACGGTGGGCAGCGCCCAGGGCAGGATCATCAGCCCGCGCAGCACGGCGCGGCCGCGGAATTCCTGGTTGAGCAGAAGTGCTGCAAGAACGCCGATCACCATCTCGGCGGCGACCGAGATGACGGCGAACCAGGTGGTGGTCGAGAGCGTGCGGGTGAAATTCGAGCTCGTCAGCATCTTGGTGTAGTTGTCGAAGCCGACGTAGTTGCCCGCCGTGCCGACCAGTTGGGCGTCGGTGAAGGAAAGCCTGACGGTATCGACCAATGGCCAGCCGATGACGGCGACCATGATCACCAGCAGCGGCAGCATCAACAGCCACGCGCGAAGCGTCATCCAGGTGCCTGACATCAGAGGCGCCTCTCTTCCTTCATTCGGTCAGAAATAGCACGGGCGGCGCTCGTGGATGAGGCCGCCCGCAGTCGAGGAACGCCGTGTCAGAGGCCGCTATTTTCGGCGGCGGTCTTGAGCGCGTCTTCCGGCGTCGTCTGGCCGAGCAGCGATTCCTGGATCGCCTGCTGCAGCGACGTCGACAGCTGCTGGTATTTCGGTGTGGTCGGGCGCGGATACATCGCGGCGAGACCGAGCTTGGCGGCGGCGATCAGTTCTTCCTGACCCTTGGTGACGGCCGGATCGTCATAGGACGAGGCCCAGATCGGCAGCGAGAGCTTGGCAAACTGGTTCTGAGTCGCCTGCGAGGTCATGAACTCGATGTATTTCCAGGCTTCGTCCTGGTGCTTCGACACCGCCGTGATGCCGAGGCCCATCGAGCCGTTGACGGCCGAGACCTCGCTGGTGCCGGCAACGCCCGGCGCCGGCACGACGCCAACCTTGCCGGCGACCTTGGAGTCCTTCGGGTCGTTGGCCATGTTGTACATGTAGGTCCAGTTCAGCGCGAAGGCGGCATCGCCGTTCTCGAATACCTTGCGGACATCCTCTTCCAAAAATTCCTTGGAATTGGGATTGGTGAGGCCCGACTTGTAGCTGTCGACCATGTATTTCAGCGCCGACAGGCCGCCGCCGTTCTGGAAGTCCGGCTTGCCGTCCTTCAGGAAGTCGCCGCCATAGGCGCTGACCAGGGTGGTGTAGTCGCAGATCGCGGCTTCGGCCTGCGACCAGCTCCAGGCGATGGGCGTCTTCAGCAGGCCCTTGTCCTGGATGGTCTTGGCCTGCTCGCCAAGCTCTTCCCAGGTCTTCGGCGGCGCCTTGATGCCGGCCTTCTCCAGGATTTCCTTGTTGTAGAACAGGTATTTGGTGTCGAGGATCCACGGCATGCCATAGTACTTGCCGTCATACTGCACGGTGGTCCAGGCGCCGGGCAGCACGCCCTTCTTCATGTCGTCGGTGATCTTCGACGATACGTCGACCAGCACCTTGTTGGTCGCATATTCGGCCGGCCAGATGACGTCGAACAGCACCACGTCGTAGCCGCCGCCCGACCCTTGCGCGAGCACCGTCTTGTCGTGCAGGCCTTCATAAGGAACGAATTCGAGATTGACCTTGATATCCGGGTTGGCCTTGGTGAAGGCTTCCGTCATCGAGCGCACGTCGGCTTCGCTATAGGCCGCCTGCGCCATGAAGAGCGCGTTCAAGGTGGTTTCGGCGAAGGCGTGAGGGACGAACAGTCCGCCAACGAACACCGCGCCCAGAAGTGTCTTACCGATCGATTTCAGCATTTGTCTTTCTCCCATTTTCGACAGCTGCGAGTAGGCGGCGAAGGCTGTGCCGCTTCCTCGAATGCGCCTCGCGTGTGACCGGATCTGTCCCGAACGGCGTGCGGCGAGAGCTTGAGGCATCTGCCGTCTTTTTGTCGAACCGCCTGGGTTTCACCTATTAAGTCAATTCGCTTGACTTAATTAGTCGATCAATCTTTTAATGGAGTCAAGAGGGGAAACGACAGTGCACGACATCGGTCCGATCCGTGCCAAAAGCGGCACCAACCAGGAAGGCACGAGCGCGCATAACCGCCGCGTCATGATCGAGGCGCTGCGGCTCAACGGCGCGCTTTCGCGAGCCGACCTGGCGCGGGCGACGCAGCTTACCAAACAGGCGGTTTCCAACATCATCGAGGATCTCGAGCAGGACGGCCTGGTCGTGGCGCTGGACGCGGTGCGCAAGGGCAGGGGGCAGCCTTTCACGCCCTATCGGCTGGTCCCCGAGGGGGCCTTCGCCATCGGCCTGCAGATAGACCGGCATTTGACGCGCGTTGTGGTGGTCGACCTCGTCGGCAAGGTGATCGCGCGCGCCGAGGCGGCGCTGCCGTTGGACGAGCCCTCGTCAGGAGCCGAGATCATCCTCGGACTGATCGACCGCGTCAGGCGCGAACTGGCTGGACTTTTTGTCCAGTCCGAGCGGCGGCTGGTTGGACTGGGCGTCGCCATGCCGGGGCCGTTCGGGCTGAAGAACCCCGACAACAAATGGATGATGCCGGCCTGGCAGCAATTTCCGCTGGTGGAGGCGCTTGCGGCCGGTACCGGGCTCGATGTCGGCCTGCAGAACGATGCGGCGGCCTGTGCGACGGCGGAGCGGATCGTCGGCGCAGCGCATGGCGTCGACCACGCCGTCTGTCTTTATGTCGGTTACGGCATAGCCGCCGGGCTGATCCTCAACGGCGAACTCTACAGTGGCGGCAACGGCAATGCGGGCGAGGTCGGCATGGCGCTGCTTTCGCCGGCCGGCCCGGGCTCTACGCCTCTAGAGCATCGGGCCTCGCTCGCCTCGCTCTACCAGCATCTCGGCGTCGACCCCACCGAGAAAGGGCTTTACGAGAAGCTTGGCGCGCTGTCGCTTGCGCAGGACCCAAGGATCATGGGCTGGGTCGAAAGAGCCGCCTCCGACCTGCGCTGGAGCGTGCATCTGATCGAAACGATCTTCGATCCGCAGACCGTCATCCTGACCAGCAGCGCACCCGAGGCGCTGGCCCGGCTTTTGCTCCAGGCCATGCATCCGCTGCTGCCATCGATTGCGGATCGCCCCGTTCGGCGCCTGCCGCGCCTGCAACTCGGCACCACTGACCCCTGGGCGATCGCCGTAGGCGCCGCGGCCGAGCCGATCAGCCGGGCCTTCGATCCGCGTTTTTCCGCTATCCTCAAGGCCGGGTAGGAAAGCGCAAGTCAACCGATCCCGGGCGTCGTGCTGGCTGCAAAGGCCGCTTCGAAGGCCTCATCGACGACCGCGAGCTTGGACGCCTGGACGGCCATGTATTCGTCGAAGAACTGCCGCGAGACCCACATCACGGAATGACCGCGCTGGCCGACCCAGCCGATGCTGCCGAGCGCCTCGGCATCATGGAGTTTGCGCGCCAGATGGGTACGCGAGAGCTTCAGCCAGTGCGCGAATTCACTGACCGAGATGACGCTGGTCGGTATCCTGTCGAGATGAGCGTCCTCCGGATCGACACCCGACATCAGCCAGTCCATGACGATGCCGCCGTTGTTCAGCCAGATAAATAACGAGAAGGTCTGCCTTGGTTCCCGCACGTCCTGGCAGGTCAGCAATCCGTCGGCGATCAGCGGCTGCAAGGTGGACAGCATGTCGGGTCGATCGAGAAAGGTCGCCAGCCGGCCTCCGCCGTCTATCTGGTCCAGCGTTCTCAGATGCGCATGGATCCAGCCGGTGAAGGTCTCGATGGTGCCCTGAGTGACCCGCAAGGGGTGGGCACGGCCATCACCGCTGGCCGAAATATATTCGGCGATGTTGTAATGTAGCATCTCCTTGACGAAGGCTTCGGCGGTGTTGCGGCTGGCGACGGAATTGCGGCGCACGACCTCGATGAAGCGCGCGATCGTCATTTCGGTGCGGCGGTCATTGGGATCACGGCGGAAATGCAGGGCAAGGCCGACATGACCGAGCAGCCAGCGCTGCTGGGTGGCAAAGACGGCGGCCAGCCGCGGGCTTGTTTCGTAAATATGGATGAGCGCGCGCGACTGTTCCTGGACACCGCGAAGCGCTGCCGGGTGACGGGCGATCTCTGCGGGACTCAGCGGCATTTCCTGCGGCACTCCATGCGATTCCAAGCAACGACAAAAGAAGATTCCCAGTCTTCGCCGGTTGTGTCCAGTTGTTCATTGGAACAACGGCGAAAGAGTTGCCGCAGGCCGCGCGGTTGCGACCAAAGCCAGCACAGCAAACGCGCCGGTCGATAACGTTCCGATGGTCAGGCCTCGCAGCCTTGCAGTCTGCCGATGGCGGCCTATCCTGACGGCTGATGCCTGACCATGGCGCCCCCGCCGCCCATAGAGTGAAACGATGCCGAGAACAATCCGGACGCTGACCGCCAGCGAAGTGGAAACGCTCGTCGACTGGGCGGCAATGGAGGGCTGGAATCCAGGCATCGGCGATGCCGCGGCGCTACGGACGGCCGATCCGGAGGGGTTCATCGGCGCCTTCGTCGGCGGTGAGATGGTGGCCGGTATTTCGGCTGTCGCATACGGCCCGGGTTTCGGTTTCATCGGCCTCTACATCTGCCGGCCAGACCGGCGTGGCGAAGGCCATGGCAAGGCGGTCTGGGACGCCGGCATGGCTCGCCTCGGCGACCGCATCATCGGTCTCGACGGGGTGGCCGAGCAGCGGGCCAACTACCAGCGCATGGGCTTCGTGCCTGTCTATGAGACCGTCCGCTACAGCGGTCACCCCGCCGGATTGCCTCAGGGTGGCGACATACGGCCCGTGACAGCCTCCGGCACGGCCGGAATACTCGCCTATGATCGCCAGTGCTTCCCGGCGCCGCGGGAAGCCTTCCTTCGGGAGTGGCTGCGGCAGCCCCGGATCGCGCTGCTCTCCGCGGCATCGGCCGGCATCGCCGGCTATGGCGTGGCGCGCCGGTGCCGCGAAGGTTTCAAGGTCGGGCCGCTTTTCGCGGACGGGACGGACCATGCCCTGGCGTTGGTGGCGGGGTTCTCGGGCAGGATCGGCAATGAGGCATTGCATATCGACGTGCCGGCCGGCCAGGTTCAATTCACCGCCATGCTTCAGGCTGCCGGGATGGTTGCGGGCTTCACGACGACACGCATGTACAAGGGCGGCAAGCCCAGCAGCGCCCGGTCGATGGTTTTCGGCATCACGACGCTGGAGTTGGGATGATCGCGGGCGGCACGGCAGAGGCTGCCGAGACCATTGTTTTGCCCGGCTGGTCCATGCGACATGGCCCGATGACGTGATTTGGGGGCATGGTTGCCGGTGCCCGGCGCTGCGTTTCGTGGAGGTTATCGGATGGCTGGCAGGACGGTTCTGATCGCCGGTGGCGCCGGGGGCATGGGCCTTGCGACCGGACTGCGCCTCGCGGCCGACGGCGAGCGGATCGCGCTTGCCGATCTTCCCGGCCCCAAGCTCGACGCCGCCGTGGCGAGGATCGCCGCGACCGGAGCGGATGCGATCGGTTTGCCGCTCGATATCCGCTCCGTCGCTGCCTGCCGCGACGTGGTGGGCAAGGCCAGGAACTGGGGCGGCTCAATCGACGTTCTCGTCAATGCCGCCGGGGTTTGGCTCGAGGGACCGGCAAACGGGGTCGAGGAAGACCAGTGGGACCTTGTGCTGGATGTCAATCTCAAAGGAGCGTTCTTCCTGATCTCGGCGGCCATCCCGCATCTGTCGGCGGCGCAAGGCATGATCGTCAACATCGCGTCCGACGCCGGCATCGTCGGCAACAATGGGGCGGCCGTCTATTGCGCCTCGAAGGGCGGCCTGGTGCTGCTGACCAAGGCTCTTGCCCTCGAACTCGCCCCGCAAGGCATCAGGGTCAACGCCGTCTGTCCCGGCGACACGGCAACGCCAATGATCGAATATCAGGCCAGGACTTATGGCGCGGGCGATCCCGACGGCTACAAACGCCGGCTTCTGGGGCTCTATCCGCAAGGCGACAGGGCAAGGTTCATTCAGGTGGAAGAGATTGCGTCCTTCATCCACTATCTTTGCCAGCCGGGCGCGGCGCCGATCACCGGGGCCGCGCTTTCGATCGATTTCGGCGTCAGCGCCGGCTACTGACCGATTGCCCGCGCCGGCATATCGGCATTTGCGTCGTGGAGAGGAAATGATCGTGTTTCGCAAATCCCGCAAGGCGCTGGTGACCGGCGCGGGGGCTGCCGACGGCATCGGCATCGCGACCGCGCGAGCGCTTGGCGAGGCCGGTCTTTCGGTCGTCATCACCGCTTCGTCCGCACGCGTCGGTCAACGGGCCGAGGAACTGCGGGCGGATGGGCTGGACGTCCGCGCTTTTGTGGCCGACCTGACGCGCTCGGGCGATGTCGAGCGTTTACGCTCCGAGGCGGGCGAAATCGATGTCCTCGTCAACAATGCCGGGATGGGCACTGTTGGCCAGCCGGCATTGCAGCGGCGGTTTCTCGATCTCAGCGAAAGCGATTGGGATCGCGGCATCGATGTCAGCCTGAAAACCGCGTTCTTGAGCACACGCGGATTTCTGGCCGGCATGGTGCAGCGCGGCCATGGGCGCGTCGTCAACATGGCCTCGGTGACCGGGCCTTACGTCTCCAATGAAGGCGAGGCCGCCTATTCCGCGGCCAAGGCCGGCATGATCGGGCTGACGCACGCGCTTGCCCTGGAGGTCGGCCGCAGCGGCGTCACGGTCAACGCCGTGGCGCCGGGTTGGATCGCGACTGGCGCCTCGACTCCAGAGGAACTCGCCGCTGCCCGCAACACGCCGCTTGGGCGCGCCGGCAGCCCCGGGGAAGTCGCAGCGGCCGTGTTGTTTCTGGCCTCCGACGCAGCCAGTTATGTCAATGGCGCCGTTCTCGTCGTGGACGGCGGCAACATCCTGCAGGAACGCAAGGGATGACCACGGGCGCGAAAGCAAAAGTGGTGGGGGATGGCAGCGGGAGACGCTACCGCCTTTGCCCACACCCATCGAACTACCGGTTCCGCGTCGACAGGTAGCCACGAGGGCTACTCACGCCCCACATCCATTTTTTCGTCCCCCTCACCGTGCCAAAGGCGTTTGCGGACCAACGATTTACCTCGCGATCTAAGCCATTCGGATCAGGCCATTGAGCCTGCGCGCGAGGGTCGATTCGGGGCCATTTTCGGCTCATTTACTTCAACCGGCGCCTAACCTAGCCTCGCTCCAGTCGAGGCGACGCGGCCCCGCATCGGCGATCCGTCGCTGTTCGGCATCATCCCTGGCGCAGCAGACACGGAGAGCTGACATGACAGAACTGCACACCAACGGAAATTATGGAAATTACGAGGGCTACCTCGCCCAGTTGTTCAATCCGGCGGCCGTTGGCGGCCAATTCAATCCCGGCGTCTTTGGCCCTGTCGGCAGCGCAGGGATCGGTACAGGATATGGCGGCTTTGGCGCAGGCGGTGTTCCCAATGCAGCCTTCGCGCCGCACAACCCGTGGGCGCAGAACCTCTCTCAACCGAACGCGCTCTGGCCGCAGCAGCAGGCATCCAATCCGGTTCAGTCGGTCGTCCAGGCTGCCCAGCACATTGCCGCAAGACAAGCCGTGCACGCGCTCCAGTGCGCTCAGGCGCTGCAGCAAATCGTCCAGCACCTGGCGGCGCAACAATATGCTCAACAGTCGATCGGCTGGCAGCCGCAGTTCGGCCAGTTTGGCCAAGGGCAGCCGCAGTTCGGCCAAAGCATGGGCGGCGCCTTCAACGCCGGTCAGATCGGCCAACCATTCCTGCAATCCTATGGATGGAACACGCCTAACCCGATCAACCAGGCGCTGCAGCAACAGGCAATGCAGCAGCTCGCCCAATATCTGGCGAGCCAGCAGCCGGGGCAGTTCCGTCACGGATGGGTCAATTAGATCCATGCTGAGTTCGAAGGGCCTTGGGATCGCCTTCCCTGGCGACCCGAAGGCCGCCTCCTTTCAAGGTCCAAGGAGAGACTGTCATGGCCGAGCAGCAACAGAAGAACGGCAACCACGCGGGCCGACCGGCAGGTTCAGGCCCGGCGAAGCGAACGACGCAAGCCGCGGGCGAGAAACCGGCGGGCCTCAACGAGACATGGAGCGCTACATCGGGCATCCTCACGCGGCGCAAGCGGCAATATCTGATCGCCATCCGAACGCTCCCAGGCTTTGCAGCTTCGCCCGCCAATTCAGTCCATGAAACCTTGAAACAGATGGAGGACGTTGAAATCCTTCGCCGCCTGCGTCCAAAGGGGTTCAAGGGGCTGGGCGCTGGCGCGCAGCCCGGCGCTCAGGAAATCATCGTCGTGCGCATGGACGACCAGCGCGCCGAAACCTTGCAGCAGAGTGCTCCGCCGCATGTCGTGATCGAAGAGGATGCGCGGATTGAAACCGGGATGTCGATGTTCCCAGCGTCTCTTGCCGCGCCGCGCAGGCGCCGCGAGGTCCAGTTCCAGGTTCTCGGCGAGGGCGACCAGCCGCTCGCCAGCGCGGGCGTAACTGTTCTTGGCCGCAGCTTCGGCGCCCTCGCCATTACCGATCAGGCGGGAACAGCCAGCGTCGCGATCCTTGACGCGGAGGCCGACCTTGAGGACGTCGGCGCCATCTATGTGCAGCCCGCGGCCGATCATTGGGAATGCTTTATCCAGCGCCCAATACTGAATCCGGCCGAAACGAACGTCGTCAGGCTGCGTCCGCTGTCCTCGCAGCGGCTCCCGGACGCCGCCAACAAACCGGTGGGCGAAAAGCGGCCCGCCGCCTGGACACAGGAACTGATGGGCCTCGGCCGGCTCGCCGCCGGGCTGACGGGCGTCGGGGTCAAGATAGGGCTGATCGATTCAGGTTGCGACAACAGTCATCCTTCGCTTCGCCACGTGGCGAAGGGGGTGGACCTGACCCGCAGCAACGGTGCCGAGGGCTGGACTCGCGACGAGATCGGCCAAGGCACGCATTGCGCGGGGATCATCGCTGGCACCGGCGATTCAGCGCTGGGTGTGTCGGGCATTGCGCCAGGCACCGAGATTCATGTCTTCAAACTATCTCCGGGCGGCCGTTTCAGCGATCTGATCGAGGCTTTGGATCAATGTATCGAGCGTCAGATTGATATCGTCCATCTCGGAGTTAGCGCCAATCAGGTTTCGGAGCTCGTCGCACGGAAAATTATCGAAGCTCGGCTCCGGGGCGTCGCCTGCATTGCGACTTCGGGCGATGAAGGCGGGCCGGTACGATTTCCCGGCATGGTTCCAGGGGTGTTGTGCGTTTCAGCGGTTGGCAGACTTGGCGAATTTCCAGCCGACACGCATCACGCATTGACGGCGATCCCCGAATTTATCGGGTCCGTCGGCGTATTCGCGACGAACTTCAGCGGCGCCGGCCCCCAAGTCGGGGTTTGCGCGCCGGGCGTTGCGGTCATTTCGAGCGTCCCGGGCGGCGGTCTGGCGGCTCGCGACGGCGGCGCGATCGCGGCGGCCCATGTTGTCGGCTTCGCCGCCTTGGTCCTGGCTCATCATCCGCTGTTCCGGGGCGTCTATGCAAGTCGAGGCGAACAGAGAGTCAATGCGCTGTTCGAACTCGTACTCGCCTCCGCCACGCGTCCTGTCTTCGACCCGACCCGCGTCGGCGCCGGACTACCGGATTTTCGGGGGGTGGCGGGAATGGGCGCGTCCAACGCCGATGCATGGAACAAGACCATGCAGAATCTCGGCGTCTTTGGCGGCGCGAAGGAAGGCCTCGGCGAACGATTCCCACCATCCGTCGGCGCTCCGCCGGGCGCGATGGCGCTGATGCAGCTACACGCCGCTGGACTGATCTGAGCCAAGCAAACGCACGGCCCCAGTCGGCGCCCACTGACGCGGCGAAACGGGTCGGTTGAGGAATAAGAAGGCGGGAGGTCAGCCGAAACGCTGGCCGATAAGCGAGCTTCTAACCTTTGCCGCCGCTTGGCCGCGACGGTGGACACTAAGTTTCTGCAGTATATTCTGCACATGGTTCTTAGCGGTGCAGGTCTCGATATTTAAACTACGTGAGATTTCTTTGTTGGAAAGGCCGCGACTTATCAACTCGACGACCTGAAGCTCGCGGCCTGTCAGCGAAGCGCCGCCATCGGTGCCGCCCTGCGAAGCAGTCGAATGATGAAACAGCGACGCGGCGACCTTGGGCGAGCAAACGAGTTCGTTGCGCATGACACTTTCAACGACGGTGACCACATCGTCGACCGCGGCGTCCATCCGCACATAGCCGTCAACGCCGGCGGCCGCGCACGCCAGCACCTCGCTTTCGACCTCGCGTACGCCCATCGCGACAATCCGCAGCGGCCGGAGCGATTGTCGCAAGGCGTCAACCACTGCGGAGATTTCAAGCTGGACCGAATCGAGCAAGGCAACATCAGCGGGAGTCGATCGAAGCGACTGGACCGCTTCGTCCAACAGGCCCGCGCCGACGACTTTCAAATTCGGGCAGCCCGCAAGTTGAAGGGCCAGTCCCTCGCGATGCAGCCGCACATCGCCCAATATGAAAAGCTTGATCTGCATGAATAGCGTCGCCTGCAGAACCATTCCGAAGGTTGAGCCGAATCGACGAAGGTTGTCACGGAAGCGCAGAGAAAGTGTACCTCGTGGCTATGACATTTGTATGGCAGAGCCGCGCTGTTCTCGAATGTCGAGATCGGCTCCAGCACATAAATTCGGGCGCGTATTCGCGGAAAGACGACCGGAAACCACCTGAAGCGGACTTCTATCTTCGACGACGCGAAGTGCAGCTTCGCTCCGACAGTCCCGTGGCAGAATGCGTGCCTACACCACCAAGACCAGCGCACCGGCGGTATTGCGCGATTCAAGGTCGCGATGAGCGTCCGCGGCCCGAGCCAGATCATAGCGCGTTGGCGACGCGATCCTGACGGCGCGCTCGCGAAACGCGGTGAAGAAGCGGCCGACATGCGGCGCGAGTTTCTCCGGCGTGTCGGTGTAGTGCCCGTAATTGGGGCGTGAAACAGTGATGGACTTGGAGGCGAAACGGCCGACGTCCCAGTTGCCGATTGGTCCCGATGCCTGGCCGAAGCTGACGAGATGACCGCGCGTGGCAAGGGTTGCGAGCGAGCCAGCGAAAGTATCGATGCCGACGGCATCGTAAATGACGTTTGCGCCTGCGCCAGCAGTCAGCCGCATGACTGCCTCGGTGAAATCCTCGCGCGAATAGACAATGACGTGATGCGCGCCAAGATTTTGGACGATCCGTGCCTTGTCATCGCTTGATACCGTCGCGATCACGGTCGCTCCGAGGTGGCGGGCCCACTGCACCAGCAGTTGGCCGATGCCGCCGGCGGCGGCGTGGACGAGCACGACCTCGCCCGGCTGGACCGCATGGACGTCGTGCAGGAGAAAACTGGCTGCCACGCCCTTGAGCAGGCTCGCCGCGGCCGCTTCGTCCGATATGTCGTCCGACAAGCGCACCAACAGGTCGGCCCTCATGTTGCGACGCTCGGCATAGGCGCCGACCGGCGGGCAGGCATACGCCACTCGATCGCCGATCGACAGGCCGGACACCGCCGAACCGATTGCCTCGATGGCACCTGCCGCCTCCATGCCGGGCACGCCGGGCGGCTGCAGGAGATCGAAGAAGCCGGTGCGGCAATAGACGTCGATGAAGTTGACGCCGATCACCGTATGGCGGATCCGCACCTGGTCGGGTGCCGGCGGCGGCAATGCGATTTCCCTCAGCTGCAGCACTTCTGGTCCGCCATAGCGCTCGACAAGGATCGCGCGCGTCGTTTCTTTCGTCTCGAATGCCATGGGCTGGGCCAGGCTGGGTGTCGCCGCCGGCGGCGACGCAGCGAGCGCCGCCGCGGCAGGCACGGCGATGGCGCGGCGCTTCAGAAGATCGCGGATCGCGGCAAAGCCGGCCTGATAGATGCCTTCGGTGACCAGCGTCACCAGCTCGTCGCGGCGATGCGGCGGCGGATGGAATTCGCAGCGCCATTCCCAGAAGGTGGCGTTGCCGTCGGTCACCGGCTTCAGCTTGATCGAGGCGACATAGCCCATGAGCGGCAGCGGCGCTTCGAGAAGGCAGTAGCTCAGCCGGCGGTCCTTGTCGGACAGCATGAGAAGCTGCTCGCGCAGTTCGCCGCCATCGGCCAGACGGAAATGGCGCACCGCGCCGACCGCATCGGCCGGCTCGCCGCCATCGATCTCGCTCGACGCGATGGCCGGATGCCAGCGGTCGTGGCCGTTGAAATCGCGCAGGATCGCCCAGACCTCTTCGATCGGCGCATCGATGATCGTGCTCTGGCGGATCTGGACCATTCGCGGTGGTCAGCGTCCGAAGCGCTGCTTCAGCGCTGTCAGCGCGGCCTGGAACACGCCGCTGCCGATCTGGCGCGTCAGCGCCGCCTCGCGCTCGGGGGCGCAATCGAACTCGGCCTGCCATTCAGCTAACGTCAAGTTGCCGTCGGTTACCGGCGTCAGCGACAAGGTGGCGACATAGTTCTCCACCGCCATCGGACTTTCCAGGATCGCATAGCTGCAGGAGAGATCGTAATCCGACAGCGCCAGCAGCTTTTCACGGATCCGTCCGCCGTCCTTCAGCGTGAAATTGCGGATGCAGCCAATCTGGTCGGCCTGCGCGTTCTGTTCGATGCGGCTCTCGGCGACGAACGGCGCCCAGCTTGGCAATGCGTTGAAGTTGCGGACGAGCTTCCACACCTCTGCTGCCGGCGCCGGAATGACCGAAGAGACATAGACCTTGGTCATGCCTGAGAGCCGGCTGTGGGCATGGCAGTCCGCGCATGCATTGTCTCGCGCCGCGCCAGCTCGACCCCCGCCCTCACCTCAATGGTCGCGGTCGTCATCATCGTCCTTGGCGGCCTTGCCCTTGCCCTTCTTGTCGCGGGCCAGGTTCGAAATGTCCTTGGCGTCGCGCAGCACGTCGGTCATCCGTCCGAGCGAGCCGCCCTCGATGCCGATCTCCTTCATCAGATTGTCGATCATCGGCGCCTGCACGCGGTAGCGCAGCGCCGAATCGATCACTTCGTCGGTGACGTTGCGATTGCCGCCCGGGCCGCCGTTCATGCCGTCGATATGCAGGATCTTGATGCCGTCGATCTTCTCCATCGGCTTGACGCTTTCGCGGATGATGCCCTCCATGTGATCCAGCAGCTTGCCGCGCAGGCGTCCGGCGCGAGCCTCGCTGGAAAGCAGGTTCTCCGCTTCGTTGAGCTGCCGATGGCCGGCCGCGTCGACTTCGTAGCGCTGTGCCGCGGCAAGAGCGTGGATCTTCTCCGATTCCGCGGCGGCTACGGCCGCGATCTTCTGCGCCTCCGCCAAGCTCTTCGCAGCCTTCATCTCAGCCTCGGCGGCGGCGGTGACGCGCAGCGTCTCGCGCTCCGCCTCGCGTTGCGCCGCGATCAGGTCGGTCAGCTTGCGGCGCTCGGCTATCTCGCGTTCGCGGGCGGTCAAGGCCTGTTCCTCGGCCTGGATGGCCTTGGCGCGGACCGCCTCCGAAGCGGCGATCGCGGAGGACCGCTCCTGCGTCTTCTTGGCGACATCGATGGCCTTCTGGATCTCGGCGATCTCGATCTTCTGGTCGCGGTCGACGCTGAGCTGACGCAGGTCCAGCTCCTTGATGAGGCGCGCCTCCTCAATGCCGCGCTCTGTGGTGATGCGGGCCCGCTCGACCTCTTCGCCGGCCGATATCTCGGCTTCCTCGAAGGCCTGCCGCTTGGCGATCTGCAGGGCTTCGAGATGACGCTCCCTGGCGATCCGAACCTCGTCGACGGCACGCTCTTGCTCGATGCGCGCGGTTTCGGTCGCCTGGCTCTCGACGATCTCGGCGCGGCGCTTTTCCGCCTCGGCCCTGGTGACTTCCAGCGCCTTTTCCGCGAGTGCCACCTGGCGTTCGAGCTCGGCGATCTCGAGCGATTTCCTGCGCTCGATCTCGAGCCCGCTCTGCGCGCCCTCGCGCTCGATGCGCGCCTTCTCCAGCGACAGTTCCAAGGCGATCTGCTCGCGCTCGGTCAGTTCGCGCATCTTCATTTCGGCCTCGTCGAGCGCGCGCCGGCGCGCGATCTCGCGACGCTGTGTGTCCTCCTCGCTGCGGATGCGCTCCTCGGTGATGCTGCGCTCCTGGGCGAGGCGCGATTTCTCGACGGCTTCGCGTGCCGAAAGCTGCGCCTGTTCGGCCTCCTGGTCGCGCACCGCCCGTTCCCTGGCGAGCTCGGAGCGCTGCGCCGCGCGGCGTATCTCGACTTCACGCTCCTGCTCGAGGCGGGCGTATTCGGTGTCGCGTTCGATCTCCAGCACCTTGCGCTGGGTGTCGAGGTTCTGGTTGCGGATGTCGACCAGGGTGCGCTGCTCGATCTCGTTGCGCATGCGGCGCCGGGTCTCGATGGATTCCGTCAGCTGCGTCAGGCCCTCGGCATCGAAGGCGTTGGACGGATCGAAATATTCGAGGCTCGTCTGGTCGAGATCGACGATGGCCACACTCTCCAGCTCAAGCCCGTTGGCGGCCAGCGACTCCGAAGCAAGCGCTCGAACCCTGGCGGCATAGTCGCCGCGCAGTTCGTGCATCTCTTCCAGCGTCATCTGGGCAGCGACGGTGCGCATGGCGCCGGCGAACTTGCCCTCCAGCAATTCGCGCAGGCTGTCGGGCTGCAGCGTCCGCCGGCCAAGCGTCTGCGCGGCCGCGGCGACGAGTTCCCGGCTCGCTCCGACGCGGACGAAAAACTCGGCGATCAGGTCGACGCGCATGCGGTTCCTGGTGATCAGCGCCAGCGCGTCATCGCGGCGCACCTCGATGCGCAGCACATTCATGTTGACCGGGGTGATCTCGTGCAGGACGGGAATGACGAACGCACCGCCGTTCACCACCACCTTCTCGCCCAGGAAGCCGGTGCGCACGAATGCCGTCTCCTTCGTCGAGCGGCGATAGAGCCACCGCAAGATGTAGACGGCGATCACCACGACGACCGCGGTAACGATCAGCCACAACAGGAAAGCGCCAAAGCTCTGCGCGTCCATAATCTATCCTCCCCTGCACAATCCGGTCAGCGCGAGGCGACCGGCACTGATTTCAAAGATCCGCCAGCCGTTCGGCGAGGTCCAACGCTTCATGCCCGCCTCTGCAGCTTCGGAGTGATCGCGTGAAAAGCGTTGATCACCGCATCGATGAAAGGCGTGTCGTTGATGTTCGCGCGCACCCGCTCGACATGGCGCTGCGGCGTCCGGCGAACGGTCCTCTCGATCGCTTCGAACAGCGCATTGTCGGCCTCCGGGTCGTGAAAAGGCTGGCCGGGCGTATCGAGCATGGACACGCCGCCCTCCGGCAGCAGGAAGCGCACCGGACCGTCCATGGCGTTGAGCCGCGCCCCGATCCATTCGCCGAAGGCGCGGTTCTCGTCGCGGGTCGTGCGCATCAGCGTGACGTTCGGATTGTGGATGACGAATTTACGGTCGCGGAATTTCTCCGGCACGCTGTCGCGCGAGCCGAAATTGACCATGTCCAGCGCGCCGGCCGAGCCGACATAGGGCAGCCTGGTGCGGATCGCCGCCCCGAAACGATCCTCGGTCGCCGGGAATACGCCGCCGACGATCATGTCGGCCACCTCGGTCGTTGTCAGATCGAGGAAGGCCGACAGCAATCGGGAGTCGCCGAGATTCTCCATGGCTCGTCCGCCGATGCCGGTGGCATGGAAGACGAGGCAGTCATAGTCGGCTTCAAGCCGCTTGGTCACCGCCTGCACCGCCGGCGTGGTGACGCCGAACATGGTGATGCCGACTGCAGGGCGCGCCAGCCTGCGTCTGGCTTCCCAGGCCTCGGCATTGGGCAGTTGCGCGACCATGCCGGCCATGGCGTGCGCGGCGTTGGACAGCACCTGCTCGGTGATCGAGTTCAACCCCTGCACATCGGCGACCGAATGGAACATCATGATGTCGGCGCCGCCGACATATTTGGCGACGTCGCCGGCCGCCACGGTCGAGACCATCAGCTTGGGGATGCCGACAGGCAGGACCCGCATGCCCGATGTCGCCAGTGTCGTGCCGCCGGAGCCGCCTGCCGATATGACGCCGCCGATGCGCGGCTCGCGCTCGATCCAGCGCGCAAAGGCCTCCGCCATGGCGCTGACCGAGCCGCCGCGATCATCGGTGAAGACGGCGGAAGATCCTCGCGCGTGCATGCCTGCCACTTGCATGGCTGGAACATCGGCACTTGTCGGTTTTCCCGATGTCGACAGGTCGACGGTGCGCACGGGCAGCCCCAGCGACTTCAGCCGGTCGGCGACGAAGCGCAATTCCTTTCCCTTGGTGTCGAAGGTGCCGACGACCAGCACCGTCCTGCCGACGCGTTCGGCGAAGGGGATGGCGAAGACCTTCCTCGGGTCGTCCTGGGGCGCGGTCTTGTCGACAGCTGCCTGGCGCAGTTCGGTAACCGGCACGTTCCAGCGGTTGGGCAATTGGGTGACAGGGCGGTAGGCGCCATCGCGCTCCACCGGATCGAGCGATCCGCCGACCGACCGATCGACGCGATAGACGGCCGCCAGTTGCTCCTTCGCCTGCGCCGCTTCCGTCGGCGTGACAGGCGCTTCCTCGGCATGGCGTCCGACGCCGAGCAGGCGCTGCTGCAGGTCGCGGTCGGCAGCAAGCGCTGCCGCGTCCATCAGCCGGTTGATGCGGCCATTGACCATGATCGCGACCTGGCTGGAGATGGCGGTCGCCACGCCGATATTCTGCTCGATGACGAGCACCGCCATCTCGCCTTCCGCGGCAAGCTCGACCAGCATCTTTTCGACTTGGTCGACGATGATCGGCGCCAGGCCCTCGGTCGGCTCGTCCATAACCAGGAGTTTCGGATCGCCGAGCAGGGCGCGCGAGATGGCGAGCATCTGCTGCTCGCCTCCCGACAGTTGCGATCCGCCATTGCCGCGACGCTCGGCCAGGCGCGGAAAGGTCTGGTAGACGCGCTCGACCGTCCAGCTCGCGTCGCGCCGATTGCCGGCGGCAAGGCGCAGATGCTCGTCGACCGTCAGGCTCGGCCAGACGCGGCGCCCTTGCGGGACATAGCCGATGCCGAGGCGATGGATCTCGTGCGGTTCGAGCGCGGTGATCTCGCGGCCATCGAAACGGATCGAGCCGGAGCGCGCGCGCTTCAATCCGACGATGGTGTTGCACAGCGTCGACTTGCCCATGCCGTTGCGGCCCACCACGGAAAGCACGCCGCTCTCCAGCGTCAGCGATATCCCCTGCAATGCATGGCTCTCGCCATAGAAGACTTGCAGGTCCTCTATCTTCAGCACCGCCCTGGCGCTTTTGCCGGCGGGGCGCTCAGCCATGCTTGCCTCCGAGGTAGATTTGCTGGACCTCCGGATCGGCCTCGATTTCCTGCGGCGTGCCTTCCTTGAACAGGTGCCCATTGTGCATCATCGACACGTAGTCCGCCACGCGCAGCGCGACGTCGAGGTCGTGCTCGATGATGATGAAACCGATATGCTTCGGCAGTGCGTTGAGGATTGCGACGAGGTCGCGCCGCTCGGTCGGCGAAAGACCCGCCGCCGGCTCGTCGAAAAGGATGAAGCGCGGCGCGCCGGCAAGCGCCAGCGCGATTTCCAGCTGGCGTTGCTGGCCGTGGCTCAGCGTCGCCACCAGGACGTCGCGATACGCTTCGAGATGGACTGCCTCGAGGATCGATCGCGCCTGCACCATGTTGACGTCGGCAGCGGTGGGCCTCAGCAGCGAAAATCGGCGGCGCGAGACGCCCCGGCAGGCGAGAAAGATGGAATCCAGGACCGACAGGCCCTTGAACAGTTGCGAGATCTGATAGGTGCGCCGCAAGCCGCGCCGGATGCGCTCGTGCGGCGGCAGGTCGGTGATATCCTCACCGAAGAAGCGGATGCGGCCGGCGGTCGGCAGGAAGTCGCCGGTCACGGCGTTGAACAGGGTGGTTTTGCCGGCGCCGTTGGAACCGAGGACCGCGCGCCGCTCGCCGGCCGCGATCCTCATGTCGATGCCCGAGAGCGCCACCAGCGCCCCGAAATGCCGCGCCACGCCATCGAGCTCCAGCGCGTAGGCACTGGTGCTCTGCAGACGGTTCGCAGCCAAGTTTTCGGTCACTGACGATACTCTTGCAGGCGCCGTTACGGGCAGCTCGGATTGTCGCGATTGACCGCCCCGAGCTTCATGAAGTCGTCCTCGGGGATGCCGAGTGTCTGGTTGACCTGCGGCACGACCTTGACCAGCTTGTTGAGAAGATTGCCGTCGGAGCCCTCGGTCACCTCGGTCAGGAAGATGTCGGCGACCGCGTTGCGGTTCTTGTCGAGCGAGACTTTGCCCGTCGGCGTGTCGAAAGACAGTTTCGACAGCGCTTCGCGCAACTTCTTGCCTCCATCGGAGACGTCGCCGCCGACCTGATCGAGCGCCAGCAGCGTCGCCTTCATGTTCACGTAATAGCCATGGGCAAAGAGCGACGGCGAGGGGAAGGCGCCCGGCTGCTTCTTGTAGGCGTCGACGAACGCCTTCCAGGACGGCGCGTCATTGGTGTCGGCGGTCGGTCCCGCCGACGGCGTGCCCTTGAGCACGTCGCGCAGCTTGCCTTTCGAGGTCAGCACGGTCTGGTCGACGGTGATCGAGCCGCCGATGAGCGGAGCCGAGCCACCGGCCTGCTGGTATTGCGTCAGGAAGTTGACGGCGTCGGCGCCGCCGAGCGCCACATAGATGGCGTCGACATCCTCGGGGATCGCCGCGATGACGGAGGAGAAGTCCTTGTTGCCGATCGGCACCCAGGACTTCGACGGCACATGCCCGCCGGCCTTGCAGAACTCGGCCATGAAGCCGAAGACCTGGGTGTAGGGGAAGGAGTAATCCTCGGCGACGGTGGCGACCTTCTTGTAGCCCTTTTCGTTGAAGGCATAAGTGCCGAGACCCGCCATCCACTGCGCGCCGTCGGTGGAGAAGCGGAAGAAGTTCTCGGCCGGATTGCGCAGCGTCGTGTCCTGCGCGGCCGAGGTACCGTTGATGAACGTCACGTCGGGCTTGGTCTTGGCATAGTCTTTGACCGCGAGGCCTTCATCGCCCGAGAGCGGGCCGACCAGCACCTTCACGCCATCCTGCTCGACCAGCTTGCGCGCTGCGCGCACCGCGCTGTCGGGCGATGCGTCGGACGAACCCTTGACGATCTCGATCTTCTTGCCGGCGACGGCGCCGTTGGTCTCGGCGACCGCCGTCATGGCGCCGCGTTCGCCGTCCTCGCCAAGCACCGTGAACGGTCCCTCGAAAGTGGCCAGCAAGCCGATCTTGATCGTGTCGTCGGCGGCGAGCGCTATTGAAGGCGCGGTCAACCCAGTGAACAGCGCCAGGGCCAGCAGTGTACGTCTGTGCATCCTCAGTTCCTCCCATTGATTGGTTTGCAGTGGTTCATCCGCGCCGGCCGCTAGGGGCCGGCGCGCAAGGACTCCTGGGCAAGATGTGGCTTGATCCTCCCCCACAACCCAAGAATTCCATCCGGCGAGACGAAGACGATCACCAGGAACACCAGGCCGATCAGCGTGTTGAAACGCTCGGCGCCGACGATGTCGATGGCGAAGGTCTGCATCAGTATGACGACGATCGCGCCGACGAACGGCCCGATCGGGTGGCGCAGGCCGCCGATGACGGCAATGATCAGGATGTCGATCGCTACGTCGACACCGATTGTGCCCGGCGAGACGCGCCCGTTGAACCAGACCAGCAGCACGCCCGCCAGCCCGGCTAGGATGCCGGCCAGGAACCAGGCGAAGACCTTGTGCGCGGTGACATGGTAGCCCAGCGCCCGCATCCTGCGCGGGTTGTCGCGGATCGCCTGCAAGGTCATGCCGAAGGTGGAACGGGAGCCGTATAGCACTGCTGCGTAAGACAGCGCGGCGAGGCCAAGGCAGAGATAATAGAAGGGTTTCGGATCGCGCCAGTCGATGCTCCAGAAGACCGGCGCGTGGATGCCGGCGTAGCCGGAATGGCCGTTGAAGATCGCGTAGTTCTGCTGGGCGAAGTAGAAGGTCGCCGTCGCGATCGCCAGCGTGATCATGAGCGTGTAGATGCCTTCCGTGCGCACCGAGATCCAGCCGATCAGCGCCGACGCTACCGCCGCCGCGGCAACCGCGAAAGGGACGACGATCCACCAGGGCCAGCCGAAGCCCAGCACGTTGGAATTGTTGCTGCCGAGGATGGCGACGGCGTAGGCGGCGATGCCGGCGACCGTGATCTGCGCCAGGCTGAGCATCCCGCCATAGCCGGCCAGCAGCATCAGCGACAGCGCCAGCACGCCGAAGATCATCGAGTAGCCTGCGATCTGCGTCAGGAAGAAATCCGACGCCACCAGCGGATAGAGAACGAGCGCGACGGCAAGGATGACGTGCGCAGCGCCGAGCTTGTCCAGCCAGTTCTGCTGCGGCATCGCGCCGTCAGTGGCGGTGGTCAGGCTCATCTTGCCTTCCCCATGATGCCTTGCGGGCGGACCGCCAGTGTCACCACCATGATGACGAAGGTGAGCACCACGCCATAGGTCGGGAAATAGACGAGGCCGATCTGCTCGGCCAGCCCGATGAGCAGGGCGCCTATCGCCGCGCCGGTGATCGAGCCCATGCCGCCGACGATGACCACGACGAGCGAGGCAAGCAGATAGCGCACGTCCTCGCCGGGCGCGACCGAGAGCGCCGATCCGCCGACGACGCCGGCGAACCCGGCAAGTCCCGCGCCGACCGCAAAGACGATGGCGAACACCGCATGCACGTTGACGCCGGATGCCTGCAGCATGGCGCGGTCGTCGACGCCGGCGCGGATCATCATGCCGACGCGGGTCTTGTGCAGCATCAACCACAGCCCGACGCCGATGACGATCGCCGCCGCCAGCACGACCACGCGGTAAAGCGGATAGGTCAGGAAAACCGAAGCGCCGTTCGAGCGTACGGCGGTGATGATGGGCAAGGTCAAGGCGCCGTCGAGCCATTCCGGCGTGGCGATCTGGTAAGTGCCACCAGCCCACACTGCCAGCATCAGATCGGCGGCGACGATCGAGATGCCGATGGTGACGAGGGTCTGCCTGAGATCGTCGCCTTCCAGGCGGCGGAAGACGAAAACCTGCATGACGACGCCGATGATGGCCAGTACGACGAAGCCGGCGGCGACACCGAGCAGCCAATAGCCGGTGCGGCTGGTGACTTCGTAACCGATATAGGCGCCGAGCAGGTAGAGCGAACCGTGCGCCAGGTTGATGTTGCGCATCAGGCCGAAGATCAGGGTGAACCCGCTGGCGACCAGGAAATAGAGACCGGCAAGCGTCAGGCCATTGAGGATGGCGCTGACGAACGCCTTTTTCGAGATCAGGATCGCGTTGAGCCAGTTCGGCCAGACGGCGAAGACCAGCCATGCCACGACCGCCGCGGCCAGCAGGCCGACAAGGCCCCAGGCCTGGCGGCGCGTCATGCCGCCGCCCGACAGCGACGAGGATGATGGCTGGTCGAGTATGCTCATGCGGTCAGCCGCCGGCGCTGCTCGTTCATGCGCGGCGCCTTGTGGAACTTGCCGTCCTTCATGATGGCGAGGATGCGGTTCTTGTCCTGCAGGATACGCACATCCGAAATCGGATCGCCGTCGATCAACAGGATATCGGCGAGGTAGCCTTCCTTGATCAGACCGAGCTCGTCGCCCATGCCCATGATCTGGCCGCCATATTTGGTGCCGGCCTGGATCGCCTCCATCGGCGAGAAGCCGAGCATCTCGACGAAGGTCTGGATGTCCTTGGCGTTGGTGCCTTGCGGCGTCCAGGCAAAGCCGTAGTCGCCGCCGATGCACACGCGGATGCCGCGCCGGTGCATCTTCTTCATCGTGTCGATGCACATTTCCAGCTCGCGCTCATATTCGAGCGACAGCGGCGAGCCGGGCTTGATGCCCCATTGCTCGGCATAACGCGCTGTGTTGATCAGCCAGGCGATGCCGGGTGCGACGAAGTGCTTGTCCTTGACCGCCTCGAGCATGTCGAGCGCTTCCTCGTCGGCAAAGGAAGCATGGTAGATGTTCTGGATGCCGTGGCGGACGCATTGCTTGACCGAGCCGGAAGAACGCGCATGCGCCGACAGCACCTTGTTGCGGCAGCGCGCTTCGGACGCCGCCATGGCGACCTCTTCCTCGGACATCGGGGTCTCTTCCGCCCCCATGCCGGTGATGCTCTCGCCAGACAGGTTCAGCTTGATGGAATCGACGCCGTATTTGATCAGCTGGCGCACCGTGCGGCGGATCTCCTCCGGGCCGGACACGACGATGCCGAGATTGAGGCCCTCATGCGGAATATGCGAGGGCGCGGAGTCGCCGAGGCCGCCGACCGTGGTGATCTCCGGCCCGGCCGCGAGGTAACGCGGGCCCGGGAACCGGCCCTGGTTGATGAATTTCTTGGCGACGACGTCGAGCCGCGGCTTGGCGGCGGCCGCACCCCGTCCGGCGGTGAAGCCGGCATCGAGCACCAGCTTGGCCATCTCCATGGTGACCAGCATGTGCTCCTCGATCTCCATCATCTGGATCGGATCGATGCCGGGCGCGTTGTTCCAGGACAGATGCAGATGCGCGTCGATCATGCCCGGCATCAGCGTCGCGCCCATGCCGTCTATGACGGTTGCGCCGCCGCCATAGGACGAGGAGGAGCCGAAGCGGGACGAACCCTTGGTGATCTGCTTGATGCGATTGCCCTGCACCAGCACTTCGCCGGTGTAGGGATATTCACCGGTGGCGTCGAGCACGCGCACATTGGTGAAGAGCGTGCCGCCCGACCCGTTTCCAGCCCAGCTTTCGTCTGCCATAACAAGCCTCCCAACTTGCCGAGCGCGCAATCCTACGCCCGATCCGAAATCCTCACCTATCAACCCGTCTCAAAAAATCGGCGAGCTTCTGGCTGCTCTCACGCGGACTTTCCACTGTGGCCCAGTGTCCGCACCGATCCAGCGAGGAGAATACGGCTCCCTTGATCCTGTCGGCAAGCGCCTGGGCAACGCCCGGCGGATTGACGGTGTCGGCGTCGCCGGTGACGAGCAGGGTTGGCGCCGAAATCCGCCGCGCGTCGACCGCGGTCGCCTTCGCCAGCGCCTCGCAGGTGCGGGCATAGGATTCGGGGTCCTGGCGGGTGATAGATTCCCGCACGAAAGCGGCGGCGGCGGGCGAAGTTTCCCGGGTGTGGGCCGAAATCGCATTGGCGACAATCTGATCGGCGATGTCGGCAATGCCGCCCGAGCGCGCAAGCCGCGCCCGGTTGGCCAGGCCTTGCCGGGTCGCTTCGGCAGGCTCGGCCAGGGCGCCGAACAGCGTCAGCGAGGCGACCAGCGTGGGCTGCATGGCGGCGATCTGCTGGCACACGATGGTGCCCATCGAATGACCAACAAGATGTGCCTTGGCGACGCCCATGCCAGACATCGCGCGGATCACGGCTTCGCTCATCCCATCGATGGTGAGCGGCTCGATCGGGCGTGGCGAGCGGCCCGACCCCGGCAGGTCGAGCCGGATGACGCGGTAGCCGGAGAGCGCACCCATCTGCGGCTGGAACATGTTCGAAGTTCCGCCGAGACCGTGGATCATCACCACGACCGCGCCTTCGCCTGTCACCTCGGCGACGACCTGGCCGACAGTCACGGTCGTCATTGCGGCCTCTCCACGAAACGGTTCTCCAGTATGCCGATGCCGTCGATCTCGATGCGCACGACGTCGCCGGGCTTGAGATATCTTGGCGGATCGAAGCCGATGCCGACACCGACGGGCGTGCCGGTCGCGATGATGTCGCCAGGCTTCAGCGTGATGCCCTGCGACAGCGTCGCGATGATGGTCGGGATATCGAAAATGAGCAGCGATATCCTGGAATCCTGGCGCAGGTCCTCGTTCACGAAACAGCGGATCCCCGCGTTTTCGATATCGAGCTCGTCCCTGGTGACGGCCCACGGACCCATTGGACAGAACGTGTCCTGCGATTTGCCGATCAGCCACTGGCTGTATTTGCCTTGCAGGTCGCGCGCCGTGACGTCGTTGACGATCGTGTAGCCCCAGACGTGGTCGAGGGCCTCTTCCTTCGAGATGCGGCGGCCGCCCTTGCCGATGATGACGGCGAGCTCAGCCTCATAGTCGATCGCCGTCGACACGGAGGAATCGATCAGCACGCTGGCGTGGTTGGCGACGACCGATTCCGGCACCTTGGAGAAGATGATAGGGTGCTTAGGCACGGCGCCGGCGCCGGCGCTGGAATCGAAGCCGCTGCGGGCAAACTCATGCGCGTGCTCGTAATAGTTCTTGCCGACGCAGAAGATGTTGCGGCGCGGTTGCGGAATCGGAGCTTCGATCTCCACCCCTGCCAGCGGGATTGGGGAGAGGGTGCGCGGCAGGCCGGCTCCGTTGCGCTCGATCAACGCCAGGAGTCCCGCTTCGGCGCGCTCGACGGCGAGATCGAAGGGCGCGACAGTCTGCGCGGCGAGATCCACCAGGCCAACCCGCCTTTCGCCGGCGAGCGAGAAAGTCGCGACCCGCATCCGTTTCCTCCCGTGAACCAATATTGAGCCAATTTTTCGCTCTTTCAGTACACGCTAGCTTCAATTGGCTTAGCCCGCAAGCTGGATTCGGATTGGCCGCATCAAATAATTCCAATGCTGAAAAGCGGACAAATGCAGAAATGTCCAGCGGCCTGCATGATGGACGGGCGAGCGAAAAGCTGCTATGAATGGTTCATTATTGGATCAGATAAACGCTGACGAACATGCCCAAGCTTGTTGCCAACGATATCGCCATCGCCTTGAGGAAACGGATTTCGCTAGGCGAGTGGCTGGAAAACGGCCGCATGCCGCCCGAGCGCGACCTCGCCAGTGAATTCGGCGTGGCGCGTAACACGGTGCGCCGCGCCGTCGGCCTGCTCGAGGATGACGGCACCGTCGTGCGGCATGTGGGCCGTGGAACTTTTTTGACGGCGGCCAATCCGGATTCCATGGCCGCGGCCGTCGCGCGTATGGAAGGGACCAGCCCGGCCGACATGATGGAGATCAGGCAACTGCTGGAGCCGGCGGCCGCGTCCTTCGCCGCGACCAATGCGAGCGCCGGCGAATTGAACGCCGTGCGCGAGGCGCACAAAGTTGCCTGGGCATCCGAAGATATGCCGACGTTTGAGCATTGGGACGCGGAATTCCATCACCGCATCTTTGCGTGCTCACGCAATGACTTCCTCAAGGAAATCCACAACCTCATGCGCGTTCTGCGTAACCAGAAACCTTGGTTTGAAATGAAGAAGCGTTCCTTCTCCGAGGAGCGTCGCGCCGTCTATTGCAATGAGCACCAAGCCATAGTGGATGCATTGCTTGGGCGCGATTCGGAAGGGGCGAGCAAGGCGATGCTGGCGCATCTCAGGACGGTCGAGCGCAATCTTCTGGGAAGGTAGAAAAACGATGGCAGGATTCGCTGTTATCGGAAGCGCCGGATTCTGCGAGGGAAAACGAGCCTCATTGGTGCGTCGAACGTGCTCGGGCTGACAGCTCTTTGGCTGTCAGACTTTCCTGTTCTGCCCCTGGTTCTTTTATGTTGCGGTACGCCACTGCCCTTGCGCAAGCGCCAGCGTCGAGCGAGCCGTTCTCGCCGAACAATTGTTGCAAGCGCAGCCGCCGGGCGTTGTCGATGTGTTCTCTCGCACGTGCTTCCTTCGACGTACATTTCCACGATGCGAACGACAGCTTGGCGCCTCGTGCAAAGCGGACATTACCGTCGCCCACCCTGCAGGTCGCGGTGGTGTCAGTAGCGGACCTTCAGTAGGCGCGAGCTAACTCTGGCGTTTCGCTGCAAAGAGGCTGTCAGCAATACGATCAAGCGAAATCACGCCGGCACCACGTGTTAGCACAAGAAGCAGCAATGATGCCCACAGCAGGTGTTCGGCCCAGTTCTCGGGGAAAACGAAAATCTGGATAACCGAGACGACACCGAGCAGCATCAGCGCGCCGAGGCGCGAGAACAGCCCCAGGACAAGCAGCACCGAGCCGGTGATTTCGGCGGTCGTCGCCAGCGGCGCCGCGATCGACGGATCGATGAAGGGCAGGTTGTATTCGCTGGCGAACAGCTGCAGCGTCACCGGCCAGGATGCCAGCTTCGACTGCGCCGACTGCCAGAAGACGTGCGCCACGGCGACTCGAGCGGCGAGCTGGACGATTGAAAACGGTATGCGTTCCGGCAGTTTGATGGCCCACCTGTAGAGGCCGACAAGGCCGTTCGGGGCGGATGAGGAATATTCTGGTATCGCGGTCATGATTGTCTCCATCAGTTTGAAAGGGGATGCGTCCGGATCCGCACATCCGTGACGAGCCCGTCGCCGAACAGATGCACGAGTGCGGACACGAGATCGAATGCCGGATCGAGAGCAAGGGCGCGGGTGATTGCCTGTTCCAGGCCGAGGCCGTGTTTCAGTGAATGCCAGAACGCGAAGTTCGCGCGATCGAGAAGAACTAGGCGAACGCTGTCCCCGGTCCGCCACAACGCCACGCGTTCGGGTCGTCTTGTCCAGTCATGGGACTGGTCGAGAGCAGCCTGCTGTTGATGCGCCATCCACATGGACAGGATCGACCAGTGCGAGATGATCAGCCGCAGCGATGGCTGCAGCAGGATATCGGGCGAAGGCCCGAGATCGGTTTTGTCATAGTTAGCCAGGGTGCGGGGCTGCAGCCAGGCCGCATCGAGCGACTCGGCTATGGCCCATTCGAGCCGCGCCGTTTCGGCAACGATCGGCATGTCGGACAGCGTGTCGATCGATTTGAGAAAGCGCGGGAAGCCGGCGCCATAGCGTGCCAGCCGCGATTCCGCCGGCGGATGGCGTCGAATGAACTCGCTTGCTGCGTAGCGGAAGAAGCGCTCGTCTACCAGGCGAACCGTGACCGGAAAAACCGCCATCAGCACCGCGGTCAGCGAGCTGCGGGTGTTGTTCTGGTAGATGCGCAGGCGGGCCAACGGATCGGCCTTGCCCGCGGTCAGCAATGTCGCGGCGATCGTTGGTTCCATGGCCAGCACCGACCGCGCCACGGAGGTCTGCAGGTGCTCAAGCGGCAGCATGGTATTCCTCCTGGAGCGAGGGCAGCGCCAAAGGGATGGATGGTCTCGCAGCCCTGACAGCTGCAAACGCCGCAAGGACCGGCATGCTGGTCGTCGTTTCACATTCGACAGAAAGGCAGATCGGGGTCGCTCGGGCGCGGGTCGTTTGTTGGCCTCGCGCTGCTTGCTTGCGGTTGAACATGATCGAGGCGGTCAGCATGTCGGCCCACATGGCTTCGCCAAGCAGCACGTCGAGAACGGGAACGTCGGTGTCCCATTCGATCAATGTCGGGCGCGGCCCGAGCCGATCTATGGCATGCCGATAGAGCGCCCAGACGACTGGCGGGACCCGCGAGCCATGGTCGTCGATCAGCACGGTGTCGGATCCGACCTGATTGGTGGCATGGCCGGCGAGATGGATTTCGCCAATAGCCTCCTCAGGCAGCGTGTCGATGAAGGCCTTGGCGTCATATTGCAGGTTGTGAGCCGAGACCTGGACGTTGTTGACGTCGAGCAGCAGCCCGCAGCCGGTCCGGGCCACGAGCGCTGCCAGGAACTCGGCCTCGTTCATCGAGGAGTCCGCGAAAGCAAGATAGGCCGACAGGTTCTCGATCAGCACACGCCGCTTCAGCGTGTCCTGGAGCGTCTCGATATTGCGGGCGACGATCGCCAGCGCCTCTTCGTCATAGCGCAGCGGCAACAGATCGTTGAGATAGGCGCCGTCGGCAACACTCCAGGCGAGATGCTCGGAGACCAAATCGGGCTGGAAGCGCTCGCAGACCTTGCGCAGCCTTTCCAGATGGTCGCGGTCCAGGCCTCCTGCGCTCCCCAGCGATAGACCGACGCCATGCACAGACAGCGGGTAGATCTGGCGTAGTCGTTCCAACGCTTCGATGCCGACCCCGTCACCCATGTAGTTCTCGGCATGGACCTCAAGCCAGCCTGCGGATGGACGCCGCGTCAGCATCTCTGCGATGTGAGGCGAGCGAAGGCCGATGCCCGCCGATGCGGGGATTGCAAGAGGTGAAAACAAGCTGGACATCGGTCTCCTCCATTCTAGTCTGGTTGGCTCGAGGTGGATGTTGGCTAGGCCTTCGGCTTGTCGCTGCCGCCCGTGATCTTGGCGCAGCTGCCGGCAGGCACGTAGAGCCAGGAATCCCGCTGGTTGTCGGCGGTCGAAGTGCCGGCGCATGAATGTGTTGCGGTCTGGCAGTCGTTCTGACCGGCCTTGACGACGCCGTAGCACTTCTCAAAGGCGAAGCCGGGTTTGGCGGCTGGGGCACTGTATGCCGCTGTCGCGGCAAGCGAGGTGGCGGCTGCAAGTGCCGATCCGATTAGGGACTTGGTGTTGATCACAGGCTTGTCTCCTGGTTGGCGTTTCGAGGGAAAGACCGGCCTTGGGCCCGTCTGCAGATCAGTTTCTCCGATCGTGATGCGGAGCTGAAATGCTGTCTCGGCATGGAATTGATACGCACTCACTATGTTCTGACGAGCGGCGCGAAAAAGGCCCTCCGGCCGGGGAGCCGGAGGGCCTGGCGCCTGCATTCGGGAGTATGCGAAGCAGGCGCGGCTAGGCGGGAGCGAAGCGCCTAGATGTATCGTCTTTCGCGAGCCGGGATTTCGTCGGTGTCGAGCGGATCGGCCGCAAGCCAGTCTGCTGCACGCTGCCGTCCCCTGTCGCGCATGTCGGTCAACTCGCCCCAGTCTATCCAGGACCGCATGAGCAGCGGAGCTCCGGCACGGTATCGGCTGTCGAATATGGTGTGAACCAGCGCGCATTTGGTCACGCAATGACTGGCTGCGAAGCCGCGATCCTGCCACGGTGTGGTGAACACGGCAGGTCTGCCGGTGACAATCAGGCGATGGCGGGCTTCAGTTGACAGGCTAGTCGGCTGCAGCAGGTCGCCGTCACCCCAGTAGATATCGCCGTCGATCTCGACAGGCAGCGAGAGGAAGGGGATCGTGGCCGCCGCGACGATCGCATTGATCGACAACTGGTCGCTTGTGAATACCTTCACCGCGTCCGTGCGCGCGTTTGCGGCCAGGACTCTGAGTTTCACCGGGCAACCTTCGTCGCGGATCTGCTCGATCTCGATTGACTGCTCCAGGATAGATCGAAGCAGGCTGGGTCTGTCGTCGGCAAAAACCGAGGCGTGGCTGACGCGCCGCCAGAAATTGGCGAGTGCCGTCCGCGCGCCGCGCCTGCCGCCGACGCTTAGCCCATAGACAAAGACCGCCGCCTCCATCGCTGCAAAACCCGACGCGGTGACGCCGCTGACGCTGCAGTTCGGCTCGTCGAGCAGGCGATCGAGCACGCCCCAGATGAACGCGCCATGCGCATCGTTTGCCAGCACGATTTCGATCGTTCGGCCTTCCGCACCAAGATCCACCGAAACGGTGGCTTGGTCTATTCTCGTCGGGGACTGGGCAAGCATGGTTTGATCTCCATCCCAAGATCGTCAACAAGGCGATGGGAGAGAGACTGCCGCATCTTCCTGTCCAATCGAAATGCCAAGGTGGCATGAAGTCCATAGGCAGATTGCATTGGCTGCCGGTCTTCGAGCGCCGCATCCTTCACCCCGATCAGGCCTGGCGATGAGTATCGCTTGCTTTGACACTGTTGTCAGAACGCGGCCTGGACCAGGAGATGGATGATGAGAAGACAACTCGCCTGTGTAGCTGCGCTTGCAACCAGTCTTGGTGCGAGTCCAGCGTCAGCCGACCCGTTCAGTGACCTCGCCGCATTGCCGACGTTCTATGCGGACGCAACGATGAAGACGATGAAACCGATGGCTGGGTTCAAGAAGGCTTGGTTCGCTATGTCGAAGCATGACCGCGTGAAGATGACGAAGGCATGCAACGACTCGGCGATGAGTAAGCCCCACGCCCAATTCTGCGCCAACGTGCTTGCTTTGGGCGAAGCCAATTAACAATCACAACGCCCAGCATCCGCGGAATGCAGAACCGGCATAAACTCCATACGCAGATGGCATTGGCAAGTTGGCCACCGAGTGCAGCAATGTTCACCCCGGCAAGCAAGAACCGCAGAGTTTGGATTGCTGCCGATCATTACCGCAATCGTCGATGGGACGATTGCTTAACCTCAGAGAAGGATCACACCATGAATATCAAAGCTATTTGCCTCGGCGCTTTTGCACTTTCCGTTCTCAGCGGCGTTGCGTTTGCCGGCGCGCTCGACGAACCGTCCAACATGCAGCCCTTCTTCACCGACGCCAGCATGAAGACGATGAAGCCCAAGGCCGAGTTCAAGGCCGCCTGGGATTCGATGGCCAAGGACAAGCAGGGCGCGATGATGAAGGAATGTCAGGATGCGGCGATGAGCAAGCCGCACGCCGAATTCTGCGCCAACCTGCAGGCGCTCGGCGGCGCCAACTGAGCTGGCTGACCGTCTCAAGCAACATTGGAACCGACCTAATGGCGAGCAGGTTGCTCGCCATTAGGTCATTCGGCGAGGCCTCAGCCTCGATTCTGCACGCAATAGCCTGCAGCGGGCGACCATCCGCCATGACGGATCGCTATCGACTTTATAGCCGCAGCGCATTGGCGCCGAGACAAACTTTGCGACAGGCTCCGAAGCTACGAAAAGCCTCGTTTGCAATCGGAACAAATCGGCATGGACATTCATCACATCCGCTATTTCCTGGCAGTTTGCGAGACGCGGAATTTCACGCGCGCGGGCGAAAAGTGCAATGTCACCCAACCGGCGCTCTCGCGTGCCATCCAGCAGTTGGAGGACGAAGTCGGTGGACTGTTGTTTCGCCGCGAACGAAATCTCACCCACCTCACCGATTTGGGAGTGCTGTTGCGCCCCCGGTTCCAGCAGATCCTCGACGAGCTGACGGGTGTTCGGCAGGAGGCTTCGAGATTCCTGTGCCTGGAAAATGCCAACCTCAAGGTCGGGGTCATGTGCACAATCGGCCCGCGTCGCTTCACCGGCCTGCTGACCGATTTCAACCGGCGCCAGCAGGGCATCCAGCTGCAACTGGTCGAAGGCGTGCCGGCATCGCTATCGCAACTGCTCGAATCTGGCGAGATCGACGTGGCCATCATGGCGTCGAGTGACAGCTTCCCGGACCGCTTCGACGTCACTCCACTGTATCGCGAACGCTTTGTCCTTGCCTTTCCAAACGGCCACCGCCTGGCCCGCAACGACAACGTCGCCATCTCCGAGCTCGACGGCGAGAACTATCTCAGGCGGCTCAATTGCGAGTATCGCGATCACCTCGCCGGATTGTGCACGGATCGCGGCGTGAAGCTCAGAATCTCTTACGCCAGCGAGCGCGAGGATTGGATCCAGAACATGGTTTCGGGAGGGCTAGGCATCTGCTTCATCCCCGAGTTCAGCGCGGTGATCCCGGGCCTGCAGGTCCGCCCCGTTATCGACCCAGAAGTCTGGCGGGAAGTATCTTTGGTCGTCGTTGCAGGACGCAGGTTCTCGCCCGCGGCATCGGCCTTCGTCAACAGCGTCAAGGCGCATGGCTGGCCGCAAAGCGCCATTCCTCAGGCGATCCACAAGACCGCAGCCTGAAGCAAGATCCAAGAAATTCCGGCAACGTGCGACGGCGCCTTGCTGTGCGTTTACGTGCGGCCACGATGACCACGATAGTTTTCAGGTATCGATTTAAGAGCCAGTCAGCATTTCTCTTTCTTTGCTGCTCCGGTCACTCTCTTTGTCATGCCCCGCCTCCCGCGTTTGGGCACCGACAAAGGAGAAATACAACATGGCTACCAAGAAGGTTAACCTTGCGCTTGCGATCGGGCTGCTTTCCGCGACCGCTGCATTTTCCGCTGCTCCGGCCTTCGCCGGCGGCTGCCCCGCCGGCCAGGCCGCCACGACCGACATCCAGGAACATCCCAGCAAGCCGGTTGGCGTCACCGACACGGTTCTCTCGGCGATCGATCTGAGCAGCAAGGGTGAGGCCTGGAAAGGCAACATGCTGCGCCTGCGCAAGCTGGTCGTGCAGCCCGGCGGCGTCGTGCCGTGGCATGAGCATAATGTTCGCCCGGCCAACATCATCGTCGTCGAGGGATCGATCACCGAATACGCCAGCACCTGCAAGGTCGGCATCGAGCACCCGGCCGGCGACGTGACGGCCGAGTTCGGCCAGCTCGCCCATTGGTGGAAGAACAACGGCAAGGTGCCCGCAGTGCTCTATTCTGCGGATGTCCTGCCGCCGGCGATGCACGAAGACCACATGATGTAAGCCGCCCGGCGCGGCGAACGGATTCCGGCATCAGCAACTGAAACCGCGTCCTCGGGTGATCGCCTGGGGACGTGTGGCCACGGAGCCTTGTCATGACCACCAGTGAACAGACTGAACCGACACGGCTGCGCATGGTTGCCGCCGACAGCTGGCGCTTCGGCCTGATCGCCCTGATCGCATTTCTCACGCTAGTCGATCTGTTCGCCACTCAGGCCATCCTGCCTTCGCTGGTGACAAAGTTCGGCGTCAGCCGCGCGACCATGGGCTTTGCCGTCAATGCCAGCACGTTCGGCATGGCTGTGGCCGGCATCGCGGTGGCGCTTTTCGGCAGGAACCTCGATCGCCGAAACGGCATCTGGATCAGCCTTGCGCTGCTGGCGATCCCGACGACGCTTTTATCGCAGACCGATAACATCGTCGTGTTTGCCCTGCTGCGCGTCGTCCAGGGCCTGTGTATGTCGACCGCGTTCACGCTGACGATGGCCTACCTGGCCGAGCATTTTTCTGCGCGCCAGACAACAAGCGCGCTTGCGGCCTATGTGACCGGCAATGTTGCCAGCAATTTCTTCGGACGGCTGATGTCGGCCGCCGTCGCAGACACGTTCGGCATTTCCACCAACTTCCTGACATTCGCCGCCCTCAACCTGGTTGGCGCGGCCCTGGTCTGGTTCACGCTGCAGAAGACGTCCGCAATGATGCGCGCCGACACGATGGGCCAATCTGCCCGCGCAGCCTGGAAGGGACCGCTGAACAACGCCGAGCTGCGCGCGTGTTTCGCCATCGGCTTCCTGATCCTCTTCGTCTTCATCGGCACTTTCACCTATGTGAATTTCCAGCTCGTCGCCGGGCCGCTGTCGCTGTCGCCGATGACGCTGGGGCTGGTCTATTTCGTCTTCCTGCCCTCCATGCTGACCACTCCCCTCGCCGGGCGTGTCGCCGCCGGCCTTGGCCCAAGGATGGGCATCGGTGCAACGCTTGCGCTGGCGATCCTCGGTCTGTTGCTGTTGCTCACGACCAGCCTGCCGATCGTTCTTGCCGGCATGGCGCTGGTCGCCATCGGCACGTTTTTGGCGCAGGCGATAGCCACAGGACACGTCAGCCGGACCGCTTCGCGCGACCGGGCCGCTGCAAGCGGCATCTACCTTGCCTCCTACTATGCGGGTGGGCTCGCCGGCAGCTTCGTCATCGGACAGATCTACGACCGAGTCGGCTGGACTGCATGTGTAGCCGCGCTCGTCGTGGTCCTTGTGGCGGCCATAGCCGTGGCGCGCGTGCTGCAAACGCCAAAGACCTGAGATCTAAAGACCGAAAACTTGACTATCCAACAGAGGAGACTGACATGACCGACTACCTGAAAACCATGATTACCGGCGCCGCCATGCTGATGGCGGTCGTCGTCCCGGCTGCCGCCTCCGATGGCGTCGTCACTGTCAAGAGCGACTATTCCGTCGCCGAGACCGTCGCCCGCATCAAGAAGGACGTCCTCAAGAAGGGCATCATGTTCTTTGGCGTGATCGACCAGGCAAAGCTCGGCAACAAAGCCGGCAACGATGTCAGGCCTTCGCGGCTCGTCATGTTCGGCAATCCGGCGCTAGGCACGACGTTCATCACCTCAAATCCCGAGGCGGGTCTGGACTGGCCAGTGCGCGTGCTGGTCTACCAGATGCCCGACGGCGCTGTTTACGCCGCCTACAGCGACTTCGACTGGATCGCCAACCGGCATGGCATCACCGACCGGCAGGCGCAGTTCAAGATGGCGACTGAAGTCATCCAGTCCGTGACCTCGACGATCAGAAAGAACTGAGTGCGGTTGTGTGCCGGAGATACGCCGTCCACGCATGCGAGGCAGGTTGCTACTCGCGGCGTTGTCACTCTGCGGCAGACAACGCCTTCGTCCGCTCGCCGAACCACGTCTTCTGCGTCGCCTCGCGAACCAGCGCACCAACCGCCGGCGAATGCCTGCGGCCGCGCACCGTGACGAGATTGACGTCGCGCCAGAATTCCGGCTCGGTGATCGGCAGGGCAACGACACCCGGGTGCTTGGCGGTGTGCTCTGGCATGAAACCGAAACCAAGCCCGGCCGCGATCATGGCCAGGGTCCAGTCGTCGCGATCGCTCCAGTAGACGGGACTGACGGTGACACCCTGCTTGGCGAGAATGGCATCCGCGTAGCCGGCAAATTCGCAGTTGTTGCGGTGAATGTAACTTTCGTTGCTCATGTCTTTCACCCGCACAACCCGCTGGTTCGCCAGCCGATGGGCCAGGTGGACCGCCATCACCATCTGCTCGCGAAACAGCGGTAGGGAGTGCACTTCCTCGTCGGCAACGTCCGACGGCAGCGCATAGATGGCAGCCTCGAGATCGCCTTCGAGCAGCCTCTTGCGAAGATTCACGGCGTCTGAATCGCAAAGGTGAAGCTCCACGCCGGGGTGATGCCCACGGACAGCTGCGATCAGCTCGATGATCTCGTCCGGCGCGATCGTGCTCATGATGCCGACCCTCAGCGGCATCCTTTTCAGGTTCACATATTGCTCGGCGATCTGCTTTGCTTGGCGGGAGTTTTCGAAGACACCTTCGAGATACGTCTCGACCATGCGACCGAGCTCGGTGAGGTGGGTGAAGCGGCGCTCACGGTGGAAAAGCGGCCCGCCGAATTCATCCTCAAGAAGCTTGATTGCGCGCGACAGCGCCGGCTGCGTGACATTGCACTGCTCGGCTGCCCTAGTGAAATTCAACTCCTTGGCGACGGCCAAGAAATATCTGACCTGGCTGATCTCCACTGCACGCTCCCCCAGCGGCTGGCATACGGCTTGGCCGTATTGCGGGCGATCTTACTAGCTGCCCCAACGTCAAACAAGCCAAGGCGGCTGGAGCGACGGCGTCGAACCGATGATCTGACCGTCGGCTATCGAATCCATGTCTCAACGGCATTTCCGCTGCTTCGAGCCGCTCGCCATACTTGCTCCAGAAATCAGACCTGGGCGCGCAGCCCGTTGCTCGCAGCCAATGCCCGCCTTCCGGCCATGGCTCCAACCGAAGGAAACGACGATGCTCAGAGGAAAGACGGCACTCATCACAGGCTCGACCAGCGGCATCGGCCAAGGCGTCGCCGAAGCCTTCGCGGCCAAGGGCTGCAACATTGTTCTCAACGGCTTCGGCGACGCCAACGAGATCGAACTGCTGCGCGCGAAACTTGCCGCCGACCACGGGGTGACCGTCCGCTACGACAACGCGGACATGAGCAAGGGGGGGGCGATCACCGCCATGATGGACAAGGCGATCGCCGAGTTCGGCGCGATCGACATACTCGTCAACAATGCCGGCATTCAGCACGTCGCGCCGATCGACGACTTCCCGATCGAGAAATGGGAAGCGGTCGTGGCGATCGACTTGATGTCGTCGTTCTACACGATCCGGCGCGCGCTGCAGGCGATGAAGGAGCGCAAATGGGGCCGCATCATCAACGTTGCCTCCGCCCATGCCCTTGTCGCCTCACCATACAAATCCGCCTATGTCGCGGCCAAGCACGGGGTTGCAGGCCTGACCAAGACGGTTGCGCTGGAGGTCGCCGAACAGGGCATCACGGTCAATGCGGTTTGCCCGGGATACGTGCTCACCCCGCTGGTCGAAAAGCAGATACCGGACACGGCCAAGGCTCGCGGTATCACCGAGGAGCAGGTCATCAAGGATGTGCTTCTGGCGGCCCAGCCGACCAAGCAGTTCGTGACCGTCGCCGAGGTCGCAGCGCTGTGCCTGTTCCTGGCCTCGAACGACGCGGCCTCGATCACCGGCGCCATCATCCCGATCGAAGGCGGCTGGACCGCTCATTGAACCGGCAACGAGGAGCAAAGACCATGAACAAGATCACCCGACATCCTCCGACCGCTGACCCTTTGCCGGAGGCCGCCCAGGCGGCCGATGCTGCCGTCCAGCGGCAAACAGTATTGGTATTGCAAGGCGGCGGCGCTCTGGGAGCCTATCAGGCCGGCGTTTACCAGGCGCTCGTCGAAGGCGGGATTGAGCCGGATTGGGTCATCGGCACCTCGATCGGGGCCATCAACGCGGCGCTGATTGCCGGAAACGAACCAACCGTTCGGCTGGCGAGGCTTCAGGAATTCTGGGAAGGCGTCAGCCGGATCAGCCCGTTCGATGAGTTTTTCCGGATGATGGTTCCAAGCAATGTCTTTGCCAATATGGGCACCGTGATGCGCGGCATACCAGGATTCTTCGAACCGAATCCAAGCGCCATGTTCGGAGTGAACCGCGAAGTGGGTGTCGAGAACGCCTCCTACTACACCACCGATCCGCTCAAGAGGACGCTGAACGACCTGATCGACTTCGACTATCTCAACCGGCGCCATACCCGCCTGACGGTCGGCGCGGTCAACGTCAACACCAGTGAACTCAAATACTTCGATACCCGAGAGATGACCCTGTCGGCGGCGCACATCATGGCGTCGGGCGCGTTGCCGCCGGCGTTTCCGGCGGTCTGTATAGACGGCGAGCCTTACTGGGATGGCGGCATCTATTCGAACACGCCCATCGAGGTCGTCCTCGACGCGCGTCCGCGGCGCGACGCGCTGATCTTTGCCGTCAACATGTGGCAGCCCCGCGCCACCGAGCCGAAGTCGATCTGGCAGGTCATGGGCCGGCAAAAGGACCTTCAATACGCCAGCCGCGGCCGAAGCCATGTTGCCAGACAGGAACAACTGCACCGTCTCCGGCACGTCGTGCGTGAAATGGGAAGGCTGGTTCCCGAGGAGCGGCGTGAGGATCCGATGTTCAAGGAACTTGCTTCCTATGGCTGCCCGTCGGTCATGCACCTTGTGCGGTTGCTGTCGCCCCGTCTCGACGGCGAGGATCACACCAAGGACATCGACTTCACCCGCGCAGGCATCCGCACGCGCTGGCAGGCCGGATACGAGCACGGGCAGCGCGTCCTCTCGGAAAAACCATGGGTATGCGACGTCGACATGTTGCAGGGCATCGTCATCCACGAATCGCAAGAGTGATCGGTTCGAGCGCGACGTCGAGAAGAAGACGGAGAATACCGATGCAGATCATCACTCCGGGGATGCGGCTGGTTCCGGAAGCCGTGCTCGCCAACGACGCCGCGCTCTTCCGTGCGATAACGGAGACACCGTCCCATGCGGACAGCTCGCGGCATCGTGTGGTCATCGTTGGCGGCGGTGCGGGTGGACTGGAACTGGCGACACGCCTTGGTCGCAAATTTGGCAAGCGACGGCTTTCGATCACGCTCGTCGACCGCAATCGCACCCATGTCTGGAAACCTCTTCTGCACGAGCTAGCGTCCGGGACGTTGAACCCGTCGACCGATGCGGTGGAATACATCGCCCATGCCAGCCGCCACCATTATCGCTACCGCATCGGTGAGGTCGTCGGCATCGACCGCGCCAAACGCCAGGTCTTTGTCGCGCCAAGCTTCGACGAAGACGGCAGGCAGATCATCCCGCCGCGTGTGCTGGGATACGACACGCTGGTGCTGGCCGTCGGCAGCGTCAGCAACGATTTCGGCACGCCAGGCGCGGCGCGTCACGCCATCGCGCTCGATACGGCCGGCCAGGCCGCCCGCTTCAACAGGCGCATGATCGACGCATGCCTGCGAGCCAATGCGCAATACGAGCAGCTGTCGCCGGGCCAGCTCCATTGCGTCATTGTCGGTGCCGGAGCCACCGGCGTCGAACTGGCGGCCGAGCTGCACAAGTCGATGCGGGAAATCGCGTCGCACAATCTTGATAACATCGATTTCGAAAGGCTGATCCGTATCACCATTGTGGAGGCGGGCCCGCGCATCCTGCCGGCCCTGCCCGAACACCTCGCACGCGATTCGGCACGCCTGCTCGTCGATCTGGGTGTCCAGATACGTTGCGGTATAAAGGTCACCGAAGTGACCGAGGACGGCATCAGGCTTGGCGAGAAGCTGTTCGTGCCTGCGGAGCTCGTCGTCTGGTCCGCCGGGATCAAGGCTCCGGATTTTTTGAAAAAGCTCGATGGCCTGGAGACGGACCGCATCAACCGCTTGGTCGTGGATGAGACGCTGCGGGCGAGGGGGGACGAACACGTGTTTGCGATTGGCGACTGCGCGAACTGTGTCTTGCCCGGGGAGGATAGCCCGCTGCCGCCGCGTGCCCAGACAGCCCATCAGCAGGCGGATCACCTGGTCAAGGTGATTGCCGCGCGTCTCGAGGGACGGGCCGCGCCGGCGTTGCATTATCGCGACTACGGCTCCCTTGTTTCACTGGCCGACTACGGTTCATTTGGCAGCTTGATCGGCGGGTTGAAGATCGAAGGTCTGCTGGCCCGGCTGACGTATCGCTCGCTCTACAAGATGCATCTCAACGCGGTGCAAGGGACGTTCAAGACCACGCTGGATACGATCGCCGGGATCTTGACGCGACGCACAAGGCCGCGAGTCAAACTGCATTGACTCCCAGGAGGCCGGGACGGTGGAAAAATATGATGTCGTGATCCTCGGCGGCGGCAATGCCGGGATGGGTGTGACGGTGGCCACGCGCGCTGCCGGCCTGTCGGTGGCGATGATCGAGGCGCGCGACCTCGGCGGCACTTGCCCCAATCGCGGCTGCACGCCGAAGAAGGTTCTCGTCGCGGCCGCCCATGCGCTCCATGAGATCGAACGGGCCGACCGGCACGGGATCGCGATCGACAGGCCGAGGCTCGACTGGCCTGCCCTGATCGAACGCGAAAAGGACATCATCAGTGACATTCCGTTCCGCCTGTCCGGATTGATGGCCAGGCGGGGCGTCGACGTCATCGTCGGCGAGGCCGCGTTCATCGGCAGCAATGCCATCAGCGTCAACGGCCGCGAGCTCGAAGCAAGGAACATCGTCATCGCAACGGGCTCGAAGCCGCGTCCACTTCCGATTCCGGGCGCCGAGCATATGACCATTTCCGACGATGTCCTGAGCGATCCGGTGCTGCCACGCGCAGTGGTATTCGTCGGCGGCGGTGTCATCGCCTTCGAACTGGGTCACGTCTACGCGCGCGCCGGCGTCGAGGTGACGATCCTCGAAGCGCTGCCGCATCTGCTCGCAACATTCGACGCCGATGCCGTTGCCCGGATCCGCGACGAGAGCGAACGCATCGGCATTCGTGTCCGCACACTGGCCTGGGTGCAGAGGATCGACAAAGCCGACGGACGGTTACGCGTCACCTTTGTGGCGGATGGCGTCGAATGCGTCGTGGATGCGGACAGGGTTGTCAATTGCGCCGGGCGCGTGGCCAATGTCGACCGGCTCGATCTTGGCGCCGGCGTCATCGTGCATCGTGAAGGCCGAATCGAAATCGATGATCACCTGCGTTCGCGTTCCAACCCGGACGTCTATGTCTGTGGTGATGCGGTGTGGAATTCTCCGCAGCTTTCCCCCGTCGCGACCTATGAGGGCGGCATCGTCGGTCGCAACATCGTCGATGGAGCGAAACATCGTCCGGACTATGGCGAGATACCGGCTTGTCTCTATACGGTTCCGGCGCTGGCCAGCGTTGGATTGACCGAAGCCAAGGCCAAGGAGCAGGGGCTTGCTGTAAAGGTTCGTGTGAACGACATGCAGGGCTGGCTGTCCGCCAAGACCTATGTCGAGACCGTGGCGTGGTCAAAGATCATCGTCGAGGACACCACGGACAGGATCCTCGGGGCGCACATGGTGGGCCATGCGGGCGAGGAGCTGATCCATATCTTCGCGCTTGCCATGAGACATGGCATCACGGCGTCGCAGCTGTCCGAAACCGTCTACGCCTTCCCGACCTTTGCCTCGGATATCAGGAACATGATGTAACGAATCCAGTGAGGCGACGAACAGAATACGAACGTCTCCTGCGATGATGCACGCGCGGCATCAAAACCATGCGAGAAAAACATGGCCGTGGCGGCGAGTCTTCGATGATAGGCTGCATGAGACCTATGAAAGTGCGGAAATGGCCGTCGACGACCAGTCAATGACATTTGAACAGTCCGTCCAGGCTGCCATAGAACTCGACGCTTCCCTGAACGAGCGGCTGGCGGTGATCGCGGCCGCAGTGCGTCGCCTCAATCCGAGTTTCGCCGATGCGGTGGACCGCTTGGTTGTGCGCCTGGAACAACAAGAGGCCGGGGCGATGGCGCCGGCGCCTGGCGATATCATGCCGGCATTTCTGTTGCCCGACGATGAGGGCAGACTGGTTGGCCTTGGCGACATCCTCCTGCGAGGTCCTGCCGTGATCACTTTTCAGCGCGGCCACTGGTGTCCCTACTGCCGGTTGAACGCGATCGGCATCGTTGAAGCTCAGCAGGAGATTGCAACGCTGGGTGGGCAGGTCGTGGCGATCATGCCGGAGCGGCGCAGATTTGCGAAGGCGATGAAGGCGGCGGTGGGTGCCGACTTTCCGTTCCTGACCGACATGGACAACGGCTATGCCCTCTCGCTCAATCTCGCGATCTGGATCGGGACCGAGATGGAGCGGTTGATGGGCGTTGCGTATGATCTGCCAAACTACCAAGGCAACGCCAGCTGGTTTCTGCCGATCCCCGCGACTTTCGTCGTCGACACGAACGGGGTGATCACGGATCGCTTCGTCGATCCCGACTACCGTCGGCGCATGGATATCGATGACTTGGTCGCGGCGCTCAGACGGGCTCGCTGACGCCGAACGTCGACCAGTCCGTCGACCGCAGCAAGTTCAGAAGGGTCATCGCTACCGGCGAGCGATGTCGACCGGCAACCGCGTAGACGGCGACGATCCGCGCAATGTCCAAGTCACGCAGCTTGAGCCTGCGGACGTTAGGCGAACGCGGAGCGGTCACTGAGACAAACCCAACTCCGGCATTGGCTTCCAGCAACGCCAGAAGATCATGGTCGGTCTCCACCTCATGCGCGGTCCGCGGCGCCAGACCCTTCGCAGCAAGGCAACGCGTCAGCTCCTCGCTGGTTTCCCAATCAATCCTGCTGAGCACGGGCTCCGCAGCCAACTGGCTTAACGCGACGTCGGCTTCGTTGCGGCGGGCAAGCGGATGATCGGAACTTACGACGAGTTCTATGCTCTCCTGGAAGAGCGGCCAGGTGTCGAGCCGATCCCAAGCCTGTCCCAGCGGGCCGGCAACGGCCAGCTCGACCTCGCCGTTCTTGAGCGCATCGACGACAGCAGTCGGCGAACCGCGGCTGATCTTGAGATGAACCCCGGGATAGGCCCGGAAAAGCTCCGTGAACGGTGAAACCAGCAGCGCGATGTTGACGCTGTTCGAGATGGTGACGTTGAGGGGGGCCACGTCGCTGCTCTGCACGGCCTTGGCGAGCGACTTGGCGGAAGTGGCGGCGTCGTAGCATTGCTGCAGCAAGGGCAGCATGCGCCGGCCGAGTTCTGTCAGATGAGAATGCTGGCGCTCGCGCCGAAGGAGCTCGCCGCCCAACTCATCTTCAAGTGTTTTGATCGCGCGCGTCAATGCAGGTTGCGTGACGTTGCACTCTTCGGCGGCCCTGGTGAAGTTCAGAGTGCTGGACAGGGCCAGGAAATAGCGGACCTGCTGCATTTCCATGAATTTTCGCCCCCTCAGCGAAATCCGATTCGTCAGGCATAGCTAATTTGCGCCTATGCTAACGCAACCGGAGGCTTAGGCAAGGCGCGGGCTTGTGGAGGCGGTGCAATCGGGTCTAAGTGCCGCTGGCTTTGGCGAGCTGGTTGCCGGTGACTCTTGTCACATCCTCGCCTGGATTCCAACTTTGAGGTTCCGAAGGTCGCGCTCAGCTGTGCAGATGCCTCGTGACAGCGAGACCTCCTTTCAACGCAAGCTGGGGCCCGCAAAAATCATTCGTGATTGCAAATCCAAGCCGTGTAGCAGCGGCGGGGTTTTGAATCCCCGAGGCGAAAACGCATTTGTTATCAAGGAGTTGAGAGAAATCAAGACTGCCGAGGGCGCCGTGCTGAACTTTCTTGTCAAAAAATCTGTAACAATATCAGGTCGTTAGATAACCGTGATGGTAGCGGGAGAGTGCTACCGCCTTTCCCCCCACTCATCAGATCGGCGGTTCCTGCTCAGTTGTCTTGGATGACAGAACAAGACTAACCCAGTCTGGTTCTCACTCCCAACCGGCTCGGTGCCGCCATCGTAGCAAGGAATAGCACCAATCCAGCCGCGGTAAGGGCAAAGCCGGCCCAGACGGCCGATAGCAGGTCCAAGCCCGCCCCGATGGTGAGGCCGCCGGCCCAGGCGCCAAGGGCGTTCGCGACGTTGAGCGCGGCGAGATTCATCGCACCCATCAGCGTCCTCGATTCCGGCGCGAGGCTGGTGAGGCGCACCTGGATGGCCGGGATTGCCGCCATCATCGTCGCGCCGACGCCGAACAACGCCGCGAACAGTATCCAGGTGTTGGCGCCCCAAATGCCCAAGGCCACGAGCACGACAAGAGCATAGCCGTAGCCTGCTATAATGCCGCGGTTCGGGTGTACATCAGCGAGGCGGCCGCCATAGAGATTGCCGAAGGTCATGCCGATGCCGAACAGTGCCAGGGCGAGCGGGATAGCCTGCGGGGGCAGCATCACCAGGTCCGTCACGAAGGGGCCAATGAAAGTGTAGACGGCAAAGATGGAAGAGATGCCCAATGCAGCGACCGCCATCATCAGCCAGACGCGACCGTTCCGCAGACCGCTGAGTTCGTGATCGATCGAGGCTCCGTCGAGCTCTGGGCTGCGCGGCACCAGGAACCACAGCGACAGCAGGGATGCGACGCCCAGCCCGCCAATGCACAGATAGGCGGCTCGCCATCCGACGGTCTGGCCCAGGAAGGTGGCGATCGGCGAACCGAGGATCGTAGCGATGGTCAATCCGGCCATGACGGTGGCGAATGCCCGGCCGGCATGTCCGGGACCAACCACGTAGGACGCCACGACTGCTCCGGCGCCAAAATAAGCCCCCTGCGGCAGTCCGGTGACGAAACGGGCGACAACGAACATACCCAGCCCGTCGGCCATGGCCGACAGCACATTGCCGAGGATGAAGATCCCGATCAACATCAGCAGCAACGAACGACGGTTGAGCCGCGCGGCGAACAGCGTCAGGGCAGGTCCGCCGATGACGACACCGATCGCGTAGGCGGTAATGGCGTGCGTCGCAGTGGGGATGTCGACGCCAAGCGAGGCCGAAAACAGCTGGATCATCCCCATGCTGGCGAACTCGGTAGTGCCGATGCAGAAAGTGCCTAGTGCGAGGGCGAAGAGCACCAGCCCTCGTCCCCGTGCCTTCCCCGCAGCCGAACCAATTTCGTCGATCAGGCCTGCATGGGCCTGGGTGCCGTCATTAGACATGGCTCTTCCTCGTTGGCGAAGTCTGAAGGTCAGGGTGCGGCCGGCGGCGTATGGGAGCTGCAACGCCGCCGACCCGGGGAGTTATCGGCGACCTACTTGACCGCCTCAGCCGCAGCGAGGATAGCGTCGGCCACGGCCTGCGGCTGGGAGATCATGGCGACATGGCTGGAGGCCACATGCACCGTCGTCGCCTTCATGGTGTCGGCGAAAATCTGCTGCAGCTGGGGCGGAATGATCTGATCGTTGTCGGCGATCACGTACCAACTCGGCTTGGATGCATAGGCGGCTGTGGTCACCTGTCCGTCGAAGGCGCCTGAGAATAATGGTGCCTGGGTGGCGGCCAGCAGCGCCGCCGCCTGCGGGGCGATGTCCGGCGCGAAATACTTGGCCATGCCAGCGCCCGACCAGGTCAGCCAGCCCTGCGCATCGGCGTGAATCTCGCCCTGCCAGGCCGGCGGCTTCGGTGCGGACCCGACGATGGCGTTGACCGACTGCCCGACCGCTGGCGCGAAAGCGGCGACGTAGACCAGCGCCTTGACCTTATCGCTGTTGCCGGCCTCAGTGATGACGGCGCCGCCATAAGAGTGGCCGACGAGGACGACATTGCCGGGCTGGTCGTCGATGACCCGGCGGGTCGCGGCCACGTCGGCCTCGAACGAGGACGACGGGTTATGGACAGCAACGACGTGGAGGCCGTGCTGCTGGAGCAACGGCACGACTTCCGCCCAGCTGGAGCCATTGGCCCAGGCCCCGTGCACCAGCACGATCGAGGGGGCTTCCTGGCCGAGGGCGACAGTAACCATGCTGGCCGTGCCGATGGCAGCGGCCGCAAGGGTGGCTTTGATGGACATGCTGGTCTCCTTCGCTTGGGCTTGCCCTGTGCCGTTGGCCCGCAGGACGGGGGCAATGGCACGGGTCAGCGGCACCACGCCGCTTTGATGCGAAGACTGTAGGGAGGCCGAGGGCCCCCCGTATTTCCAGGGCTTGCCTATCTTTCTGCAGATATTGCGGCGGCGGGCGTCAGCCCTAGCTGCGCGTCGCGATACTGGCGCGGTGTCAGCCCAGTCAGCTTGCGGAACACCCGCGAGAAGTTGGCCTGCGTGCCGAAGCCGGTGTCGAGCGCCACCTCTACCATCGGGGCTCGCCTGGTGCGCAGTCGCTCCTGGGCAGCGGCAACCCGCCGCTCGACCACGTAGCGGTGTGGCGGCTGCCCTGTCGCCTGGTGGAAGAGGCGGGCGAAATGGTAGGGGCTGAGGCAGGCCTCGCTCGCAAGGTCATCAAGCGTGATGGTCTCGCCCATTCGTTCTTCGATGTAGCTCAGCACCCGTTGCAGGCGCCGAGGTTCCAGCGATGGCTGGCGGGATGGATGGCGCCAGCGGTCGACGGTGTAGTTGCCAATCAGATACGCTACCAGGGCCGTGCGCAGACCCTCGGCGAACAGCCGGTCGATCGACTGGCTGGGCCGGCCCAGCAGGCCATGGATCGCCATCCCGATCTGCGACAGCGTCGGATCGGCAAAGCCACCCTCATAAACCAACTCTGCCCTTGCCGGATCGATTCCGTGGTCGATCAGGGCGCTGTCTTCGAGCAGCCGGGGAGACAGGTGGATGATTAGGCACTCGGTGTCTCCATCGAATTCGAGCACAGTTTCGACCATGCCCGCCGGCGCCAGCCAGCTCGTACCGGTTAGCGCCAGCCTCTCCTGCAGCCTTCCTTCGGCCCGCCGCCGCAAGGCGGACCGTCCCGAAAGGACATAGGCCAGCTCGTTCGCTGCCTGCGTACCGCAATGATGTACGCCTGCCCCGATCCGCCGGCGCTCGACATGCAGCCCCGTCCACACGGCCACTGCGGTGAGGATGTTGCTGCCCTGGTCCTTTTTGTCGTCGTCGATCGGTGGCGTCATGCAACCTGGCCCGCATTGTCTGAGCAGTCGTGCTACCTTCTCCTGCGCCGTGTACTCGGGCGAGTTAAGTGCGGTTAAACCCGGCATCGGCTGTGCTAGATTGCTGCCAAGTCCGGCAGTATGGAGGGGGCATGGCCGAAAGTCTGGCGGGCGGAAGCGCTGACCGATCCTACGCTTTCGGGCCGTTTCGGCTGGTGCCGGAGCGGCAGTTGCTGCTTCGCGATGGTCAGCCCGTGCGGATCGGCGGCCGGGCCCTCGACATCCTGACCGTGCTCGTCGAGCAAGCAGGCGAGACAGTCGGCAAGCGTGAGCTCATAGCGCGGGTCTGGCCCAAGTTATTCGTCGACGAAAGCAACCTCAAGGTCAACATGAACGCCCTGCGCCGGGCGCTCGATGAGGAGATGGCGTCACCGCAATACATCGCGACGGTGGTCGGGCGTGGCTACCGCTTCATCGGGCCGGTCCAAACGTTGAGGTTACCCGACTGGGCGACAGCACCAACGAATGCAGCGCCAGTCCGGCACAATCTGCCCGCCGCAACCACGCGTATCGTCGGCCGTGACTCGGCTATCGAGACCATCCGAGCCCAGTTGCGGGCGGCGCGCATAGTCTCAATCGTCGGCCCTGGTGGCATCGGCAAGACGAGCGTCGCCCTCGCGCTGGCCGAGCAGACGCTCGGCACCACTCGCGACGGCGTGTGGTTCATCGACCTGTCGACGCTGACCGACCCTGCCCTCGTGCCAAATGCCGTCGCGACCGTTATCGGGCTCACGGCGCATTCCGAGAACATGCTCGAGGCACTCCGCCAATATCTGCGCCATCGGGACATGTTGCTGATCCTCGATAGCTGCGGCATGTCATCGATGGGGTGGCCTCCTGCGTCGATCTCGTCGCCAGAGGCGCGGACAATCTCCGTATTCTCGCGACGAGCCGCGAGCCGCTCCGCATCAAGGGTGAGCGCGTCCGTCGGCTGCCCGGTCTCGCCGCGCCGTCGGCATCGAGCGCACTCAGCGCCGGCGAAGCGCTCAGCTACCCGGCAGTTCAGCTTTTCGTCGACCGCGCCGTGGACCGCGACGAAACATTCAGCCTGGGCGACGGGGATGCACCGGCAGTGGCCGAAATCTGCCGGAGGCTCGACGGTTTGGCGCTCGCTATCGAGCTCGCCGCCACGCATGTCGGCACGCTGGGTGTCCGTGGATTGCTCGGCGCCTTGGACGATCGGTTCCGTGTGCTTGAAACTCGCCGCGGGGGACCGGAGCGGCACCGCACGCTGCTGGCGACCATCGAGTGGAGCTATGCCCTCTTGTCCAAGGGAGAACAGCAGCTGATGCGTCGGCTCTCGGCGTTCGCCGGTATATTCAGCCTGGACTCCGCCTGCGCCATCGCCATGGACGACGGGGCGAGCAGGGGCGCCGTGACTGCCGATCTTTCTCAACTCATTTCCAAATCGCTCATCTCGGCCGAGTTTCGCGGCCTCGAAATGGAATACCGGCAGCTCGACTCGACCCGCGCCTACGCCATGGAAAAACTGGCGGAAAGCGGGGAGCTCCACGCAATCCGGCGACGTCACGCCGAGCACTGCCTCGACCTCCTCGCCATTGCCAAGGATGACATCGAGCGGCTCCCTCGAGCGGAGTGGGTAGCCAAGTACGCCGGCAAGGTCGACGATGTGCGCGGGGCGCTGCGTTGGACCTTCTCGAACCCGGACAGCAACGCCTTGAGTGTGAAGCTGACGGTGGCGTCCATTCCCTTCGGCAAGCAGATGTCGCTGATCGAAGAATGTCGGATCGCCGTCGAACGGGCTCTCGACGATGGCCTCGCCGAACATCGAAGCGTACGCGACGAGCTACTGCTCAATCTGACGCTGGGCGCTACCCTTCTGCATGCGCGGGGGCCGTTGCTGCGGGTGAAGGACGCGCTCGGCAAGGCGCTCGGCATCGCCGAACAGTTGGGCGATACGGACATGGAGCTCGAATGCCTTCGTGGGCTCTCCGAATACGAGCTCTGGACCGGCGATTCCCGATCGGCCATGGCCGTTGCCGAGAAAATTCGCGCCCTGGAAGGCAAGGGACAGAAGGCTGCAGCCGGTGATGCGGATGCCCAGGCCGGCTCCGCGCTATCGTGGCTCGGCGCATTAGGGGCAGCCCGGAACCGGCTGCAAGGTATCGTACACAAGCCGGCGATCACCGATCGCCGTCCGGACGCGGCACGGTTCGATTTCGACCAGCGGCTCACCGCACGCGGCTCGCTGGCGACAGTGCTGTGGCTGCAGGGACTTGCCGATCAGGCCGTCGAGACAGCCAAGCGCCAGCTCGAGGATGCCGAGACGTCGAACTATGCCGTGTCGCTCTGCTACGCGCTGCTGCACTGCTCGCTCATCATCGCCATGTATGTGCGGGACTACGAGGCCGCGTATCGCTATCTCGAGCGCGGCGTCGAACATGCGACGCGGCACCGCCTCGCCATCTGGCGGGCAATGGCAGCGGGACCCCATGCACGGCTGAACCTCTACACGGGTCGACCCATTGATCTGCCGGCGTTCCGCGAGACCCTGGCAGAAGTGCGGGATGGCGGCTTCCGCATGCGCTACCCCAACTATCTCACCAATTATGGCGAGGCACTGGCGCGGCAAGGCGATCTCGAAGGCGGCCTCGCGGCCATTGACGAGGCGATCGCCCTCTCGAGGAACAGCGGCCAGATTGTCGGCATCCCGGAGATCCTTCGCATCAAGGGCAACGTCATCCGCTTCCAGGAGTCCCACGAATGGGAACGAGCCCTCGCGTGCTATCTGGAGTCGATCGAGCTGGCGCGGCGGGACTACGCACTCGCCTGGGAGCTTCGCTCTACCATGAGCATGGTCAAGCTCTGGCGCCGGCATGGAGGCAATGACGAGGCCGAACAGATGCTCGCTTCTTGCTTGGACCGCTTCACCGAAGGGTTCTGGACTGGCGACCTGAAACAGGCGCAAGCGCTACTGGCGTTGCGCCCGAAATTTTGACGCGGCGTCAGGGTGCCTCGCCCGCCGTTGGCCGGCGCAACACGGCTATACCCTTCCGGATTGGCGGCCAAATGACAATGAAGGCTAGTAGCGCGGCTCCCAGGCTGACTGTAGCCATGGAGGCTTGTAGACTTGCTGCCCCGCCGCCAAAACCATGTTCCGCCACCAGCGGGACCAGCGATGGACCGAGCCCGATTCCAAGCAGCGCGGTGACGGTCAGCGACAGCGCGATCGTCGTGGCTCGCATTTCGTTGGGCACACTTTCCTGCATGACGACGTGCCCGATCACATAGCCGCTTATCGAACCGAAGGCCCATATGGCAAAGGCGAGTGCTGCCTGCTGGCCGGTGGCAGCAAAGAACGTGGTCGATGCGCCGGCGATCGTCAGCGTGTAGCAACCGAGCAGCAGGACGACGCGGGTCGGCACGCCCCAGCGCCGCACGACCCAATCCGACAACGCGCCGCCGGCAAGCGATGCGACGACCCCGCTGGTCGTGATCGACAGCGCGACAAGGCCGCCCGCCTCGAACGGGGTCATACCGTGCGTGCGCTGCAGGAGCGTCGGCAGCCAGGAGATCAGAGCGTAGTCACCAATGCCGAGCGCCCCTTTGACTAGGCACACCCTGAGCACCGCGCCGTTGTCGGCGACCAGTTGGCGGAGCACGCCCGCAAGCGGTCGCAGACCCGAGCTGTGCCGGCGCTGCGGCTCGCGGACGAGCAGGAGCAACGGCAGCAGCATCAGGCCCGGAGCCCCGACCAACACGAACAGCTGCCGCCACGGCGCCAGCGGCCCGATCAGCGCGATCGGCTCCAGCAACCCCGCCGAGCTCCAGGTCAGTACCATCCCGCCCACGAACAGCGCCGTGCCGGTGCCGAATGTCGCGCCGAGCGAAAACGTGCCGAGCGCAAGGCCGCGACGGTGGGGCGAAAAGCAGTCGATGATGAGCGACGAAGCTGCCGGGATCAGCGCTGCCTCGCCGAGGCCTACCACCACCCTCGCGGCAAAAAAGCTCCAGAAGTCGGCGGCCAAGCCGCACGCGATCGTCGCCGCCGACCAGAGTGTGATGCCGGCCATGATCAAATTGCGACGGTTGGCAAAATCGGCGAGCCGGCCGCATGGCACGCCTGCCAGGGCGAAGATCACGGCAAATCCGGCACCCTGCAGCAGGCTGATCTCGAAATCCGTCAGCGTCAGTTCCGCGCGGATCGGATCGACGACGAGATTGATGACCAACCGATCGGTGAAAGACACCAGCAGCGCCAGGCACAGAACGATGACGGCGTACCAGCCGGCAGAAGCGGAGGTGCCCGACACTTTTTCCAGCCTGTCATCATGGACTATTTCGCTCAGCATGGCGCCCCTCTGCCTACCTCCAACTGGAACCGCAAGGCACATCAACAAGACAGCAAAAACTGCAAAGAGCCTAGTCTGGATGTGGGCCATCATTGCAGCCATGGCGTGTCCTTTAGGCGACGCGCGTTTTTGTAACCAACATTTGGGAGTGCGTCATGATGCATGCCAGCCGATCAGAGCGCAGGCTTGGATTTCAAATCCACGCCGTGGTGTTTGTTCCGATAATAGTGCTGCTTTTCGCCATCAACCTATGGACGGGGCAGCCCTACTGGGTTCTGTGGGTCCTGCTGGGCTGGGGCGTGGGCATCCTCGCTCATTGGTGGTTCGTGCTAGGTCCGGGCGCAAGCGCAGCTGACAAGAGTTGAGGATGAGACTCGTGCGTGATGAACTCGCGCTGGATATCATTGAGTATGGCATCTGGGGCGGAAACAGTACGGTACTGATTTTCGCCAACGCCGAGGCTGTCTGCAAACATCGTCACCATGCTGGTCTGCATAGCGAAGACCCAAGATGGTCGCCTCAACCTCGTCTTCAGACAGCATAAGCGGCTAAGAAGAGACCGGGCCGCAAAATGTAGCTAATGCCTGCCCGCCCTCGATCGATACGCGTTGCGCCAATTGGGCGGCAACGCGACAATCGCCCGAGCACTCGGTGGGCTTGTCAGTGATGGCTATCTGCGAATGAACGTCGCTCGCCGCATCGCCAGGTCGATCTTGTACGACGGCCCCGTTGAAACTTATAAGCTTTGACCGGGCCCGCCCATCTCTTGGATAGCTGAGTGGGGCTGGCGGTAGCGGATGTCCGCTTAACCGATTGATCTTATTGACATATTGGTAGCGGGAGACCGCTACATCGCAACACCCACTATCGACGAGGCGTTCTTTTGCTATCGACGGAGCGCGGCTTAAATAGTCGAAATTCCATTTTGAGGAAGAGTCTGGCCGATGTCCTCCGAAGGCAGAGGGTCACGACTGCCTTTGCGGCTGACTACCCTCCTGCTGGTGTTTCTAGGAGCAGTCCATTCCTGCTTCGCATGGCAGGGTACCTTGTTCGAACCGCGTTTGCGAGCTGTCCGTCATGTTCCCCCCATCCCTCAGCCAAACGGCGTTTGCGTATCTACGTCGGCCCGTAACGCCCGATTCAGCATTCCAGCACTTCCGACCCACTATTGGTAACGGTGCAGGGTTGCTCAGGTTAATAAAAGAAAGATTTGCCCTGAAACGCGACAGGCGCATGGAATTTGCCGCGTAGCCAGTAAGATGAATTCGGTTGTACGAGTGTACAAACGAATTCTATTCATTATTTCTTGGGGCGAACGATAATGCAACATTATCATTCGTTTTGTCGCCCCGACAGGCTGTGCGCTTTGGCGCGAAAACGATGGCGCAAAGCGCACGGCCGATTTACCCTCCAAAACCATGATTCGACTCGATCCCGCGACCGCCAGCTCCGCCGCGCCGCCGACCGTGCCCACCTGGGCGCTCGCCGCCGGCGCTGCCAGCGACGCCGACGCCGCCTTCCAGGCCGGCGCCGCCCTGGCCGCGCTCGACACGCTGGCCCGCGCTCAAGCCAGCTGGGCCGGCGCCTGGCGGCAGCGCCTGGCGCTTCGCTGTGCCGCCGCCAGCATGAGGCTCGCCGGCCGCACCGAGGATGCGGCCGCCCTGCGCAACGCCTGGCACCTGCGCCCGGTCGGCGTTGATCCCGGTCCCGCCGGCGCCATCCTTGGCGCCTGGCGACAGCTGGCCGGGCAGCCGCCCGTCACCGCCGATCGTTTCGCCAGGATCGTCGAGATGCTCGGACTCTGCTGGGACGGTGCCGCGCTTGCGGCGCTTTGCGCGGAGGTCGATAACCTGGCAAAGTCGCAACGGCCGGCGCCGTTCGCCGCCGCGGCGATCGCCGCTCACGTCGTCGCCATGCGGCCCGACTGCGAGCTTTTTGCCTGGTGGCTCGCTGACCTCGTGCTGGCACAAAGCCTGCGCTGGCCGCGGCCGCTGCCGCTGCTGATGGCTCAGGTTTTTGCTTCGGTCTTTCGCGGCGAGGCCGGCGGCAGGCGCATCCGACCCGGGGACGAGAATTTTGAGCGGGCGGTTTGCCTGGCGCTGGTGGCGGCGGGGGCAGACGCCTGCCGGCTGGCCGCCGAGCTGTCGCGCCGCGCCGAAAGGCTCATCGCCATCGCACCAAAATTGCGCGCCAAGGGCGCCGGCGACATAATCTTTCTGCTGCTCAGTGAAGACGCCGTCTCGGGATCGCTGACGACCAAAAACCTGTCGCGCTTTGCGGCGCGGCGCTTGTTCGATCGGCTGCAACAATTGGAAGCCGTGCGCGAGCTCTCCGGCCGCACCACCTTTCGTCTGTTCGGGCTCTAACGATGAGCGAAGCGTCCGCCCGCCGCAAGCCGAAGGATCAACCGGCGCTACTGGACAACGAGCTCGAGCACCTGCCGCCGGAACTGCGCTGGCGCGAATGGATGGGCCGCGTCGAAGCGGTGATCTTTGCCGCAAATGAACCGGTGACACGCAGTGTGCTGGCGCGGGTGGTGGGGAAGAATTGCAACATCGAGCTGATCATCGAAGACATCCGCGCCGAGCTCGCCGGCCGCCCTTACGAGCTGGTCGCGGTCGCTGGCGGCTGGCAGCACCGGACCAAAAAAGTCTTTGGCGACGTCATCCACGCCGCCTTCGGTATAGCCGCAGGGGAGGCGGCAAAAGAGGCAAAAGAACTGTCGCAGGCGGAGGCTCTGGTTTTGATGTGCATTGCCTATTTCCAGCCGATCACCCGGGGTGAGCTGTCGAGCTTTTTCGGCAAGGAGGTGTCGCGCGACCTGATCGGCGTGCTGCGCGCGCAGGATTTTATCGCTTCGGGACCGCGCTCGCCGCAGCCGGGGGCGCCTTATACATATGTGACGACCAGAAATTTTCTGTCGCAGTTCGGGCTCGACACGCTGCGCCAGCTGCCGGATTTCGAGGCGCTCGAGGATGCCGGCCTGCTCTCGAAGGAGAAGCTGCTGGCCGGCGATATTCCGGCTGGGTTTGCTAACGGGGAGGGCGAGGACGATGTTGTTGAGGACCAGGTGTCGTGAGCGGGGCGTTTTCGCGTTGCAACCACAGAGACGATCGATGCCTCAGGACCAGGACGACTGGGTCGTGCGGCAGCCGGTCATCTGGATCGTGAACCGCGACATGATCGCCGTCGACGAGATTGGCCGGAAAGACCACCAGATTGGTGCCGCCGGCGTGGCGCAGCGACGGGAGCAGGATGCCGCGAAGCCCGGCCGTGATGATCAGGTCAGCGAGCTTCCACGATGGCGGGATTTTCTTGTCGATGCGAGCGATCTGGCGCCAGGCACAATCCCATTCCCTCCAGGCACTGTCCCAGATGTCCGGGTCGAATCCCTGCGAAAGGTCGGCCACCTCGGCGAGCGTGATCTTGTAAGCCGCAAGGGTGGCAGGCGGGGTGATGCTGGCACCCTGCTTGTATTCATCAAGAGCCGTCTGGGACGAACGGGACAGGTAAAGCGCTTCGACGCCTGGCCGGTTAAAACGACCGCCGTCGATCGCTGCGCCTGCACCGCTGGTGGGCAGGAAAGCCCATTTGGGTGTCAGATAGCGATGGAAGATCTCGTCCGGTCCGACGCGGGTGACCTTCACCCAGGCGCCCCGTTCTCGATATCCCGGATGAAGGCCAGGACTGCTTCGACCTGGCCGTCGGCGACGAGCTCGGCCGCCGTGCGATGGCCATAGTCGGCGATCGGTTCGTTGCGATACCAGTAGATCGCCTTGTCGACGTCGCCGGTGAGCTCCGTCGCGGCCGAGATCACTTTGACCATCTCGCGCATCCGGCCCTGCAGGCGCTCCGATGAGGGATTGCGGACCGTGTTGCGATGAACCCCGGTCAACTGTGCCAAATTGGCCACCTTCACGCCAAGCGCCTGCGACAGGCGCTTCGGCGAGATATAGGGCGTGCGCGGCTCCTGAAGGCTATCGACAAAGCCTGAGATCGCGGTGGAATGTGCGAGCTGTGCGTTGGCCATGGCAAATCTTCGACCTCTTATATGCACAATATATGCACATTCCAACGCATAGCAAGTGAACAGTGGCCTGGCGCCTTCCAGCGACCGTTTGTCCTTCCTCATCCTCGTAGCGGTTGCCGGCTGGCGGCAGCAATGCGCCGCATGTCGGACGTTGAGATCAGATTTGCCGCGTGCCAGATGCCGACATCAGGGAACTCTAATGAGTCGAGGGGAATTCGCCCGCAGAAGTCGATCGGCGTATCAGCGCACCTTCGCTCGAGTCGCGACGAAGTCCTAGCCATTGAGGATTTCAGCGAAGCCGTGGGTGACCCGGCGCGCTTGTCGCGCGGGATCAGGATCCTTGCTGGTGCCACCGGCGTGAGGCCACGCCGTTGCGTTCAGGCATCTATGATGCTCGATTACGCCTGCAAAAGAAGACCCGTCTATCACTCCAACATCTGCCCGCCCTTTTGAGATGAAGCCGCTAACACTCCTCCGATTCGATGCTCTGGCTTCCTACGCTCGGTGCCGCGTCGACTTGAGGCGCGAAATGGAGCGCCAAGCCCATTTACCCGACGAAGAGTATTTCCAGGCTGACGAGACAGGCGCTCCCGTGGATTTCTTCACGCCCGTCGTGCACGTCAATTCCCTCAATACCGCCTTCGTTTCCTTGAGTGATGCGCTGGGCTACTCCTATGCCCGAGGTATCATCGAACCAAGGATGGATGGGGCGGATACACAAGTATTATCAGGTAGTTGCGGGAGTCCGTGTGCAAAAATCGCACACGAAAGTTCTGCTCTCTTCATTTTTCGTTCCCACGACGGAGCCGCCGACGGCCCTTTCGGACGCTTTTCTGCCGACGATATTGACCGTTCCAATCCGGATATTCGCCGGGATATCCGTGAGCCTCGTTGGCCGCCGCGGCCAGTTTGCCTGGCAGTTGTCCCACCCAGCCGAGTCGCGAGCACCGCGAACTGGATCCGGATGCGCGGATCACTAGCGAGCGTGGTTGAGGCAAACACTCGCCAAAAACTCAAAGCCCTTCATTGTCCTTATAGGACTTCGCGACCTCGTGTAGCCGCATACGAGCCGGGCAGGCGCGGCTGCCAAACGCCGGATGCTGAAGATCGTCCCGACACACTAGGGTTTGCCGCCATGACAATGCTGTTCGAGCCGCTGAACTCTGACGGACACCTGCGCAGCTTGCTTTACCATGATGCCCGACTGCAGATGTTGCATGATCGCGTGCCGAAGCGATTCGATAGGATCGAGAAAGCGGCCGATAAGGTCCAAGCTGCCGCGGAATTGTTCGCTGAAGCTGCTCGACCCGCCGACAGCACTCAGACGCTCGGCCTATGAAGGCCAAGCTGGCATCACTCGTCGCGGCCTCGTGGCTGGGCCGCCAATATTCCGGCTCAGGCACGATTGTCATCATGTGAGCCGGAACGCGTCGACCGGCAGATCGTGAAAGATAAGGCCCACCTTTGGAGGGATGGGCCACTGGAGACGCGGAAACTATTTGTTGCAATTCTGCATGTCGGTAGCGGTGTTGCCGCTGGCTGTGTTGGCGTTTACCTCGTTTCCGGCTGCATCCTTGCAGCGGTCGCCGAGCCCGCCGGATTTCGACGTGGTGCTGTTTGTGGCGTTCGGATCGATCGTGCCGGTGTTGCCGTTGTTGTTCATGCCGTTGGTGCCAGTCGTGGCGCCATTGGTGCCCGTCGTCGCACCGGTGCCGTTGGTTCCGCCACCGGAGTTGCTGGATTGCGCCATTGCGGACGTGGCCAGAACAAGCGCGAGAGCCGAAGCCGAGAGAAGTCTGATCATGGGGAAGTCTCCTGTTTGATCGCCTGATTGCGATATGATTCAAACAAGAAATTCCTTGGGATGTTCCACTATAGGACCTGCGATCCGATTTGTTTCGTGATTACTGAGGTTAGAGCACAGTTGATACGGCCAAGTGCGGGGTCTGATGCAAAACGTTCAGATCTATTCGTTCGAATTTTCTGGCGCGAGTCGATTCGCTTGCGAAGTTGGTGTTCGTAGCCGGGATCCACGAGGGCTTCGGGCGGAACCTCCCGCATTGCGGCCAGGATTTCCAGTCGAGATGCCGCGGCCGCGGTCGGCGCACCGGAAAAGATCGGCGGCTCCTCAAGGTAGCAAGCTGGTGTCCCGGACGTTTGCTGCCAACCAACTGGAACATTCCCTCGGATCGCCCGTTCGGCGGGGTCACTTCCAGCGAGCATCCAAGGGATACCAAAATGCCAAAGAAAGCTTCCGCGGCCGACGCCGAGACCGCAGCCAAGATTCACGATCAAAAACTCGTCCGCCGCGATGGCGGTGAGCTGCATCAGCTGGCCGAAGGCAATGCCGAGGTGCTGACGACGGCGCTTGGCGTGCCGGTTTCGGACGACCAGAACACATTGAAGATCGGCGAACGCGGCCCGACGCTGATCGAGGATTTCCATTTCCGGGAAAAGATTTTCCATTTCGATCATGAGCGCATCCCCGAGCGCGTGGTCCACGCGCGCGGCTACGGCGCGCACGGATTCTTCGAAACCTATAAGTCGCTTGCCAAATTCACCAAGGCCGACATCTTCCAGCGGGCCGGCGAGAAGACGCCCGTCTTTGTCCGCTTTTCTACCGTCGCCGGCAGCAAGGGATCATTCGATCTGGCACGGGATGTCAGAGGCTTTGCCGTGAAATTCTATACCAAAGAGGGCAACTGGGACCTCGTCGGCAATAACATTCCGGTGTTCTTCATTCAGGATGCGATCAAGTTTCCGGACATCATCCACTCCGTCAAACCCGAGCCCGACCGCAACTTCCCACAGGCCCAATCAGCACACGACAATTTCTGGGATTTCATAAGCCTGACGCCGGAAAGCATGCATATGATCATGTGGATCATGTCCGACCGGGCGATTCCTCGCTCTTTCCGCTTCATGCAGGGTTTCGGCGTTCACACGTTTCGCCTCGTGAATGCCGACGATGAATCTACCTTCGTCAAATTCATCTGGAAGCCGAAGCTCGGCATGCAGTCGGTGATCTGGAATGAGGCGGTGAAGATCAACGGCGCCGATCCGGATTTTCATCGCCGCGATCTCTGGAATGCCATCCAGTGCGGCGACTTCCCGGAATGGGAGTTGTGCGTGCAGCTCTTCGACCAGGATTTCGCCGACAGCTTCGACTTCGACATTCTCGATCCGACCAAGATCATTCCCGAGGAGGTCATCGAGCCGGTACCGGTCGGGCGCCTTGTGCTCGACCGCATGCCAGAGAATTTCTTCGCCGAGACCGAACAGGTCGCCTTCATGACGCAGAATGTGCCCCCAGGCATCGACTTCTCCAACGATCCCCTGCTGCAGGGGCGCAACTTCTCCTATCTCGACACGCAGCTCAAACGTCTGGGCAGCCCCAACTTCACGCATATCCCCATTAACGCGCCGAAATGTCCGTTCCACCATTTTCAACAGGACGGTCATATGGCGATGCGCAACCCGGCCGGCCGCGCCAACTATCAGCCGAATTCCTGGGGCGAGGGTCCGCGCGAATCGCCGGCGCGCGGTTTCCGCTCCGTTGCCGATGCCGAAACAGGCCAGAAGGTGCGATTGCGGGCCGAAAGCTTTGCCGATCACTACAGCCAGGCCCGGCAATTCTTCAACAGTCAGACCGAGCCTGAGCAGCGCCACATCGCGATGGCCTTGACATTCGAATTGAGCAAGGTCGAGACGCCGATCATCCGCGAACGCATGGTCTCGCATCTGCTCAACATCGACGAGACGCTGGCGACCACGGTCGCCGACAAGCTCGGCCTCAAGACGATGCCTTCGCCGGCGGATGCGGCCCTGCCAACACGCGATGACCTCGAGCCATCGCCGGCGCTCAGCATCATCAACAATGGCCCGGACAGCTTTATGGGTCGAAAGATCGGCGTGCTGGTCAGCGATGGCATCGACGCCGGCTTGCTGGATGCGCTGCGGGATGCGGCGAAAGCAGAAGGCGCGAAGCTGGAAATTGTCGCGCGACGGGTCGGCGGCGTCGAAGCTGGCGATGGCAGCTGGATCGAGGCAAACCATATGATTGACGGTGGACCTTCGGTTCTCTTCGATGCGGTCGTGCTGCTCGTCTCCGAGGAGGGAGCCGAGATGCTGTCCAAGGATGCCGCCGCGCGAGATTTCGTGTCCGACGCCTTTGCGCACCTGAAGTTCATCGGCTTCGCCGCCGCCGCGGGGCCCCTCCTCGCGGGCGCGGGAGTGGCGGCCGACGCCGACGAGGGACTCATCGAACTCGGAACAGATCGCTCGGCGCAGTCATTCGTCGAGGCCTGCCGTAAGCTTCGGCTGTGGGCGAGGGAAAGCGCTGTCAAGATCTGATGAACTCAAGCTGGCGCTAACAAAGGCAGCTTTAGCTGGGAACATTTCGACCGCCTGCCGGTTTGAGAGCGGATCGCTCCTCCCTCCAGCGATCCGGGGTCCCATCCAAGCCCCGCCAGAGGCCCGTTGCGATGCCGGCAACGGGTCTTTTCGTGTGGCCGGAGGGCGATCGTCTTCAGTGGACTGGCCGCTCGCAAGCCAGCGCGCCGGAACAAGAGGCCCAGCCTTTGGTTTCCTTTTCGCAGACGCGAAATTACCAGCCAGGGAGGCGACGATGAGCGGGGGTCACGACCACAAATATGCCGTGATCCGGGCAATGGATCGAGGTCCACGGAGGCAGGCCCGCCGTTGCCACGATATCGGGGAAGGCCGCGGTCCTGCGCGTCGGTTCGGACGACGAAGATTTGCGCCGATCAGCTGGGACGGTTTTTCTTTTGGAACATCGACCGGGGGATCCCGGTTCGGGTGCGCGGCTTCGTGCTTTCCCTCCCAAGACGCCGCAGTCAGAGCACCCGGTGCTCCGAGACAGGCCTGCCCACCCCGGGCAGGCCTGTTTCGTTTTCGCGTGCTGCGGCCCCAAGGAAAGAGCCTTCGAGATCGTCCCCCACGTCACCAATAATCGACGGAACTGCCCGCGCCCGCTGGAATTGGGGCGTAGCGATCCTTCAGAGGTGTAGCCATTTCGCCGGCCGGTCGCCGGCTCTGTCGCGTGGCCCCCGGAACATTGACACGATTCGCCGTTCCAGCGCCGTGGAGCGAGGTCTGATGAGACGGTCGCTTGGGGACACCGCGAAGCGTGCACATGGGACCGGCTATCGAGCAAGCCGGTTTGCAGATCACGCCAGCCGATAACCCGAAAAGCGGAGTTTGAATTTTGGCACAGCCGCTGGTTCTATCCCTGGGTAGCATTAATGCCGACCTGAGGTTCGAGGTCGACAAACCGTTTTCCTGATGAAAAAACAGCCCTGAAGACGTCGCGGCGAACTCTGCCACTCCAAGGCAACACCCGCCGTTGCTCGGAACATTCTTCTTCGCGGGTAGTTCAGGGGTAAAGGAACGCTCACATGAAACGATTGGCTTTTATAGTGATCGCCGGCCTCATCGCAGGGTGTAGCGACAATAGCGTCGACAGCTCCAAGACAAGCTCGGTAAGCAACCAGCCGCCAGATCAGAACACGCAAGTGGACAGGGATCCAACCGCAAAATCGAGCACCGGCGGCGATCAGCAGGGTGTCCAGCCGGCTCAACCCGCCGCGCCGCAGAAATAGCGGAGAAGACATGCAAGGGCCGACGGATTCGAAACGGTCACAGGATCCACCGTTGCGGCCAAGTGGGAACTCAATCCGACAGTAAAGAATCAGATTGAGGCTGGGGAGCCGTTTGACCTCGTCATCACCAATCCGAACCTGGTTGAAGATCTGATCTCGTTGGGAAAGGTCAAGGCGGGAAGTCAGGTAGCGTTTGGCCGGATAGCAATGGGGGTGGCGGCCAAGACAGGCAGTCGACCGCTCAACATTGGGTCCGTGGAAGCATTCGAACATGCCCTGAAGAGCGCCGAATCAATCGCCTACGCCAGTGAAGGAACCAGCGGTGGCTACTTCTCCGGTTTGCTGGAACGCATGGGATTAGCGGATGAGGTGAAGCCCAAGCTGGTGGCCATACCAGGAGGGCAGACAGCGTCGGCCGTAGGCCGTGGGGAAGCCGAATTGGGGGTTGTTCCAGTGACTTCGATTCTCGCCGCCGCTCCCGAGGTCATGCTTGTCGGTCGGTTTCCGGCCGAACTCCAAAGTTACGTCGACTTCGCCATTGGCATCAGCACCAATTCAACGCATGCAGAAGTAGCCAAGCAGCTGTCGCAATTTCTGATGTCGACAGCCGTTGACGACATCTTGGCGGCAAAGGGCGTGGAACGGCGCTAATCGGGACCGGACATGCCTGCCACGTCGCGCCCTTGGCTCCTCGCAAAACCCATCGCGTGCAGCGCTGGTGCATGGAGCGGACTGGCTGCGCTGGTGTTGACGCCCTCGTGTTCTCGGCTTGCCACCCGTTGCCGAGTAAATGCCCTGAGTAATTCTCGTTTTGACTGGTGGCTTGGATTATTCCGGGAAGCCTTGCTTGAATTCGATGCGCGTCCCGTGAACCGCCACGACATCCTCATTGCGCACGGCATGTGCGGGCTGTGGAGGCAATTTCAGGATGAGCGGCATGTCGAAGGTGGCCGGAAACGGCAATGCGATTTCGTTGCCTTCACCATCGAAATCGCGCAGCTTCGCAAGTCGGTCGATGACGAAGATTGACGGCCAGCAGTGATGATGGACCGGCTCGGTTTCGCCTGGTGCGACGGTGACGGAAAGCACACGGATCACATCATCCTCATAAAGCACTTGGTGGTTTTGGGGCGCCGCCGCTACGGCGTCCAGCCGCGGATTCCAAGCTGTCGGTTGCTCGATGTCTGCGAGTGGCATGGTTTCCTCCTTTGGCGATCTGTAAGGCTACGCTTGGTTGATAACGGATGATATAAAAGACATGGCGCACACGGAGCGCTGGAAGCACGCGTTCTTGCTCCGGTTGTGATTCTTGCCACTTTCTTCTTCGGACGTGACATTGCACCAGTGCGAACGGGATGTCCGGAAGTCGGTCTGAAAAAAGCTGAAGAAGCGCTGAAATTACAAGGGGCAGACATTCGCGATGAGCGCCGAGCTGCAACCGATCTATCGCTTCGCTGGTTTCAATATCGACACACGCACAGGCATCTTGCGCAACGGCGCGGGCGAGGTTGCATTGCGGCCGAAATCGCTCGATCTGCTGGTTTTTCTGGTCCGCAATGCCGGCCATATGGTGTCGAAGGACGATCTTCTAAGCTCGGTATGGAATGATGTCGTCGTCACTGAGGACTCGCTTACCCAGTGCGTCAGCGACATCCGGCGCGCGTTGGGTGACAAGGAGCAGAAGCTGATCCGCACCTTACCGCGTCGTGGATATATGTTTGCTGGGGAGGTTCTGCCCACGGCGGTGGTCGAGAGGCCGCCGGTTATCGATAAGCCGTCGCTCGTCGTGCTGCCGTTCGACAACATGTCATCGGATCGGGAACAATCCTTTTTCGCCGATGGCGTCGTGGAGGAAATCACGACCGCACTGAGCCGTTTCAGGAGTTTTTCGGTGATCGCCAGAAACTCTGCGTTCGTCTACAAGGGCCGCTCCGTTGACGTGCGGCAGGTGGCCGAGGAGCTTGGTGTTCGATATGTGCTCGAAGGCAGCATCAGGCGCCTCGGCAACCGGCTGAGAATTGCCACGCAACTGGTCGATGGGCTCAGCGGCGCCCATCTCTGGGCTCAGACTTTCGCGGGTTCGCTCGACGAGGTGTTCGACTTCGAGGATCGTATTACCGAAAGTGTCGCTACCCTGGTCGCACCACACATACAGGCTGCCGAGATTGAGCGCTCCCGGCGAGAACGGCCTGGCAGCATGGCGGCTTACGACTGTTACCTCTCCACCCTATCAAAGATCCGCGCCGAAACGCCGAGCGAGAATGCCGCGGCTTACGCACTACTTACCGACGCACTGTTGCTGGAGCCCGACAATGCGCTGTTACTCGCCCACGCCGCCTGGGTGTTGGAGCATCGTATCACCATGGGCTGGCCCGCGTTGGGAGCCGACGATCGGGCCGATTGCTTCCAGCTGGCACGTCGTGGGCTCGAGAAGGCTGCGGGCGACCCGACGGTGATGGCGCATTGTGCCATGGCTCTGGTGCAGGTCGCGCGCGAATACGATTGGGGGATGGCGGTGCTGACAGCCGCGCTCGACGCCAATCCGCACAACCTGGAAGTCGTTACTGCGGCAGGCATCGCCCACCTGCATTGCGGCAGTGTGACGGACGCGGTCGCGCTGTTCGATCGCGCCGGCCGGCTGTCGCCGCGCGATCCCTTCGCCCACATTGCGCTATGTGGTCGGGCTCACGCGCAAATGATCCTCGGCAATTATGAGACGGCGTTGGCCTGGGCTGCTGGTTCGCTCGCCGTAAATCCGAACTTTGATGCCACCTTCTGGATATTGATCGCGGCAAACGCCCATCTCGGCCGGATGGAGGATGCGCACCGCTATCTCGGAAAGCTCAAGGCGATTGCTCCGCAAGTGACCATAGCAGGCATCAGGGCCGGGTTACCTGCGAAGGATCCGAGCCGCATGGCCGCCATCCTTGATGGACTGCGCCTCGCCGGCCTTCCAGAAGAGTGATCGACGTCGTCCGCAAGACTGCGGCAGCGGCCCAAAACCGACAATTTATCAAGCCCAGCAGCGCGTAGCCCGTCTATATACATGCTGCGATCGTGCCGCTGAACGATCGGACGATATTTCTCTATCCAGTTGACTGAAAGCGACGGGTGCAGGCGCCTCGCCTGTGAAAGCGCGTGAACGGCTGTGTCGTGGTCGCCTGCGAGCACGGATGATCATTCAGGTCTTCGCCCATCTTCGAACGCCTCGACGAAGCTCGGCGGCACATGGAACGTTATCGCCCAGAATTTGAGCGCTAAATCTGCATTTTCCAACCGCTCATCTGGGAAAACTCCCTCTGGGCCGCCAGCCTGCGCTTATATCAAGGTAGTCTGCCAAATTCTGCAAACGGATACCCTTGGCACATTTCTCAGTTGTTTCTATTCGCTTGAGCGGCAGGGGCAATGTCGCCTGAACTGAGCTTGCGAATGAATTTCGGGAGCGTCCGGTGCGAAAAGAAATTGCGGCGGACCTCATCGAGCGGAATGATGGCCTTACCGACTACCTGGCTTCCTGGCTTCAGGTTCTGCGCGAAGACAACCGCCCCATCCTGCGTGCCGCCTCCCACGCCAGCAGGGGTGTTTTGGGGCGGCTCCTATTGGCTAGCGCCAGCCGGGAGAGCCATTCCCTCGGTCCGCTGTCTTGTATCAAAGTTGCGCCTCGTAGCGCAGAGTATGGTTATGACGACGATCTGCCCCAAGTCGCGGGACGAGCTCGAAGGCAAGGCTTCGCCCCAACAATCTTATGGTCGACGCCAGAGACGTTCGCCTTTGACCGCAGGGGTTGATTCATTGCCGTAATGCTGACGATGCCAGGCATTTGGCGGGCAGCATCAAACGTAGTGCTTTCAGGGACGAAGTTTTCACGCTAGTCAACAGACGCACGTTTGTTGAGCAAACGCAAAGAAGTTGCGGAAGGTGTATTGGCAGTTTGCGATTCGGGCGAATATGCCGACAAAAACGCCCGCTCCCTGACCTGAGACCGACGATATGACGCAATGTGCATGTCGCAAGAGGAATAGCTGTGACGCAAAAGGGCATCACTCTCAAGGACGTCTGCCGCGGCCAACGTATCGCGCGCGACGGCCGCCCGGGCGCTCAACAGTTACGGTTACGTCGGCGAAGAGACCGGGGTTCGCGTACTGGAGGCAGCGGAAAGACTGGGCTATCGGGGAAACCTCGTTGCGCAAGCGCTTCGTAGCGGACAACTGCCGATCGTCGGCTTCGTGCCCGGCGACATCCAGAATCCGTTCTTCGCGCGCATCGCCCATGATATCGAAGTGGAGCTGCGCAAACATCGCCACAATTTGCTGATCGCCAGCAGCGAAGAGAACGTGGAGCAAGAAAAGGAACTGCTAGAGAGCCTTCGCTCCCTGAGCATCCGCGGATTCATTCTGGCACCCACCTCGGCGACCGACAGCGAGCACATCGTGCAACTGACGCGCGAGGGCGCACCGGTCGTGCTCATCGATCGCGTGGTAAAGGACGTGCAATGTGACAGCCTTGTCGTGGACAATGAAGGCGGGGCGCGCGAAGCCGTCGATTACCTCGTTAGCAATGGTCATGAGCGGATCGGTCTGTTACTTGTCGGCCGGGTGAAGTTCCTCAAAGGCGAGGAAAAGCTTCGGCACGCGTCATTGAAGGATTTTCGGGAGCAATGATGCATTTCCCGAGTTCAGCGGTCCGATAGCCCGCTGCGGATGTGCCCCACACCCGCAACGGGCTAAGGTGGCCGGCGCCTCTCGTTGGGGAGATTGCCTGAAGCGAGCGCCGGCCTGGCGAACCGTGAGTCCGCCGCACATTCAGATTGGCTAAATTAGGCCTTTTGGACATGGTGTGATCGCGTACCCTCTTGGCAGCACACTGGGCCCACTCCAAGCTTTCGCCCGCTGGTTCACTCCGACGGGTTTTATGTGGTCAAGTTCGGCATGTCCCCGGCTCTTGCGCGCCGGAACAGAGAGCGCTTGCCTCCGCCACAAAAATGGCGGGCTATGTCAGTCGCAGCAAAATCCGGCGCACTAGATGCCTCCGGCCCCGCCGTGGGGAATGACAGAAAGGCCCGCCACCCCCTGGGGAATAGCGGGCCTCCGCCTCTCCTACCGCGACGATCTTATCTCGCGGTTCCATCAAATGATGCAGCGGCCGCTTATGTTCCAAAGTGCGTGGGCTCTGGCGCGATCGGCGGCTTCGTCAACCCCGGCATTCTCGCGGGTGCTGTCCGTCAGATAAGCGGAACCTAATGTTGGTCGTAGGCTTATCGCCAGATGAGCAAGCGCGGACTGGATTTTTTTCGTAAATGGATGGCGGAGCACCTGCCGGAAGTTACGACCGATGACCCTGCCGCAATAAGCGATCTGGTCGACCAAGTCATGGAAGCGGCGAACCTGGAAGGCATCGAGGTGGCCGAGGTCTATGAGGAGGTGGGTAGTGTCTACGAGGTGATTTTCGAGGCGATGCAACACCGCGAAGGCAGCTTGCCTGCGAGTGATCTCACTGAAGTCGACCTTCTGGCCGGGCGATTGGCGCGAGAAGCAAATCTCACACCGGCGCAGGCCACCGATCTGATCGAGCGCTTCGGCACCGATTGGGAAAAACTCCTCAATGAGGCTCATTTTGTGAAAGAGCTTGAAGGCAAGCTTGGCGAGGAATAAATCCCTAGATGGTGCGGCGACTCCTTTTTGCATGAGGATCGCCAATGTCGAACAAATACCCCTTCGTTGAAGACACGCTCGGCAAGAAGCTGCAGGCCGGCACAGGCCTTTCGGTGAACTGCCTCACATGCAAGCGGAGCGCTACCTTAGACGTTGCCGAACTGGTTAAGCGGCTCGGGCCTGATCATGGGTGCCTGCACTGGGATCTGATCAAGGTGATCTTCTGCCACGACTGCCGCGGCGCCGGCCGTGACAGTCGGAACCTGCAATTCACCAATCATGCGCTGACGCCAGAGGAGCGCAGCCGGCGGACACCTTGCCCATAGTGCAGCGGCCCGGCCGGCTGCGGGGGTTAGCACGAACCGGGCCTGACCGGCGGCGGAGGGCTCACGACACATGGCGCCGGCTGAAGGCTATTGTTACTCTCGCCCTGGGCATTCATACACTTGCACAACGAGGTACGTCGCACAAGTAATGCGTGTATTAGTACGCCCTAATTAGTAGCGCGGGATGAACTGTCTCATATCGGGAAAATTATCCATCGCGCAGAACTTGCAAGTTCACGGCGTAATAGCCTGGGGGGGCGGCCGCACCTCTCCCTCGGCTATGCCCTCTGCTTTGCATGGGGTGCCCACCGCCGCCGCGAATGGGGCGGTGGGCTAAAGCCTTGCTCATAGGCAGCAAGGAACCCGAGCCGGCCCACAACGACGCTGTGGCGCTTCCTGGTGGCCGCTGGTCGACCCAGGTCAGGGTAGGGTGCTGGCTCATCCACATGAAGGCGACACTACCTCGCGGGCACGCCAGCCTCATCGCTTCAGCGCATTGCAATCAAGGGCAGTGTTGAGGTTTCGGCGCTGTTGCCCGGCGACAACGGCATCATGTCTTCCCGGGTGCCAGGGTTCGGCCGCACGACATTATTCCTTTACCGCGCCGGTCATTGAGGAAACGTAGTGCTCGACAAAGAATGAATAGAGCACCACCACCGGCAACGACCCGATCAGCGCGCCTGCCATAAGCGCGCCCCACTCATAGACATCGGAGCGAACCAGTTCAGTGAGCACGCCGACCGGCACCGTCTTCTTTTCCGACGATTGAATGAAGGTCAACGCGTAGATGAACTCGTTCCAGGATAGGGTGAAGGCAAAGATGCCAGCCGAGATCAGGCCCGGCACCGACAGCGGCAGCACGATCTTGGTCAGGATCTGCCAGCGGCTCGCGCCGTCGATCAGCGCGCATTCCTCCAGCTCGAAAGGAATAGAACGGAAATAGCCCATCAAGAGCCAGGTGCAGAACGGGATCAGGAAGGTCGGGTAGGTGAGGATCAGCGCGAACGGCGTGTCGTACAGGCCGAGGTTGAACACCATCAGCGATAGCGGGATGAACAGGATCGACGGCGGGACGAGATAGGCAAGGAACACGGCGAGGCCGACTTGCCGCGCCCCCGAAAACCTCAGTCTTTCGATCGCATAGGCGGCAAGAACGGCGCACACCAGCGACAGGAACGTGGCTGCGGTCGAAATGATGACCGTATTGAGCAGCCAGCCGGGATAGGATGTCTCGAAGAGCAGATAGCGTATATGCCGCCAGGTCGGATGCACCACCCATAGCGGATTGTAGTTCGCATAGTCGGTCATCTCGGCATTCGGTTTTATTGCCGTGACCGTCATCCAGTAGAACGGAAACAGCAGCACGACGACGAACACCAAGAGCGGCAGATAGACCGTAACCACCCGGCGCGGCAGACTCTGCAGGTAGCCCATGCCGCCTTCGTCGGTGTTCGGGCGCTCGACTTGCTTGATCGCGGCCATGTCAGTCTCCGCCGCCTTGCTGCCATTTGCGCCGTTGCAGGCCGAAATAGCTGAACAGGATCGCCGCCAAGAGGAAGGGGATCATGGCGACCGCAATGGCCGCGCCTTCGCCGAGCTGCCCTCCGGAAATGCCGCGCTGGAAGGACAATGTCGCCATCAGGTGGGTGGCATTCACCGGTCCGCCTCGGGTCAGCACGTAAATCAGCTGGAAGTCGGTGAAGGTGAACAGCACCGAGAAGGTCATGGTGATGGCGATGATGGGCGTCAGCAGCGGCAGTGTCACATGGCGGAACAGCTGCCATCGGCCGGCGCCGTCGAGCGTGGCGGCCTCGTAGAGCGATTGGGGAATCGTCTGCAGCCCTGCAAGCAGCGTGATCGCGACGAAAGGAATGCCGCGCCAGACATTGGCCGCGATGACCGAGGCGCGCGCATTCGTTGGATCGCCGAGGAAGTTGATCCGGTGGTCGATCAGGCCCATCTGCTGCAGCGCCCAGGACAAGATCGAGAACTGCGAATCGTAGATCCACCAGAAGGCGATGGCCGACAACACCGTAGGCACCACCCAGGGCAGCAGCACCACCGCGCGGAAGAACGACTTGAAGGGCAATTTTTCGTTGAGGATGAGAGCCAGCCAGAGGCCGAGCACGAATTTCAGAATCGAGGCGCTGACCGTGTAGAGCAGGGTGTTAAAGACCGACAGCCAGAACACGCTGTCGCTCCAAAGGTATTCATAGTTCTCGACACCGATATAGATGCCGGGGCGGCCGATGCGGGTGTCAGTGAAGCCGAGCCAGACGCCGAGGCCCAGCGGATAGGTCAGGAACACCAGGAGCAGCGCCGCCGCCGGCAGCATGAAGCCGAGGCCAAGCGTGTTGCGGCTCTCGGCCAGGCGCGACAGGATCGATGGACGCCGCTGAACGGCAACTGATGGCACGGCCATGGCGCGGACTCCCTGCGAGAGACGGTGGGACGTTGGGTGACCACGCTTTTCTTCCGTAGCCCGGAAGACGTCGCGGCCACCCTGCTTCAGGTGCTCGACAGGATTAGATACGATAATAGCGGTTGGCCCGCTTTTCGGCCTCTTCCATAGCTTCCTGAGGCGTAGCCTGGCCCGTCACCGCCTTGGCGAACATGTCAACCAGCACGTAGTCGGCCATGGTTGCGGCCGAGGCATAGCCGAGCGGCCCCGCATAGCCGTTGGGCCGCAGCGTCGCGGACGCCTTCGCGTAAGGGGCGTTGTTCGGATCGGCCTTCCACACTGGATTGTTGTCGAAGGCCTTCAGCGTCTGGCAGCAATAGGCGGCCGAGGAGGTGATCCAGTCCGACATTTGCGGATCCTCGAACATGAACTGCAAATAGGCTTTGGCGGCGTTGGGATAGGGCGTGTAGTTGAAGATGACGGCCGTGGTCACCTGGTACAGCTCGACCGACTTTCCGACCGGACCGATCGGCATGTTGGTCGTCCGCATGTCCTTGGCGATTTCGGTCAGCTTCGGATCCTTGTCCTTGTTGACCTTGGCTGTGTTGTAGACCGAGATGCCGTTTGCGATCACGCTCACTTCGCCGGCCAGGAAGGCGCGGTTGTTGTTGACGTCGAGCCAGCTTTCGGTGCCTGGGATGAAGGTCTTGTAGAGCTCCTGCGCATACTGGATCGCCTTCAGCGTCTCAGGGCTGTTGATCGTCACCTTGCCTTTCTCATCAACCATCTGGCCGCCATGGCTCCACAGCAGCCAATGCGCGTAATTGTTACCGTCGCCGACGCCGTGGCCATGCGTGAAGCCGGCCGGATGCCCTTTCGCCTTGAGCGCCTTGCAAAGCTCCAGGAAACCGGCCGTGTCCTTCGGGAATTCCGAGAAGCCTGCTTCCTTCACCCAGCTTTCGCGATAGACGATGGCGTTGCCGATGGTGGCGAGCGGCAGGCCGAGGAATTTGCCCTCGCGCGTCGCATACTGTTTCGGACCGTCGTGCCAGCCGCCATACTTCTTGCCGAGATAGTCGCCCAGTTCCGTCACGTCGAGCAGCTTGTCGGGATATTGATGCGGGTCGTCGAACCAGACAAGCATCAGGTCGGGGCCGGAGCCGACATTGGCCGCGACTGCCGCCTTGGGCCGGATGTCTTCCCAGCTCTCCTTGTCGACGCGCACATCGACGCCCGTCGCTTCGGTGAAGCGCTTGGTATTTTTGAGCCACTGGTCCTCGTCGCCCTGCACGAAAGGCGACCAGCGCAGCAGCCTGAGCTTGGCACCTTCCTCGGGCTTGTAGGTCAGGCCCTCCTGGGCGAAGGCGCTCGAGCCGACGAAGCGGCTGCCCAAGGCTCCGGCGGCCGCGCCGGCGGTCGTGCGGATCACGTCGCGTCTGGTGAACTTCATGCTCGTTTCCTCCTGTCGTTTCCTCGTTGCGTGGCTCTAGTGTGCCGCTGCGATCCGCTGGCCCGTCTCGCCGTGGAACAGATGGATGGGGCCCGATTCGACCGACAGCCGGATGGTTTCTCCCGGCACGAAGGAATGGCGTTCGCGGAAATTGGCGACGATGTCCTCGCCGCCGGCCGTCCGACCGATGATCTGCACTTCCGAGCCGGTCGGCTCGATCACCACCACGGTGACCGGAATGCCGTCATCGGCCAACCGCAGATGCTCGGGCCGAACTCCGAGGACCATGGCTTCGCCGTTGCCTATCGAGGTAAGTCCCGGCAAAGGCAGGGAAATGCCTCCCGCGCCCCGGAAGGTCGGCGCGCCATCGTTGGCGAATGTGCCCTTGAGCAGGTTCATAGCCGGCGAGCCGATGAAGCTCGCGACGAAGAGGTTGTTCGGACGGTCGTAGAGGTCCAGCGGCGGCCCGATTTGCTCGACGATGCCGTCATGCATGACCACGATCTTGTCGGCCATGGTCATGGCCTCGATCTGGTCGTGGGTGACATAGACCGTCGTCGTCTTCAGCCGCTGGTGCAGTTCCTTGATCTCGGCGCGCATCTGGACCCTGAGCTTGGCGTCGAGGTTGGACAGCGGCTCGTCGAACAGGAACACCTGCGGATCGCGCACGATCGCCCGGCCCATGGCGACGCGCTGGCGCTGGCCGCCCGAAAGCTGGCGCGGATAGCGCGACAAGAGCGGCACCAACCCGAGGATTTCGGCCGCCCGCTTCACCCCCGCATCGCTATCCGCCTTCGGAACACCCTTGAGCATGAGCGAGAACCCCATGTTCTCCGCAACCGTCATATGCGGGTAGAGCGCGTAATTCTGAAAGACCATGGCCACGTCGCGTTCCTTGGGAGCAACGTCATTGACGATACGGTTGCCGATCGAAATATGGCCGCGCGAAATCTTTTCCAGGCCGGCAATCATCCGCAGAAGCGTCGATTTCCCGCAGCCGGACGGTCCGACTAGCGTGACGAACTCGCCGTCATCTATAGCGACGCTGACGCCATGCAGGATCTCGGTGGCCCCGAACGATTTGTAAACATCGCTAATCGCGACAGACGCCATCGAACTCCTCCCGATGGTCCCAGCGAAGTGTCGCGGGGAGCCGTTTGTATCAGGCGTGGTTTGAAACGGATGCCGGCAATGCGGCAATCCACCACTGGCGTCGGCGACGTCTTCCCCCAGATCCCCCCGGGTCACGCGACTTTGAAACGGTAGCGCTACCAAATCCGCCTGTAAAGCGGCCACGCATAAACCGCATACCCGCGGGTCTATGGTCCTCGGATGGGGGCAAGTCGGCCGAAGAATACGATCGGGCCAATCCATGCGGTGATTGAACGCACCTCGATGCTGACGGATGGAGCGGCCATAATTGTGGCATCGACCATCCGCGTCGCTGATCAGGCGAAGACACCATTGCGGCTCTCGCGTGGCAAGAGACCCGAACTGACGATATACGGAACCACCAACACCCAACGAATGGCCAGCGCCATCGTTGCCGCCGTTGAGAAGGAAGCTGAAAATGTCCTTGCATAGGATCGCGGTGATCGGCGGCGACGGAATCGGCCCCGAGGTAGTTGAGGCCGGCATCGAGGTGCTGGAGGCCTTGGCCGCCTCACAATCCGGTCTTGCCTTCGAGTTCAGGCACTTCGATTGGGGTTCGGACTACTATCGCCGCAATGGCCGCATGATGCCGCAGGACGGCCTCGCGCAGCTCGAGAACTTCGACGCAATCTATTTCGGCGCGGTAGGCGCCCCGGGCCTCCCCGATGACATCACGTTGTGGGGCTTGCGCCTGGCCATCTGCCAGGGGTTCGATCAGTATGCAAATGTGCGGCCAACGCGCCTTCTGCCCGGGTTGACCGGCCCGCTGCGGCCAGAGCTTGGCCAACAGATCGACTGGGTGATCGTACGCGAAAACAGCGAAGGCGAATATGCCGGTATTGGCGGTCGCGCCCATCGTGGCTGGCCACTTGAGGTCGGCATGGACGTTGCTGTTTTCACTCGCACCGGTATTGAGCGTATCGCGCGTTTTGCCTGCGATCTTGCCATCTCGCGCCCTCGCAAGCTGCTGACCGTGGTAACCAAATCGAACGCACAGCGTCATGGCATGGTGCTCTGGGACGAAGTTGTGCGCGAAGTAGTCCGCGGCCACTCAGGGGTGACCGTCGACTGGATGCTGGTCGACGCCATGACGCAAAGAATGGTCAATAAGCCCGGCAGCATCGACACTGTGTTGGCGACCAACCTGCATGCCGACATCCTGTCTGATCTGGCGTCGGCGCTTGGCGGTTCGCTGGGAATCGGCTCAACCGCGAACATTGATCCGTCGCGCAACCGTCCGTCCATGTTCGAGCCTATCCATGGCTCGGCATTCGACATCACAGGTAAGGGCATCGCCAATCCGCTTGGATCGTTCTGGACGGCAAGCCTTATGCTCGATCATCTTGGCGAGCACGCCGCGGCGCGGCGCCTAATGGTAGCGATTGAAACCGTCACCGGCCGGGGCGAGCTTCTCAGTCCGGACCTTGGGGGGGTGGCTCGCACCGCCGACGTCACCGCTGCAGTGATTGGCGCGCTGTCAGGTCTGAACAGCACGAGTTCATCTCCGCAGGTCGGATAGAGGCCTGGATCACTGTTGCTCGCTTGCAGGTCGCATGACGAGATTCCAAACACAACGACGCGGCCATGAGCTGCTGTATCTTGTTTTGAACTATGCGGCCGAGGAATGGAAACAACTGCCGCGCGAACGGTTCGAGGCCAGCACCGAGTTCGCCGTCCTGTTCGGCGAAAGGTTCGTCGAGCCAATCATGAATCGGCCTCGTGCACAGAACTCCTGAGCGCCGAGCCCGACGTGCCTGCCTACCTGACTTTCCCAAAGGAGCACCAGGCCCAGCTTCACCAATCCGGCGAGATCAACGGGCGCATCGAGGTCGTCGGCATCTTCCCCATGACGAACGGGTGTGCCCAAAGCTCCGCCTTTTGCCGCTCATCGACCATCGGCCTCGCCTATCAACTCGACATCTGAACGCTGAGGCACCTGCGGTTTCGACCCTTATCACTCCAAAATGGTCGATCTTGGCCGCGATCTTAAGCGGCGGGATACGGCAGGTGTGCTTGTATCAATCCGGTGATGGGGCTCGTTCGCGCAGTCCAGTCACTAGCGTAAGCGACAGCGCACACAATCCCGCCATCATGAGGAAGCCGGGCGGGCCATAGGCTCCATATAACTGCCCTGATACCCAGACTAGGCCCGCGGTGGCGAGGCCGGGGCCTATCGCGTAGAGGGCCTGCGCGGTGGCGGCAAGATGTGCGGGCACGCTGCTGGCGATAACACGCATACAGGCAAGATGCAGCAGTGCGAAGGTAATGCCGTGAAGCGGTTGAACGAACGCCAGTATCCAGACCTCCGCCGTTTCCGCCTCCACGACCCAGCGCAGGATTCCGGCAACCGCGGCCAGAGCGGCGACTCCGGCCACGCCAAGCCGGCGCAGCAGGATCGGCCCGACCACAAGGAATACCACCACCTCCGCTGCGACGGCTTCCGACCAAAGTATGCTGCTCGCCGCCGTGCCGACCCCCGCCGCTGTCCAGCGGATGACCGAGAAGGTGTCATGCATCGCGTGACTGCCATAGATCAGCGCCGCAATGGCCACGATGCGCCGGAACGTCGGAAGATTGATCAGCTCGCGCAGCCCGCCGATTACGCTTTGCCCGACCGGGTCCGAAGCCCGTTCGGCGCCAGTATCTGATTCCGGTACCAGCGCGGCGGCAGCCAACGCCGCGGCGAGCAGCGCGGCGTACATCCATATGATCGCGCCCAGCTCGAAAACTCGGAGCACCTGGCCAGCCATGAGGGTGCCAGCAACGAAGGCCGCCGATGCCGCACCTCGCACCCAACCGTACTCAAAACCCGGCTCCCGCACCGATGCCCGCGCCGCAAGGGCGTCGGCGAGGGTCGTGATCGGCGCCAGCCCGGCTGACTGGGCCAGATGGACGAGCAACAGAAGAAAGAGGCCTTGCACGCCAGCCAGCCCAAGTGTCGCTGCCACTGCGATCCCGATGCAAACCGCCAGGCAGATGCGGAGAGCGCCGAAAAGATCTGCAATCCGATTGGCGAGCGGTCCGGCAATCAGCCGGGCCGCGTTGCCTACCCCGAACAGAACGCCCAACTCTTCAGGTGTCAGGCCTCGCGACTCAAAATACCTTGGCCAGAACGGGGACGCTATTCCGAATGCAGCATACATTACGGCATAGAGCGCCAAAAACGCCAGCAGCGGGCCAAGACGTGCCATGCCAGAGTTCTGCCACGGACATGCCTCGCGTTACAGGGGGAATTGGGTCAGTCGACGCCGAGCTCGCGGTGCACAATCGAGCCACTCCGATTAGGCAATGCACAAGGTGCAATATGCCCGCCGATCATGATTGGCACTCCACACGAAACGTGTCGCGATTCGAGCGCGAGAGGGTCACCTTGCGTGATCTCGAGAACCCTCGATCTTCGTTCCCCTTCAATGGCGCAAATCGTTAGCGAGCCCTTGCGACCCGCTTCTTGCGTTTCCGGCTGTTTGGCCGGCGTAGCGCGCGGCCAAGGAACTGGTCTCCTGAAGGACCTCAGATCGGTGACATATTTTCAATAGAGGCGCCCAGATCGGTCCCGGGGCCACGCCGTCGTCCGAGCTGCTTCGCCAACGACTTCACGTAGTTAATCGTCGCGGCCTTGATCGAAAGCATAGTCGTAGAGCTCGGGCAAAGAATCGTAGGCCTGTTCCGAAGTTGCAGCGCCCTAACTCCCTCACGCCGCCGCCCTCTTCATTCTGGCGGCCATCCGACGCGTTCTACACAAATGGGCCGTGGCGATGCGCCCACTGCTGCCGGCGTTCGCTAGAAAACTTCACCCGACCGGGTATCTGCTGGATTTTGCTGAGGCCAAGTCCAAGCGATGAGCCGTCGCAGCTGCCATGATCTTCTTGGACGACCTGGGGCTCCTCAGTGAGCATCAGTCCGCGACACCTGGCGGTGCTTTTTTACGCGGGCAATGGCTGACGTGCCCACGGTGATCACGCCGCCGCAGTCAATTCTCACCGCCAATTTATTGGCTTCGCGATCGATGCGGATAATGTCTCCAACAAGAACAAGTTTGTCCCCGGCACGGGTTTTAGGTGGCGCATCGACCGAATAAGGAGATCCGTAAGACGGAATGCTTACTCTGGCACGTCCGCTGGGGAGAACTGTAATCACGGTGCAGGTCAACGCGACCTCGTCACCGATCTCAAATTCCCGAGGCACACTATAATGTAGCATGGACATCCTCCGGTGCTTTCCCCATTAATGCCCGGGAAAATAAGTTAGTTGCGTGAAATCTAAAATAAAGAAAGCCCACACCTCTCTTTGAAGCCGACGAACGCGAAGGCGGGGGCACGCTTGGCCGATGCACGGCTGTGATAATGAGACTTAACAGCGGGAACCTTTATCCCCTGTGTCGATTCCTCTGGATGTCCCAAACTGCTCAGGTTGCGCCGCCCATTCCGGAAACCAGTCCGGATCGGAACGTGAATTGCGTGGTGGCTCTTGAGGCGGCGTTTGCCGACCCGATAGCCACGTTAATCAGTCAAGGCTGGACAACTGAGGAAACGGCGGAGGCGCTTCTCACCCTCGCTTCCGAGATTTCGAAAGCTCAAGGCTGCATCCAAGGCATGACTGCAGCCGGACTTCCGCAGCCCTTATTGCATATTGCTGCAAACGATCGCCGAAAATTACGAGGTGCTGATTCACCTGAGTTAGGGCGCGCCATCGGAAGTGATCGCATGCTTGCGCCTTGCCTCGCCATCCCCTCTTCAGCGAGGCAAGGACCCGGCCTGCAAAGTTCTGCGTCAGGAGGCCGGGTCGCGAGTTCGTGCCACGGATGTATGGGCCGGTGCGCGCAAAATATAACGGCCCTATCAAAGAGGAAACACGGGATGAGGTTCGTCGCCATGATGGATCCCGCTGACCAATGGCTAGTCTATGACCGATCAACCGATCTGCCCGCCGAGGCGCGAGACGGTTTGCTGATTGGGCTATCGCAAGCGGAAGCCGAGCGCCTGGCCCAAGACGCCAACATCAAAGAGATTTTGCTGCGCCGGGCAGCGCTGCCACTTCGTCGTGGAGACAAGCGTGACAGGCGGCAAATCTCACGCGAGGAGAGTAGAGCGTGACGTAACTACCCCATTATGACCCGAACGACGAAGGGCTCGGGACGTTTCCACGCTGCGATTCGATGAGCATTGCACCAAGAATGCGTTAGCAGCTCAGGAAGACCATGAAATCGTGACCTTAAGGGGGTACGCTTTTCAGCCAAGGCATTGCCGAACCCGACAAATTGGTTGCGCGGCCTGAGAAGTGCGACCGCAGTGGCCGGGTTAGACTGCGATGCCCGGCCAGGCAGTCTGCGTGTCGCTTCGGGCCGAACATGATCGCGCCCGGTGGCTTGTCGGTTAATGCGGGGAGGGCGGAATACTGCGGCTGCTACCATAGTGCGAGCAACCGGTCGGGTCGCTTCCTTGAGATAGATTTCGGTCTGTAGGCACAGCGCGAGTGAAAGCTTTCAGGGCAGGTTTGTCACTGTGCGCGCTGGTGTTTATGCGTGGCGCTGGACCCCCGCGCGTAAAATCCTCTGCGATGGCCGCACACTTGGACAGCCCCTTTCTGGCTCAAGGGATGTAAGGGGCTTTTTGGTCAGCGTGAGCGGTTTTTGTTCGCGTTGATTTTACCATAGGAGCCCAGCTTGTGTGTGCGATGCGCCCATGCCTGGACAGTCAGGCTCTTGGCCGCCCGGAAGGGCAAGAACAGGTAAAGCAAGTGACGACCGTCGACGTGCGGGGTGCGGGGGGCAAGAATCGACGGTCGTCGGAATGAGAGGGACCATGGATTCAGCAAACTGCGTTGCGGGAGGTCCTTCCGTCTTATGACTTAATTCGGCTCGGATGAACAGAGCTTGAAGCCGTTGGGGGCGTCTTCAGGTCTTCGGAGGTCGCCTTGTTTGGGCTTGGCCGCGTCAAGAGTTTCGCTGGAGTGGTTTCGATGCCAATTCAACTCGAGCTTGTCTCGCCGCCCGCCTCGGCGATCTTGTCGAGCACCGCTTCGGGCGCGACGTCGCGTTTTAGCTCGGTCAACTCGTCGTCCGTTTCGGTGCCGACATTCAGGGCGCGGGCAATTTGCTCGGTCATTTTGATAAGCTTCGTCGTCTCGTGCTCGTTAAGCAGGCTGACCTGAAGATCCAGATCTGCCCGAGCGTCATCTGCAGCAGCCATTCGATTCTGGTTGATCAGGACGAAAGTGGAGAGGAAGATCGCTTCCACGGATGCGAACATCGCCAGGACCACCAGGGACGGATCCCACGGCCGGACAAAGCTCACCGGCCCGATGTTGCAGGCTATCCAGGCGCCGAAAAGACCAAGGTGGATGTAAACGAACATCATGCTGCCGGCGAACTTACTGATCCCAGCCGCTACCCGTTCTTCCATCGAGGCTGACTTCGCATCTCGGTTGCGGCGCTCGACGATCGCTTCGATGTTTCGGGCCAGGGCCGGCGCAAGTCCATCCGCAGCCTCCCTGGTCGGGGTGGTGCGGCCCTCATCTTCTACCGAGGCGCTGAGGTTCATAGCTCTCTCCGTGCTGTCCTTCTAACTTGCAGATCGACATTTCGCTCCACGCGGCAATGAAGCACTGCTTCGACGATCTCTCGCTTTGCACAGGACACGTTGGCGAGATCTGTGGGCCCTGTTACTCTCCACTTTAGCATCGGGAACCGTCCGCCTCGCGCCGGATTGTGGTTTGCAGGCCGCAGCGGACCTGGTGGCAAAGAGAACAGGTCTGGTTCTCCGGCTTCACGCCCTGGCCAAGGAAAAAGCAGTCGAGCTCTTGTCGCACCCGGCCCGCTCCTATCGGGCGTGGGGCATCGAATGGCAGAAGGCAGACAATCCACCGGGGGCGGCGTCGAAGTGCGCAAAGTCATGCCGAGCCCGCGTGTCGCGGAGGGGGAGTTCAAGCAGCGCTCCACGAAGCTGGTCAAGGGTCGTCGATGCTGAAGGACGCAGGTGGCAAGCTGACCGCCACGGCGCAATCGATCAGCGGCGTATTCGCCGGCGATGAGGTCATGAAAGGCCCTCTGGCGAGCTACACATTCGAACATATGGAGATTGCCTCCTATACGATCCTCATCGCCGCGGGCAATGCCGTGGGCGAGGGCGAGGTCGCACGAGTGTGCGAACAGAACCTGCGCGAAGAGCAAGCCATGGCCGAGTGGCTGAAGGACAACCTTGCGCAAGTCACCCAGACCTTTCTGACGCGCGCGGAGGCCGACAGCGCCAAGCGCTGACTCCGACCGGGATCGAAACTGGCAGCCTGCCGCGGTCGCAGACGGTGCGGGTTCCTCAGTTCCTGCCCGCGCCGTGGCCCCGGCGCAATGGCGAGGGGTGAATCATCTCAGGGCATAGAGGTAGGCGGCGATATCTCGCGCCTGCTGCTCGGTAATCCTCGTTGACGGCATGGCGGTATGCGGATTGATTTCCCTGGCCGAGCGTATCCAACGGATCAGATTCACGGGATTGTTCGCCAGCATGCCGCCCACAAAGACGCGGCCAGCAAGGCTGCCATCCAGTCGAGGCCCGACCTGGCCTTGCGCGCCGGGCACGCCGGTAATGATATGGCAGCCGGAGCAGCCGTTCGCGGTCATGATCGGAATGGCGCGGGCGCCGACGCCGCCGGTCGCGACGTCCGATTCGTGCCGGACGCGATCGAGCCGCTCGGACCACAAGGTCGCCGTCGCGCCTGCTGCGCTTAGCAGCAGGACCGCGGCAAGCGCGCCCCCGATCGATCTAGCCGGGCCGAAGGTCATCTGTTGCCTCCCTGGTTGCGCTGTTGCTTATCCAAAGGCCGGCGAGCAGCAAGGCGGCTCCGCCATAGATCAGGCCAGCCGGAACCCACATCACCAGCCCGGCGAGTTGCTGATCCTCGATGGGGGTCAGGCCCCAGAGTGCGGCGTTGGAGGCATTCTCCGGATACCAGAGTTTTGGCGACATCAGCAGCAGCACGCCGAGCAGGCCGGTATGGAGCGAGGTGAAGAAAAGATGCATGACGCAACTGCCATAGGTTTGCTGCCGACCGGGGCGCGGCAGGAGCACCCACCAGAACAGCAAGGCGGTACCGAGGAAGCTTGCATGCTGGGCATAATGCAGCACGCCCTGCCGGAGCGCAGCCTCGAACAGGACGGGGATGTGCCAGATCCAGATTGCGATGCCGTGGATGATCGTTGCGTTGAGGGGCCGGGTGGCAGCGGTCCAGACCGCTTGCAGCACTCTGCCGCGCGTGAGCTTTCCCGTCCCCCGGCGAAGCGAGCGCGGTAATGCCCATATCAAGGCAGCGCCGGGACAGGCGGCGACAAGGAGCGGCGCCGTCACTGCCATCAACAGTTCATGCTCGATCATGTGGGCAGCAAACACCCGTTCGCCAAGTGCATGGATCGGACTGACCAGCGCTGCCGTCAACACACCCCAACCAGCGCAGAACAATAGGCCTTGTCGAAGCCGCTCGGAGCGGCCGCGAGCGCTGCGACGCCATAGGCGGCTTGCGCCGGCCCAATAGACGAGCGCGATTGCGGCCAAGGGAAGCGTGATAGGCAATGCAAGCGTCCAACCGGCCTCGGGCGCGCCGGCGCCGTAACAAATCGAGGTCGAGAAGAACGCGTCGAAGCTCATCGCAGGCACTCGTCGAGGATGAGCGCCGCGCTGCCTTGCATGATGATGACGAGGGCAAACAGCAATGCCGCAAGCATGCCGAGGTCGGCAACGAACTGCTCGGTGCTGCGCGTTCGCCTCGGCTTGAAGGCGGCACCGCCCTGCCGCTTTGCCCGCCATGACAAGACACCGCCGAGCAGAGAAAGCAAGGCGAGCACCAGCGCCGCCGGAAGCACGACCGGCACCTGGCGGTTGCATTGCCACGGCACGAGCGCGTAGTTCAGCTGAGTCGAGATCGCCCAAGCCATGGGCCCTGACAGCAGACCACCCCAGGACGTTCCCATTCGCAACGCACGCATCAGCCTAGCCTCGGCAACCAGTAAATCAGTAGATAGATCGGGATCCAGGTCAGCACGACGAAATCCCAATAGAAGACATTGTCGCCGACGTCGCCGAAGCGTCGGCCGCTGTAGCCATGGCGCGTGAACATCAACACCGTCAGGACGATCGTGTCGCCAACGTCGGTGATCAAATGCGTGGTATGCAGGCCGAGCAGTATCCAGATCATCGAGCCATAGGCGTTCGTGTCCCAGTAGATGTTTAGTGCGGGAAACTCGAACCAGCGTACGATGAGCGGCGCCAGGCCGAGCAGCGACATCGCCACCATGCCGATCCGCACCGGGACAATGGCGCATTGCTTTGCGTAGCCGTTGAGGATGTGGTTCGGCACCAGGCTGACGATGAGAAGCAGCGTCACGATCGTTCCAGGCCAATGGTTCGGCTCCGGGGCGCTTAGACGCCAGTTGGGCCACAAGGTTGCGAGATAAAGGTAGGCGCCGGCGGCCAGCGCAAAGCCCGTGCCTTCCAGCGCCATGAAGCCGAGCGTTCCCCACCAGGTGGGGCTGCGCGGGCCATGTCCAAAGGTCGGGAGGCCGGAAAGATCTGCGGCCGGTCGTTGGTTCATTCCTCGTCCTCCGGATCGCCCTTGGGCCAGAACCAGCCGATCAGGGTAATGGCGATAGGCGCGGCGCCCCAAACGATCGCCCAGGGCGTGAAGATCGAATAGAGGAAGGTGCCGCCGACGGCGATCGCCGCCAGCAGCGGCCAGATCGATGGCGTTGCCGATTTCTCGCGAATGTCGGGGTGGGCTTCCGCCACGGTTGAGATAAGCAACTCGCGCGCATCGACGCGAAGCCCGGTGGCGACGGGCAGGGTCCCTCGTTCCGCCCAGAGCGGCTCGACATTCGTGACGACCGGAATACGCGTGAAATTGTAGCTGGGCGGCGGTGAGGACGTTGCCCATTCAAGCGTGCCGGCGTCCCAGGGATTATCGCCGGCCGGAACTCCTCGCAATACGCCATGCACGAGATTGAAGGCGAACAGCACGAAGCTCAGGAAGAAGAGCACCGCGCCGGCGCTGATGAGGAGATTGATGTTCCCCCAGCCGAGTTCGGCAGGATAGGTGTAGACCCTGCGCGGCATGCCCCAGAGGCCGACAAGATGCATCGGAAAAAAGGCTGCGTTGAAGCCTATGAAGGCCAGCCAGAAGTGCCAGCGCCCGAGGCGCTCGCTCATCATGCGGCCGGTGATCTTGGGGAACCAGAAATAGGTAGCTCCAAGCAGTGGGAACACCGATCCGCCGATCAGCACGTAATGGAAGTGGGCGACGACGAAATAGGTGTCGTGCACCTGCAGGTCGAGCGGCACCGAAGCGAGCATGACGCCGCTAAGGCCGCCGATGACGAAGATGAAGAAGAAGCCGAATACGAACAGCAGCGGCGTGCGGATCACGGGCCTGCCGTCCCAGAGACTCGCCAGCCAGCAGAAGATCTGAACGCCATTGGGGATGGCGATCATCATGCTCGATGCGGTGAAGAAGCTGGCGCCGAGCTTGGGCAATCCCGTCGCGAACATGTGATGGACCCAGAGGCCGAACGACAGGAAACCAACGGCAATCAGCGACAGGACCAGCCCGAGATAGCCAAACACCGGACGCCGAGCGAAGACGGGAATGATCGCGGAGACCATGCCCGTCGCCGGCAGGAAGATGATGTAGACTTCCGGATGGCCGAAGAACCAGAACAGATGCTGGAACAGCAGAGCGTCGCCGCCCTCGGCAGGATTGAAGATATGCGTGCCGACGAGCCGGTCGAGGATCAGGAAGGTCGAGGTGATCATCACCGCCGGCATGGCGAAGAGGACGACGAAGGAGGTGACCAGCAGCGCCCAGACATAAAGCGGGATTTTGTCCAGCGACATGCCGGGCGCGCGCTGCTTCAGCACCGTCACGATAGTCGCGACGGCGACCGCCAGCGACGACACTTCGGTATAGGTGATCATCTGCGCCCAGACATCGGCGCGCTTTCCTGGCCCGAATTCAGGCCCGGACAACGGCACATAGGCGAACCAGCCGACGTCGGGGGCCATGTTGAGGAGGAAGCAGATCCAGGCAAAGGCTCCGCCCGACAGATAGACCCAGTAGCTGAAGGCGTTGAGGCGCGGGAAGGCGATGTTGCGCGTCCCGACCATCAGCGGCACCAGATAAATGCCGGTTGCCTGCACGATGGGTACAGCGAACAGGAACATCATGGTGACGCCATGCATCGTGAACAGCTGGTTGTAGAGGTCCGGTCCAATCAGGCCGCGCTGCGGGCCTGAGAGCTGGATACGCATGGCGACGGCGTTCAGCCCGCCCAGGCACAGAAATACGAAGGCGGTGATCAGATAACGCCGTGCGATGACCTTGTGGTCGACGCTCGACAGCGCGCCGATGATGCCGGGCGGAGTGCGCCATGTCCGCGCGAGCCAGCGATGCAGACTGGCATCGTCCATGCCGCTGTCGCGGGGGCCGTCTTGCTCGGGTGCGAGATCGCCTTTGGCGGACGTTTCGCGCTCCGGCGGCAGGTCGCGTTCGCTTGTGAGATCCACGCTGCTCATTTCAGGCCCTCGAGATAGGCGACTATGGCGTTGAGCTCATCGCCGTCGAGCTCCACCACGGGCATGTGGGACCCGGGCTTGATGCCTTGTGGGTCGGCTATCCAGGCGGCGAGATTACCGCGGCTCATCGTCAATGTTCCGGCGGCCAGGGTTTGCCGGCTCGCTATATGGGTAAGATCGGGCGCGACCGTTCCTCCGGCAGGCGTGCCGCCTATTCTGTGACACATCACGCAGGGGCGCCTCTGGAAGAGATCTTCGCCAGCCTTGGCCTCGTCACCTGTGGGATCGGCGGCCGGCCGCAGCTGGTCATTCCACCAGGTGTCGAACTTTGCTCGCGGCTCGGCGATGATGAAAGTCCCCATGTTTGCGTGCTGCGCACCGCAGAACTCGGCGCACTGGCCACGGTAAACGCCGGGCTTGTCGGCTTTGATGTCGAGCACGTTCATGTGGCCGGGAATGAGGTCGAGCTTGCCGGAAAGGCTGGGGATCCAGAAGGAATGGATCACATCGGTGGAGGTCAGCAGCAGCCGCACAGGCTCGCCGGAGGGAATGTGGATCTCGTTCGCCGTGGTGAGGATGCGGCTCGGCGTGGCGTTCTCATAGCGCACCTCCCACCACCATTGGTGACCTGTGACGCGAATGGTCAGCGCGGCATCCGAGCCGATCGCGGCAAGCGTCCTGTTGGCGAAGAAGCTGAGCAAAGTGAGCCCGACCAGGATCACGGCGGTCACCCCGACGGCGGTCATCACCACGCGCAGCTTTCGGCCGTCGGCGCCGGGGTCGATCGCGAGCGGCTCTGCCTGCGCGCGCGCGCGCATCATCAGGGGTGCAGCGAGGGCGATCATCACCAGCACCCACACCACTGCGCAAAGCCCGGTGAAGAACCAGATCAGCCATGCAAGCTCGCTCGCCGCGGGACCTTTCGGGTCGAGGGCCGACTGCCAGCCTGCGCATCCCTGGAGCGACAGAGCGCCGGCGCTGGCGAACGCCATCGAGAGGATGCGTTTCACGGCGACTTCCCCAGCGTGGCGGAGTCCGGCATACGGTTTTCCGATGGATGCACCATCATGTCATCATTGCGCGACGGCGCGGCGGACGAGGCCGCGTTACCGCCCAGCGAGCGGACGAAAGCCGCGAGCTCCCAGACCTGGTCGTCGGGGATCTTCTCGCGGAAGCTTGGCATGCCGTTAGGCCGACCATCGCGGATCGTGGCGTGGATGCTCTCCATCGAGCTGCCATAGATCCACTTCTCGTCCATCAGCGCCGGCCCCATGCCGCCGCCGCCATTTGCGTGACATCCCGAACAGTTGAACCAGCCGAAAAGGCGCTTGCCTTCGCTCAGATGAAAGGCATTGGCCTCGAAGCTCGCCGCCTTGTTGTCGCTGGGGGAGGGCCGCTGCCCGCCGGGTTCAAGAGTCGTCACCGGCGTCGGCTGCTCGCCGGAGCCGAGGGAAGATTGCGGGCGAGTGTCCCGCTCCTCGCGCTGGCAAGCCCCCAAGGCAAGCGTCACGCACAGCAGCGTCGCGAGACCCAGCCTCATCGCACCGGGCTCCCTGCCATGTCGAGAAGCGGCACACAATATTGCCTCAGAACCGCGTCGATCTCGGCCTTGTGCCTGGCGAGCGCGCTGTTCACATCGCCGCGCAGTGCATCGTCCTCGCGCCGAACACCCATCGAAATGTCGTACATCAGCGGCAATTGCGGTCCATCGATGCGGGGTGTAACCGGCGCGATCCGGAGCGGCACCTTTTGTTTCGTAGCAAAGTAACCGGCGAGCGGACCCCATACTACGGCAAGGTCGATCTCGCCGCTCGCGACAGCTTCGACTATGCGCGCGGCAGGGTTGGGAGCGGAATAGTCGCCGTAAACTGGATAGCCGACGAGGTGGCCGAGGATGCCGCGACGGCCAAGCGCCTGGACCGGCGGCGAATTGGCACCGTCATCGCCGATGAGCTGAACGCCGATGCGCACGTCGCGCAAGCGCGGATCGTCGAAGGATGTCACGTCCGGGCTGTCCTTACGGCTCACGAAGACATAGGACGAACGATAATAGGGCGTGGTGGTGCGCAGCATTTCGAGATTGGCAGGCGTGCCGGGCACAAGATCGCAGAGGCCGGCCTTCAGGGTATTGCGCACGAAGCCGCGGCGCTGCGCCCACCAGGTGTAGGTGAGCTTCGCGCCGAGATCGGCGGCGATGATTTCCGCGATCCTGTTCTCGAAGCCCTGACCGGCCGCATTGGAAAAGGGCATGTTGTTGGGGTCGGCACAGACCCTCAGCTCACGCGCGTCGGCCACGGCCGGCAAGAGCAGCAAGGCGAGCGCGGTCATGCCAATCGCCAACCGTTGGAACGCCTTTTGCGCCAGGCCTGAAGTCAAGTCGAATCCATCAGGGCAGCCGGAACACATAAAGCGTGCCTCCCGCCGTTGTCGCATTCTTCAGGTCCTTCATGGCATTGACGAAACCGAGCGCGGCTGTGGCATCGCGTGGGTCAAGATCGCCTGAAACGATGGCGCCAGCCCAGCCGCCGACCCCCGACAGGATGGCGACATATTGGTGCCCGTCGGGACCGCGATAGGTGATCGGCTGGCCGATGATTCCGGACGACGTCTTGAATTGCCAAAGCAAGTCGCCCGTCTTGGCACTCACCGCTTTGAACCAGCCTTCCATAGTTCCATAGAAGACAACGTCGCCGGCGGTTACCACCGCGCCGCTCCACACCGGAAAGTTCTCCTTGAGGCTCCAGGCGGGTTTCTCAGCGGCGATATCCCAGGCGGTGAAGGCCCCGCGATTTCCGCCGGGTCCGGGGATCATGCGGACGTTCATGCCGACATAGGGCGTCCCGGCAATGTAGTTCACCTCGACGCCTTCTTCGTCCATGCACAGATTGTTGTGCGGGATGTAGAGCAGTCCGGTCTTCGGCGAGAAGGCGGAAGGCTGCCAATCCTTGAGACCCGACGCTGTCGGGCAGATGTCGCGGACGACCTTGCCCGTGCCGGTCTTCTTGTCCGGGTTTTCGACCAGCCGGCCAGTCTTGAGATCGACGCCCTTGCTGGAGTTGACGGGCCCAAAGGGTTTTGCCGACAGGACTTCGCCGGTGGTCCGGTCGAGGACGTAGAGGTAGCCGTTGCGCTCCGGCCGGACCAGCACCTTGCGCGGCTTGCCCTGCCATTTCATGTCGAGCAGGACCTGCTCGTTGATGCCGTCATAGTCGTGCAGGTCGTGCGGGGTCCACTGATAGAACCATTGCGCCGCGCCGTTATCCGGGTTGCGGGCAAAGATCCCCGACGTCCATTTGTTGTCCCCGGGCCGCAGATCTGGATTCCAGGGTCCGGGATTGCCGGTGCCGTGGAAGATCAGGTTGAGATCGGGATCGTAGGAGATCCAGCCCCACATGTTGCCGCCGCCTATCTTCCATGCTTCCGGCGGCCATGTCGTGACGCCAAGATCCTTGCCTTTGTCCATGTCGTAATGCGGCTTGAAGTCCGGCCCGATCAGCACGTCCTTATCAGGGCCGGTATTGTAAGCCGTCCAGACGACATGACCGTCGCTGGCGTCGAGCGCCTTGATCCAGCCGCGAACGCCCATCTCGCCGCCGGAATTGCCGACCAGCACTTTGCCCTTCACCACCAGCGGCGCCATGGTGATGGTCTCGCCGATGTTGATGTTGCCGATATGAGCGTTCCAGATTGGTTGGCCACTGTCCGCATTGAGAGCGATGGTGTGACCGTCGAGCGTGTTGAAGAAGATGCGCCCGTCGGCGAAAGCCGTGCCGCGATTGACGACGTCGCAACAGGCGACCCCTTGCGCGGCGGGCTCGGGATTGGGCTCGTATTTCCATTTCATCGGCGCGCCGGGCTTCGAGAGGTCGAGCGCGTAGACGATGTTGGGGAACGGCGTCACGATATACATGGTGCTGCCGACGACCAGCGGCGCCGCTTCCTGGCCTTTGTTCACCCCGGTCGAAAAGGTGAAGGCCACCTGAAGGTTCTTGGCGTTGCCTTCGTTGATTTCCGCGAGGTCACTGTAGCGGGTCGAGGCATAATTCTTGGCGGGCATAGTCCATTGCCCATCGTCGGGCGGAGCGGCCGCGGCAGGCGGCGAGATTGTCGGCGCCGGCGGAGCTTCCGAGGCGGCTGTCAGCAAGGGACCGCAGGCCAACAGCAGTACCGCAAGAATGCTCTGGGAATATTTGCTGGGTGCCGCCGAGCGCTTGATACGTGCCTGGTGAGCGCAGGGTCGTGCCGATTGCGCTGCTTGCTTCATTTTGGCGTCGATCCTCCGACGCCGGCGCCCAGTTCATCCGCAATGTCGGCCTCGTGCCCGGCGCACAGCGGATGACCCCAGCCGGAAGCGCTTTTCCCGCCCGGGTCGAGATCGTAGATGATGGCGTCCTTGCGTTTGGGATTGACACCGGCCGGAACCTTGTCCAGGCCGAGGGCTGCGCGGACGCGCCAGGCTACATTGTGGTCCGCGCAAGAAGAATCGCCGCTGACGCCAAGGCCGCCCACAATCCCCTTGCCGTCGTAAAGGGCGAGGCCGCCGCCAAACACCACCACGCCTCCGATCGGCTTGCCGATCAGCGGGTCGTTGGTGCTGCCGAAACTTTTGGCGTCGCCGGCATAGGCCGCAGCTTGATTGGGAGGATTTGTGAACTGTAAGCCGAACATCGGACCGCCCGGCTGGACCCCCGCATAAAGGTTTGCGGTGGACAGGGCCATGTTGGCCAGGCTGAGGCCATTGGCTGTGTTGGCCTTCTCGGCAGCGATCAACCTGCTGCCGGGCCACTGCGCATCGACCGCGGGTCCACTAAAGGCAACGGCGCAGACCATGCCGTTGCGGGCGACGACTGCCGCCCATTCATTGGTCTCGAAGCCGCCATTCGCTGGGCCGCCGCTCGCCTTGACGTTGGCCTTCAACGCCGAGAGCAGCCTGTCGTGATCGGAAGGGCAGGGCGCCTGCGCCCGAGCAGCACCTTGCTGCACTGAGCTGAACGCCAGGACCAGCAAACCAAGAGCTAGTGACGAGAACCGGCGATGATCCATGGATTCGAGCATCTTGTTGGACCTCACCCAACTGACAGCCTGCTTCTTTGTTCCTCGATAGGAACAGGTTTGTAGCCGACCACTCCGCCGGATAGAGCGGGCAAATCGAGAAGCCGGCTGGGCGGAGCTGAAGTTAGAAAACGGCCCTTGGTCGGGCGGCTTAACTGGCTCTTTTCGGCAAGAGTTGTGATGTGAGAGGCATTCGACGTGTGCGTCGAAAGACAGGCTGCTATAGCTGTCCAAAAAAACGACGCTGGCGGCCCCTCCTGGGACATCGCAAGCAGCTTTCTTCGGAAGAAGGCGGCTGCCGCGCTCCAACTCTCGGATGCTCGCGTCGCTCAAATCACACTTGGCCCTGAGCCCGACCCGAAGGCCAGTTCAGCAGAACCCGCCGCTGTTGCCTGCTCTGGCATTAAAGCGCCACCGCACGGCTCCGTTGCAGTCGTTCTTACCTCAGACAGAAGAAGGACATGTTCCACTTGCCTGCCCAATTCGCAAAGCGTGCTGTCCTGGACCCGCTTGGAACAACCACACGGCCGAGTCGTTCGTTGTCGATGGAACAGCTTCGTTCAGATTTCGCAGCCATGATGCAGCCCGGCTACTGGATTGCTCTGGGGTTGCTGGTCGTGCCGTATGGAGTCGCCGTATTGTTTCTTGCAAGGACCTGCCATTGCCTCTGATTGCGCGAGCGCCGTGCCTTCGGCCAGCATTTGCCGGGCATGTTCCAGCACTTGTCGGCTATCACGATGGAATATTGGTCGTCGATACGCTCCTTGCAGAGAGCGATAGTCTGGCCGGAGCCGCCAATTCGGTTGCAGCCGGTCGAAATCTCAATCACATCGCGGGACTTGGATTAGCCGGTTCGCGGAACTTGGTGAAAACCCCCTGAAGCGGTTCCAGACAACGTCCACGCCGGCCTGCAGCAGCCTTCCCGGACCAGAAGTTTCGACGCTGGACTCTTCGGCCGCCGGGCTTCCTTGAACCGTGTAGGCAAGTCCCTGGCGTTCGGCATAGTTGGCGGCCGCCTGGAGCGTCGGAAAATTCAGCTCCACCTGGGTCAGCGTGTCACCGCTTCCGGTGTAGCCCATCAGCGGCTCGATAACCGGGGCAGTGCGCCGCTCGAACACCAGCCGCCAGCCCTTCGGCCGCGCCCGGCCCGAGGTCATGACTGACCGGTAAGGCTTGCAGATCCGCGCGAGCGCATCACGCGGGAACTCGGATCGGCCGAACGACAGCGCTGTCGTGCGATTGTCGTTTGCTGGCCCGAGATTTTCTATGACTGGTATGATTTCGCTTTCCTGGTTCTGCATCATTCATCCCTCCCTTTTGGCGTGGGGTGCGTCGGAGGCAGCGGCCTGCCGCCTCCGACTTGCGCCGTGCGTCAATGGGTGATCGGGATGCGCTTCACCTTCGACTGCGAGTTCGGGTTCTTCGGCAGCGTCAGGGTCAGGACGCCATTAGCAAAGGACGCCTTGACCTTATCGTCCTCGACCCCGTAGCCGAGAGGTATGCGCCGCTCGAAACGACCGTAGAAGCGCTCGGAGTAGTCCTTCTCGTCGGTCTCCGATCGCTTTTCGCCACGCAGGGTCAGCACGTCCTCGTCGAGCAGGACTTCGATATCTTTCTCTTCCATACCGGGGACCTCGGCGGTGATGCGAAGCTCATTATCCGACTCCGAAATCTCCACCTTCGGCCAGGCCCGGTCGAAAGTCGAAAGCTGCCCCGTAGAAGGCAATCGCGTCTCGAAGCTCCTCAACATATCGTCAAACAGCCTGTTTACCTCGCGGTGAAGCGAAAGGAAGGGATCGCCACCACTATAGATGCTGGGGGCCTGGTTGTTGTTACGGCCCCATGGAATCAGGTCACGCATGTTCATCTTCATTCACCTCCACGTTCAACCGCGCGGCACCGGGCAATGCCGGTGCCGGTCGCTTCTGGTTCACTCTGAGCTCAGGCTGCGTTCTTTTCGGCTTCGATCTGCCGCGACGCCGCCTTTGCCGTGCTGCCGGCGATGGCGATCCGGCGCGGCTTCATCTCTTCGGGAAGCTCGCGCTTGAGATCGATGTTCAGCAACCCATTGTCCAGGCTGGCGCCGACGACCTTCACGTGGTCTGCGAGTTCGAACTGGCGCTCGAAGGCGCGCCCGGAAATGCCGCGATAGAGATACTGGCCGTTATCGTCGCCCGATTGCGAGCCGCTCACAACCAACAAGTTCGGCTGATGAGTGATGGTCAGCTGATCCTGCGAAAAACCGGCGACCGCCATGGCAATGCGATAGTCGTCCTCACCCGTCTTGGCGATGTCATAGGGCGGCCAATTGTCTATCGTGGTGACACGGCTTGCATTTTCGAGCAGGTCGAAAATGCGGTCGAAGCCGATGCTGGATCGGAACAGCGGGGTAAAATCGAGGTTTGTCTTCATAGCCACATCCTCCTTTGAGCAACATGGTCACAAGAAACGCCAAGGGGAGCCTTGGCGCCCTCCTGACTTGGCGCCGGCCCCATCAGGCGACCGGCTATTATCGATTTAGAACAGCTACTTGCCCATTCAAGAGGACGCTTAGGAAAATTTTCAGGCAAGATCCAGACGTCTAGACGAATGGGGGCGAACGCACTCGGCGAATTCCTCGCCAGCGGATCGGGCCCCAGATTCCGGGAGAGGTGGCGTTTCGCTCAAAGTCGATCGACCGGTGCCGTGAAGCCGGCGGCCGCGATGCTGTCGATCTCTCGACCGCGACCGACGGCGGGAGATCTCTCCCATTGATCCAATTGGCGCAGCGCGTGCATGATGGCATCGAAGCTGACCGGTTCGGTGACTCCGGGCGGCATGCGCAGCGCCGGCACCGATTCCACGGCACAGGCATCCGATGCCCATGACGAGAGGATTGCACGCTTCTCCTCGAAGTCCAGCGTCTCGTCGATCAGCACGTCCTGAGGTCGCTCAAAATGCCGTGCCGGATGCAGCAACCGGTCAAGAAAAACATCAGGGGCCTCGGGCCCGACTAGGGGAAAACTCGTCGAAATGGCTCGTTCCATCGATGGTCCTCCGCTTTCAATAGACTCCTATGTTGACGTTGTTTTGGTGGTGCTCGTGATTTCCACCAGCTGAAATTTTGGAGAGTTTCGGCCAAATTTCAATGGCCCGGCAGGGCATAGGACAAGCCTATCCTCGAACGGCAGGAACAATCGCTTTTCGTGGCCGTCTCTCCTCTTGAGTGGCTGCGGCTGGCAATCCTGTTTAGCTGGGGCGTTACGGCACACGGTGATTGATTCCTTGTGTCGGCGGTGTCGCTACGAAGCGATTGCGTCCTGGAACAAATTGGCAATCCGAAAGTTGGCGATGACGACATGAATAAGGTGAAGAAGGGTCGTGCCGTCGCCGGTTGGCTTGAGGGCTGCCTTCCGCTTTTCAGGTGTCCCGCGGATGAAAATAGCCCAGGTCGCACCCCTGACTGAGTCCGTCCCTCCCAAGTTCTATGGCGGGACCGAGCGCATCGTCTCATATTTGACGGAAGAGCTGGTTCGAAGGGGGCATGATGTGACCTTGTTCGCCAGCGGCGATTCAAGCACTTCGGCCGAACTGGTGGCGTGTTGCGATGTTGCACTGCGTCTGAACCCTAACGCCCAGAACCATATCCCTTACCACGTCATGATGCTTGAACAGGTTCGCCGACGGGCGGCTGAATTCGACGTTCTGCATTTTCACGTTGATGTCCTGCACTTTCCGATAATCCGTGAGTTCGCGCGGCGAACCGTTACCACCCTTCATGGTCGGCTCGACCTTCCGGACCTGGCGCAGCTTTACGCGATGTTCGACGACATTCCGCTGGTCTCGATTTCCAATGACCAGCGGCGGCCGATGCCGCCGGTCAATTGGCTCGGAACGGTTTATCACGGCCTGCCGCCTGATATTCTTCCCTTCCGGCCCAAAGCCTCGGGTTATCTGGCATTCCTTGGCCGCATCTCACCCGAAAAGGGGCCGGAAGCCGCTATGGAGATAGCCGCGCGCGCCGGAATGCCGTTGAAGATCGCGGCCAAGATCGACGCGGTGGACCAATCATTTTGGAGTGAGAAAGTCGAACCCCAGTTGCCACGATATCCGAACGTCGAGTTCGTTGGCGAGATCGACGAACGGCAGAAGGCGGAATTTTTAGGCGGCGCGGCAGCGCTGCTGTTTCCGATCGACTGGCCGGAACCATTCGGCCTCGTAACGATCGAGGCGATGGCCTGCGGCACCCCGGTGATAGCCTTCAACCGCGGGGCCGTCCCAGAGGTCATCGACGATGGAGTGTCCGGACTGATCGTGGAAGGGGTGGACGAAGCCGTAGGGGCAGTACGGCGGATTGGTAGTCTCGAGCGCCCGCGAGTGCGGAGAGCTTTTGAAAGGCGATTCACGGTCGAACGCATGTGCAGCGACTATTTGGCGATTTACCGCTCGCTGGCGCGCCACGGGCGATTTCCACTTGTTTCGCGAAATGGCTTCGCTGCAAACGCAGATGCAATAGCCAGCTCTGTTTCAGACGAATTGGCTTAGAACCACCAGGTTTCCCCTCGTTCCGTCGAGGTCCGCAGCGGAACGTCGCCGAAAATCCGCCAAGGATTCGAATCACGCTCTCCGCAACCGGGCGCATCGCGAAATTGATGCGAAATACCGTTGGTAAGAGACGGTGGGCGCAGGCATATGGGATGAGCGCCAACAACGGCCGTCTGAACAGGAGGGTTGAGATGAGCATTGAAGTCGAAGAACGCAAGCTTAATCCTGCCGTTGCACTTCCCGCACTCGATGAATCGGCACCGCGCGAGCCGCATAGGCAATTTGCGCTGAAGCATGAGGACTGCTTCGTCGTTGCGGACAGTTACGGCGACATACGCGGCAGCGGCGACGGGCTTTTCCGCGACGATACGCGAGTGCTGTCGCGTTTCCGGCTGTTCATCGGCGGCCGCATGCCCTCGCTGCTCGGCGCCTCGCTGTCGCAGGACAACATCCTGTTCACCGCCAATCTCACAAATCTAGCCACCACCGGGCCCGACGGTAGTGAAACGCTGCCGGGGGTCGTGCACATCGAGCGGACCAGGTTCATCTGGCAAGAACGCATGTTCGAGCGAGTCACTTTCACGAACTACTCCGCGCGCGAGGTGTTGCTGCCGGTCCGGTTCGACTTCGATGCCGATTTTCGTGACATGTTCGAAGTACGTGGCACCACGCGCAGCCGGCGCGGTCGCGCACATGATGCCCAGGTCGGTGTGTCAGGCGTGACATTTTGCTATGAGGGGCTCGACAACGTAGCGCGCCAATCCGTCATCGCGTTTTCGATGCGGCCCGACCAGATGCATCCCCATCACGCCGAGTTCCGCATTCTGGTGGGAAGGCATGACAGAAAGGCGCTGTATCTGGAAGTTGGTCAGCACGAGGAAACCCCATCCAACGATCGTTTCCGCGCCGCCGCGGCGCGAGCACGGTTTGCCATGCGCTCAAAACGTCGACAGGGCGCCACTGTCTTCAGCTCCGGCCGCGTGTTCAACGACTGGCTCACGCGCACACGTGCCGACATTGCCCTGCTGACCACCGATCTGGAGACCGGGCCATATCCATACGCCGGTATTCCCTGGTTTTCGACCGCCTTCGGCCGCGACGGCGTTATTTCCGCCTTGCAAATGCTGTGGCTCAACCCTGAGCTTGCCCGCGGAGTGCTGGCGTTCCTTGCCCGCTATCAATCGACGGAGACTTCAGTATTCGACGATGCCGAGCCTGGCAAGATCATGCATGAGACGCGCAAGGGCGAAATGGCTGTGCTGCGCGAGCTGCCCTTCGGCCGCTACTACGGCGGCGTCGACACCACGCCGCTCTATGTCTATCTCGCTTGCTCCTACGCCGACCGCACCGGCGATCAGGAATTCGTCGGTCGCATGTGGGATTCACTATGCGCAGCAATCGGGTGGATGGAGGAGGTCGGCGCCCGCAACGGAGAGGGTTTCGTGACCTACAGCAGGGCGGCGGACACGGGGCTCTTCAACCAGGGCTGGAAGGACAGCGCCGATGCGATTTTCCATGCCGATGGCACGATACCGAAGGGGCCAATCGCGCTGGTCGAGGTACAAGGCTACGTCTTCGCAGCCTATAGAGGCATGGCTGCGTTAGCAGCCAAGCGCGGCGACGCGGCCAAGGCGGCGCACTGGAGCGCCGTGGCAGAGAAAGTCCGCAGTGCGGTGGAGACTCGGTTCTGGATGCCGGAGCGTAATTTCTACGCCCTGGCGATCGACGGAGAAGGCAAGCAATGCCAGGTGCGTGCCTCCAACGCGGGTCACCTGCTTTACGTTGGACTGCCATCGGCGGAACGGGCGCAATCAATTGCCGAGCAGTTGCTGTCGGCGCATCTCCACAGCGGTTGGGGCGTTCGCACCCTGGCCGACGATGAACTTCCGTTCAATCCAATGTCCTACCATAACGGCTCGATCTGGCCGCATGACACGGCAATCTGTGCCGCCGGACTAGCCCGCTACCAGGAGCGCACCAGCGTCGTGAAGCTTATGAGCAGCATGTTCGAGGCGGCGGTCCGCTTCAACATGCGGCTGCCGGAGCTGTTCTGCGGCTTTACGCGCGCTATCGGCGACGCGCCGATAGCGTACCCTGTCGCCTGTCTGCCGCAGGCGTGGTCGGCCGGTTCGGCCTTCATGATGCTGCAGGCCTGTCTGGGGATCCGCATCGATGGTTGGAAGCGCGAGATCAATGTCGAACGCCCACGGTTGCCGATCGGCATCGACAACATCGTCATCCGGCATTTAGCCGTTGGCGAGGCGAAGGTCGATCTCAATTTCCAGCGCGTCGGCGACCGGGTCGTCTGTTATCTCGGCGAACGGCACGAGGGCCTGGTGCCGCTGGCCGTTCGCTCTTAACAACCGCGGCGACAGGGCTTGCCATTTCGAGCTAATGGCATCCAGATGCTGCAGGCGGTCGCCTGGCAAGCTGGTCTTGAATTGAAAAGAGGTGCTTCCAATCTCTTCTGTTGTGTCCAGCCGGCATTCAACGGTTCGGATATGAGCAGTGCATCTGCGGAACGATCGCCAGGTTCAGTTGTTGAAGGGAGGTCACTATGGAGAGCGATGCTTTCAGGCAGCCAGTTTTCGTAGGAGAGAATGGCTACAGCCAAAAAATCGACTGCGTGATGGATGCTATCGAGTTTTTAGAAGAATGGCCTGTCGAAAAACGTGGCCTCCTTCACGCGGCGGCCTGTGAGGCGTGCTACTCGGCTTACGACGGTCGGAAGCCTGTCGAGACCGCGCACAAGGCCTTTACGACTTGGGCCCGCAAGATCGGCGTCATCGAGGATATCCCTACACCGCCGTGGATGACAGGGCCAAAGATCAGCAACGCAGACATCTTGTAAGGGGTGCGGTTCATAGCGTTGGCAGCAGATGCAGTCTCTCTGGAGGCAGTTCCATTGAAGTCGCGCTGCTGCTCACCAAAAGCGGACGTTCAAGGCCGGGCGCGTTAGTTCAGTCCTGACCGGAAGCAGACATTGCGTTTCCCGCCAGGGCCAGTTGAAATCGATCGCAGGCATCACTGCCTTCGGGCAACAATCTCGACCAGCGCAATCAGCCCACGCTGAATACTTTCGCTCATGTTTCGGACCATCTGGGGCCGCAGCGCTCCCATGAGAGTCTGGACGCCCAGTGCTGCCCGCCCGGTGGCCGCCTGGGCGCTGCCGGGCGAAATAGTCAAGCGCGGCATCGCGCCGCTGGGGTTAGTGGATAGTTTGAAGGCGGATCAAGCCGTCGTGAATGAAGAACGCATCACGTCCGCAGCATCGACGCGATCGGATGTCGCGCCGGATGAGGAGCGCGAAACGGTCGCTCGTCCTTAAGCCACTCGGTTCATCTGGCATCCCGCGCATTTCGAGATCGGGGCAGAAAGAGGCCGCCATGCCTTGCGGCACGGCGCGCCTTTTGCTTCGCGATGGTGTTCGGATCAGGCCTCCAGGATCGCCACGATCTTGTAGGTATCCGGATCGACGATGACGATGCGCCCGTCGGCGAGCACGAAATATTCGTAACTCTCATAGGCCGGAACGATCTTGACGATGCGGGCCGGCAGGCGATGCAGGCGGATCTTATGCCGCGGCACCTCGACGCCGACCGAGACGTTGAAACTGACATCGCGTACCGGTTGGACATTGGTCTCGTGGATGATCTGCGTGATCTGCGTCCTCTGCTCGACGCTCACGTTATTGATCGAGGCCGTCTTGTCTTGGTCAGTCTGTACATTGCCCTGGGCATTCTGCTCGGTGGTCGTGCCGGTCTTGCCCTGGGCATTCTGCTGGGTCTGCATTTTAGTGGTGCCCTGGGCGTTCTGCTCAGTGCTGGTACCGGTCTTGTTCTGGGCATTCTGCTCAGTCGTCGTACCGGTCTTGTTCTGGGCATTCTGCTCAGTCGTCGTACCGGTCTTGCCCTGAGCCTGCTCAGTGGTCTTCATCTTGGTCTTGCCCTGGGCCTGTTCGTTCGAGCCCTTCGGGCAGTTGGCCTCGCCGGTCTTGCACTTGGCCGTACCCTGAGCCTGGTCTTCGGTCTTGGTACCAGCCTGACCCTGGGCCTGCTCGTCGGTCTTCATTTTGGTCTTGTCCTGAGCCTGTTGCTCGGTGCTGGTGCCGGCCTGACCCTGAGCCTGCTCGGTGGTCTTCATCTTAGTCTTGCCCTGGGCCTGCTGCTCGGTGTTGGCGCCGGCCTTGCCCTGGGCCTGCTCATCGGTCTTCACCTTGGCCTTACCCTGCGCCTGCTCCTCGGTGTTGGCGCCGGCCTTACCCTGGGCATTCTGCTCGGTCTGTGACTTCATCTTGCCCTGGGCCTGTTCGCCCGCCTTGCCGCCCTTCTGGCAGTCGGCCTCGCCGCCGACACAGTTGTCGCTACCGCTTGGCTGCGCAGACTCGGTCTGCGCCATCGCAGCGCCGCAACCGACGCCGAGCGCGATCATGCTTGTGATTAGAAGATGTTTCATCTGATTTCTCCTCAGGGATTCAGTCCCTTCATTCTGAGAAACCCGAGGCGAAAGGCATTGTTCCGGATTTGCTCGCAAACCCCGGTGACGTTTTGTGAAGACGCCACGGCAAGTTTTTAGGAACAAGCCGTGGCCCCCGGTGTTTCGAGTGTCGGCTGTGGAGATCGCAGGCTCAGCGGCCAGCAAGATGCCGTTCGCGGCGAGCCACCGATCACTTCGCGGTGCGACGTGCGCCGCGGTCGCCTTTTGACTCCGCTTCGAGCGATCACGCGAGAGGTTCCATCGCCTCAGGGCTCAAAGAGATCGGGTTGATCTAACCGCCTTGTCCTCATCATCCTGCAGGGTCTTTGCCAGCTCCGACAACTGATCGAGGACTCTGCCAAGCCGGGTACCGGCGATGCCGTCTTCGAGCCAGGTGCCTGCCTTTTCTTGACCTCGGCCTGCCATGCACTCTCTCGCCTCTCGGCAATTTCAGCAGCGAGCCGCCTGGCGGCCAGCTCCTTTTCCTCGGTGACGAGGCTCCTCGGCGCCTCCGCTCGTTCCGCGTTGACCTTCGCCTGCCTGTCCAGAAAGCGATCAGCGGCGACGACCAGTGCCCCCAGAACCTCCCCGGCTTCAGTCTCGATTCCAACGCTTTGAAGAGCCGAGGTCAACCCCAGCCGAATCCGTTCTCCCTCGGTTGTTGCGCTTTCGGTCCTTGCGCGTGCGAGCAGGATGTCGTCCCGGGCGACCAGCGCGTCGGCGCGGGCGAAATGCGCTCCTCGAGAACTCCGATCAGCGGTCGAGCTTGGCAGTCCTCGAGCAAAGCGCCGGCCATTCGCTTGATTTCAACCGACGCCGTTTCTGCGCGCTGGCCCGCGCCGGCGAGTTGGCAGTTTACACGCTCTATGTCGACTTCGGTCTCGGCAATCTACGAGCTGCTTCGTAACTCGCGATATGGCGTCATGGTTGCCGCGGATCAAGTAGAGCTTGAACGCCAGCTTGATGGAGAAGCATCGTCTGCGCCGCCAGAAAGTGTGCCGTCTTCATCGAGGTCTGGTCGTCCATCGTAATGATCGCCGCAATCACGAGAGCGTCGACAGGACCTTTGTTGTCTTGCCCATCATTGCCACCAAAACCACTCCATCGGACATGAGTGGGGTCTATTTGCGCTTGCCAATCATACGCAACGCCGCCTTAGGCGCACGCTCGGCTTGAGTCGGGCATCCGCGCTGCCGTAGTCCTCTCCGACACTCTCCGATGAATGACCGCGTACGATGTTTGGTCTAGCCCCTCTTTCCCTTGGCAAAGGTGCCGCTATCTTTGAAATCGCAAGCCTGCCTGCTCGGTCCCACAACTCCTCGGAAAGCGAGGCAGGCTTCCAGAGGGTCGGCGTCGCCCGGGGAGAGCGATCCCGGCCCTCGTCCTTAATGTGCATCCACCACCCCTCGCCTCGCCCCTGTAAACCTGAGGCAGCCCCCTCGACCAAGGGTCCCACTCTGTGCTGCCCCCACAATCCGGCGGGACAACCAGCACACCCGATAGACGACTGCGGCACCGTTCAAGATGAGCCGCACAACCGAAGGCCGCTCGCCGGCTTGAACGGCAATCGGGTTCATCGGAACGGACATCATAGGAGGCTATATGCCCCGCAGGTTGGCGGAAGCGGGGTTGCCCGTGAGCGCCTGACCTATCCGCCGAGCCACGAGCGCAATTTTTTCGGGATCCTGCGCGCCATCGACAGCCTGCAGCTCACCGACAATCAGAAGGTGTTGACGCCGGTCAACTTGAGAGCCGGGTCAACCCGTCATCATCCCACCAAGCCTCACAGACGCGCGGGCGAGGGAACGATTTCCGCAAGGCTTGGCGGAACTGCGGCCTTATCTCCGCATGGTGCCGTTGCAGGACTGAATGCCAGCAAATGCCGCTCCAAGTTGCCGGCTCGCCCGTGGGCTTTGCGATCAATTCTTTGCAGCGGCGACCGGGGCGCCGCCGACCGTCTCCATCTCGTCGCAGTAGCCGCTGGACGACTCCTTTGGCTGGCTCCTTCGAGGGCTCATTAGGAGGTGTGGGCTGGTTCGCGGTTGATGGCCAGACGGAAGAGCGATTTCGAATCCGATATCGACACCGCCGCCAATTTCTATAGCTTGATCACGGCGTTGAGGCGAGCCGTGGTCACCGTTGCGGCTGCTGCAGCAGATAAATGATTCTCGCCGGCTCGCTTGCAGGAGAGACGGTTAATGGACTTTGATCCTGTATTCCTGTCGCGACTGCAATTCGCTTGGGTGATCGGCTGGCACATTCTGCTGCCTGCCATTACCGTGGGATTGGCCGCATTCATTGCGATGCTGGAAGGTCTCAACTTTTTTACCGGGCGGGACATCTATCTCCGGATCTTCGCGTTCTGGATCAAGATATTCTCGATTGCTTTCGGGATGGGTGTCGTCACCGGGGTGGTCATGCCTTTCCAGTTCGGTACGAACGGAGCCGCTTTTCCGATGCGACCGCCAACGTGCTCTCGCCGCTTTTCGCCTATGAAGGCCTGACGGCATTTTTCCTCGAGGCGGCCTTCCTTGGCGTGCTCCTGTTCGGAAGGCAACTGGTGCCGCGCTAGGCGCATTTCGTCGCTGCGCTGATGGTGGCACTGGGAACTTTGCTTTCGTCCTTCTGGATTCTGGCGGCGAACAGCTGGATGCAGACGCCCGCAGGCTACGAGATCATCGATGGCTGGTTCTTCCCGACCGACTGGTTCAAGGTGGCCTTCAACCCGTCCTTCCCCTACCGGCTGGCACACACCGTCGTCGCCTTCTTCGTCACGACAGGCTTCGTCGTCCTGGGCGTCGGCCCCTATCTGATACGTCGTGGGCGGTCGGTCGCGGAAGGGTGGACGATGCTGTCGATGACTCTCTGGCTGCTGACGATCCTGGTCCCACTCCAAATTTTCATCGGCGACCAGCATGGTCTGAATACCCTCGAACAGGCGCTTGCCTAAATGCGCCGGCGTCCGCCATTGACCGGGCAAATACTGTTGGGGCGGCAATATGCGAGTGCCTCATGACCACGCACAAAGCCGGCTATCTGATCGGCAGCCTCGCCACGGCAGCGGCGATGGCGCCCTTGCAAGCACGCGCGACAAGTGGAAAGTCAGCATCGTAGTCGTAGCTGTAGAGCGGCAATTCCCTGAAGGAAATCTCCGACATTTCAAGCTCGGGTGGAGCAAGCTGCTTAAGCGCTTTCGCAAGCTTGCGATTGATCGATGTCACAGCCGCGGGTGGCTGCTCGTTGTCCCAGAAGAGCCGCCCCGTCTGTCGCCTCGCGCAGAGTTGAACGGCGAAGCCCAGCTTGTTCTGCGGTCGCCCCAGCTACCAACGGAAACGACTGCGTCAACGAGGGTTAGAAGGGCTGAGCGCTATCTCTTCTGGCCTTGTGGGAGAAGGTGGATCGGCGCGCAGCGCCGAGACGGATACAAGGGGTGTTCCAGCGGAGTGAGACGCTGGAACACCCCTCATCCGTCGCCTTCGGCGACACGTTCTCCCACAAGGCCAGAAGGGAAAGGCCACCCCTGTCAAAACGATTTCCACCCCTTATGGTGCGCGAAGCGTAATCGCGCGATTTGCATGCCGTGAGGGATTTCAAGGATGTATGTAGGCCGTTCTTACAGGTTGCTCGACTTCGCGCTGTGGTCGCGGCGCAGCGTCATCTATATGGTCGCGGTGAGCGCCTTGGCGATCGCCGCCTACCGTCTTCCAGCGACGGCGGGCTTCTCGGTGCCATGGTCGGTCGTGCTGGTGCTCGGCACCACGGTGTCGCTCGTCACCGGCTTCAAGAATTCGCAGGTCTTCACCCGCGCCAACGAGGCGCTGCAGGCCTTCTCGCAGATCACCGCGAGCAGCCGGATGTTGTCCGGCTTCTGCCGGGATTTCATGGATGCCGCCACGGCCCGGCAGTTCATCCATCGCCACCTCGCCTGGCTGACGGCGCTGCGCTTTTCACTGCGCCGGCCGATGCCGTGGGAATCGTTGGCGAAAGCGGCCAATGTCGAGTTCCGGCGGCGCCGCTATCACATCCAGGAGGATAAGACATCGCTTGCCGACGAACTGCGTGGACTGTTGGGCGAAGAAGCCGAAAGCGTACTGAAATCGCCGCAGCCGGCGATGGCTCTTCTCGACAGGCAATTGGCCGAGGTCAACGGGTTGCTGAAGAACTCCGCCGTTCCGACGCAGGTCTATTCGGAATTGACCAAGCTGATACGCGACTTCTACGACCAGCAGGCCCGTTGCGATCGCATCAAGAACAATCCCTATCCCCGGCAATACGCGATCGTCAGCTCGATGTTCATGATCATCTTCTGCACCTTGCTGCCGTTCGGCGTCGTCCCGGTGTTTGCCGACATGGCCAAGTTCGGCGGCGTGCTCGGCTGGGTCTCGATCTGGCTGACGATCCCGTTCAGTGCGCTGCTGGGCTGGGTCTACATGTCGCTGGACCTGGTCGGCGAAAGCAGCGCCAATCCGTTCGAAGGCAACGCCAACGACGTGCCGATCTCGCAAATCTGCCGCGACATCGAGATCGAGCTGCGCCGGGGACTGGGCGAGACCAACCTGCCGGCTCCGCTGGCGCCGATCAACGACATCGCGACGTGAGCCTCGCCCCGCGCGAAGCGGGCACGCTGGAACGCTGCGCTGCTCATCGGTGAAGATGCATACGTGACGGTCTGTTGTCCGAGTTTTTCAAGGGAAGGCCACCGCGAGCGCAGGTCGAGGCCCGGAAGAGCGATTGGCCCACCGTTGCTCAATTTGGCGTCGAACGGGATTCGAACCGATTGCCATTAGAACGCGAATGCATGTCTGCTTTCCTGATCTCGCCCTTGAGAAGCCACCAGTCCGTTCACGGCCCCAGCACTGCCACTATCCGAGCGCCGGAGCTTTCGACCATGCCGAAACACGGTTGACATTCACCCTTCGCTGGTCATGCTGCAATGCAGCATGGAGTGTAGCTTGACTGAGTCATCGCGCATCGAATGCCTGGACGGCCTTCGCGCTGCCGCCGCATTGTGGGTGCTTGTCGGACATTGCCTGCTCTTGACCGGCTGGCATCTTCCGGTGCTCGGCGATCCTGCGCTCGGCGTCGATCTCTTCATCATGCTGTCCGGCTTCCTGATGGTGTTTCACTATCAATTGCGCCAGGACAAGGAGCCCTGGCAAAGGCCTGAGACCTGGCTGAAATTCTGGACGCGGCGCTATTTCCGCATTGCGCCGCTGTTCTACGTCATGCTGTTCTGCGCACTGGCGCTCGGCCCGTATCTTTATGAATCGCGGATGATCATCGATGCATTCCTGCAGCGCGCGCCGCAGGCGCCCGAGCGCTTCCTCGACAGCGGCCTGAAGAACATTGTCGCCCACCTGACATTCGGGTTCGGCCTTTCCCCAAACCTCGCCTATCGGACGCCGCTGCCCGATTGGAGCCTGGGGCTGGAAATGCAGTTCTATGCGGTCTTCCCGGCGCTCATGCTTTTGGTGCGCCGTTTCGGCTGGGTCGGAAGCGCGATATTCACGGCGGCGCTCGGCGGCTTCGCGGTGTTGATCCTTAAGTCAATCTCGGTCCATTTCCCGATGCCGTCATTCCTGCCGCTGAAGATCCAGGTCTTCCTGTGCGGCATGCTTTTGGCGGGAGTGCTGGGTCAAAGGCAATCGCGGCCGCTGCTGCACCTGGCACTGGCGATGGCGCTTGCGGCCATTCCCTTCGGCGACGGCTACGGTCTTGAGAAGTTCTTGATCCGCGAAGCGCTGGTGCTTGGGGTCTTTGCCCTCGTCCTGTATCGGATACTACCGGGTGTTGCGGGCGCGGTGGCGCGAAAAGTCGCCGTCACATTGGGCGGAGGCGTCTTTCATGTGCTCGGCGAGCTGTCCTACAGCATCTATCTGATCCACCTGCTGGTGCTGCAACCCGTGGCGGCCTTCGTCATTGCCCGCTATGGCGACGGCCTGGACGCGCCGCTGCGCTTCGCCATCGTGCTCGCGGTCGTGCTGCCCGTGGTCCTCGCTCTGTCCTGGGTTACTTACAAGCTCATCGAGATGCCCGGCCAAACGCTGGGCCGTGTCACGCTGCGCCGGTTCGCGCGCAAGTCGGCGCTACAACCGAGCCCCGCGGAATGACAAAGATTCTGCCTGTCTAGAGTCGAAGGGGCGCGCTCTCCCCGTCTGCGGTTGCAAACGGGGAGAAGCAGATACCATCAATAATTGCGGTTGTAGTACCGGTCGTCGCAAGGCGCGGTGTAGATACGGCCGTAGCGGTCCTGGTAGCGGCAGAGCTGCTCGCCACGCGGTTCCTGCGGCGTGGTGGCGCTACCGACGACCGCGCCTAGCAGTGCGCCGCTTGCAGCACCGATCACCGTGCTCTTGGTGTTGCCGCCGATCGCCTGGCCGACCAGTGCGCCGCCGGCGCCGCCGACCAATGCGCCCGTGGTGGCTCGCTGCTGGCCTTCGGTCTGCGTCTCGCATCCGGCGAGCGCCGCGGTCATCAGCACCGCGAGAATGGCCTTCTTGATAAACATCACTCGAACTCCTCTGAAGCCCCGGGGGACTGACAGGCTGGGGCAAACGAAGCTCCGAGTGCGGTCGCATTGCGGCGGAACGGCGGCGGAGCCTGCTCACGAAGTGATTCACGGTTTCCCGGCAGTTGAACACCATGGTTGCCAAACGGGAAACGCGGGTCTCCCGGTAGTAACCTTCAGCGGGTCTTCAGTGGAACCATGATGGTTGCAAGTTCCCGACGGTCGGTGTCTGCCATGACTTTCTCAAGAGAAGTGGGATCAGGAATGGTCTCCCTGTCGTCAACCAGGCCTTCAACGTGGAAGGCGAGAGCCTGTTCGGCGAGCTGGCACGCCTCTTCGAGACTTGCGCCGGCCGTAACGGCGCCGGGAAAGTCGGGGAAGGACACTCCGTAGTCGCTGGCGTCCTCTTTGTGAATCAGCCCGACGTATTGGCGCATCCCGTTCCTCTTGCCGCGCGATAATCGCCCGCTAGTTTTACAGCACCCGCACAACGGTGCAAGGCAATGGACAAGTTTGCAGCGGCCGGCAAACCTCCCCAGGGGAGGCGCAGGATTCGCGCTGCGCAATACCTGCGAATGTCCAACGAACACCAGACGAATTCCCTGGAGAACCAGAGGGATGCAATCCGCAGCTATGCCGAGATCATGGGGTACGACATCGTTGCCTCATATGAAGATCCCGGCCGAAGCGGATTGCATATGGAGAGCCGGCCCGGCCTCAAGAAGTTGCTGTTCGACGTTGAACACGGGCTCGCCGATTTCGATACCGTAGTAGTCTACGACGTGAGCCGATGGGGCCGTTTCCAAAACGTCGATGAAAGCGCCTCCTACGAATATCGATGCCAGATGGCCGGTGTTCGGATCGAGTATTGCGCCGAGCAATTCGGGAATGACGGCACCGTTGGATCGGACGTGCTCAAGGCCATAAAGCGCAGCATGGCGGCAGAGTACAGCCGGATGCTGTCTCAGAAGGTCTTTATGGGGCAGGTGAGGACAGCCGGCATGGGGTTCCACGTAGGCGGCTTGCAGGGGCTCGGACTGAGGCGTCTGATGATCGACCAGTTTGGCCGCCCGAAGGTCATCCTCGCTCGCAATGAACACAAGAACCTTCAATCGGATAGGGTCATCATCGTGCCGGGTCCGCCGGAAGAGATAGCTACTGTTCGATTGATCTTTCGCCTGTTTGTCGGGTCCGGGAAGAATGAAGCTGAAATTGCAAGGTACCTGAATGCTCGCGGGATGGTGAACGACTTCGGCCGGCCCTGGAAGCGCGAGGGCGTGCGCCGCGTCCTCACCAATGAGAAATATATCGGCAACAACGTCTGGAATCGTCGCTGCACCAAACTCAAAAGCAAGATGGTGTACAACCCCCCGGACCAATGGGTCCGGGTAGAAAACGCTTTTGAGCCGATTGTTAATCGCAGATTGTTCGATAAGGCGCAGAAAATACTGAGTTCGCTGTACCCGCGTATGAACGACGATGAGATGCTGGTGGCGCTGCGAAACCTCTACGAACTCCATGGGGAACTTTCTGGCGACATCATCGACGCAGCGCCGGAATGCCCGTCGAGCTGGCGCTATAGATCGCGTTTCGGAGGCCTGCTTGGAGCATACAAGCTGGTCGGTTGCCTGCCGCCGAGAAAGTGTCATTTCATGGAAATCGACAACCGCCTCGAAGCTACCCGCCATCGGGTGATCGAAGACCTGCTGGTCGCGATCAGAGAAGTAGGCGGGCAGGTCTCACGCGACCCTGGAACGGAGCTCATCCGCATCAATGACGAGTTCACCGCAGTGGTGGCGATCGCCCGTTGCCGCGTTTCGCACGACGCCTATCCGCGCTGGTCTGCAAAGGCCGTGCACGAGGCTAGGGCGGATTTCTTTGTTCTGATCCGAATGCATCCTGGCGATCTGGTCGTTCGCGATTACCTGATCGCCCCAACGCATGAACTGGGTGAGATCGGGAAAAACTTTCATGTGAACAACGGGATGAAGATGGATGCGTTTCTGTTCCGATCGCTGGATCCGCTCGTCGCCCTGGCCGGGCGGGCATTCGTGGGGAGCGCCGCATGAGGGCACATCGCGTCTGTCTGAGCAACGATGCTGCCTACCGCACTCTGCAGAACAGCAGCACCAGGCACACCGCGCTGTTGGAGAAGATGCACGAGCCCGGCCGGGTGTTCACCGGTACCTGGTTGGTCAGAACCTACCAGGCTGAATGCAAAAGAACGCGCGACATGATTGCCGAGGCGAATATCCCTCTGCATCGGCTGGAGACGATAGCCGAAGCGTTGCGACATCCGTTGAAGCAGGAGGCGTTCCGTCGCCTGCTGTCGGCCGAAGGCCTGGCCTTTGTGCCAACGGCGCTGGCTGATGGGCCAACTGTGCAACTGCCCGAAGATCGCAAGAGTGCTGCCGAACCGAAGCCGTTGGTGACCGGAATTTTGCCGGAGGTTCTCGATTTCTTGCAGGATTGGTATGTGCCGCCGCAGGTCTTCGCATCCTTGCGCAAGATGGTGCCGGAAAGGCAGCTCAAAGCGGCAAAGCTGATGATCGTGCGGATTCCGACGTGAAGCCGGCCGCCATTCCGATCAAACACCGGCCACCATTCCGGTATGAAGCCGGCCACCATT